>JAJRZC010000040.1 GCA_024275435.1 Alphaproteobacteria bacterium
ATTTGTATCGACATCGATTAGATGATCATGATGAGGCTGGTCGGCGCGTTCATATCTTGAGCGACCGTCGGAGAAGGCATGGCGTTGTATCAAACCCCGTTGCTCAAGCATTTTAAGCGTTCGATAGACCGTTGGCAGCGATATGCGATCGTCCTCTTGAACGGCACGGCGGAAGATATCCATTGCGTCGGGATGCTGTTTTCCTTTCTGAGCAAGAATATCCAGAATGATCCGACGCGGGCGCGTTAATCGTATACCGGCATCTCGCAATACCTGGGCCATATCCTGTTGTTTTTGGCTCTTGCTCATACTTGAAACTTATCCGTAATGATAAACAACTGCAACTGAAAGTGCGCAGATTACGGTAGGGGATGCTATTTTCTCGTATTTTGATTTACCTCATTTTCACGCCCTGAAAATTAGCGCTACTTGCAAATAAGATGCAATTGCATAATATAAAGTTGATAGAAAACAGCTACTTTAGAGATCAAAGTTTTGGCCTTTCCTGCTGGATCGTTTATTTCCAGCGGCTAAGCTCGTTCAATTTCAGGAGTTTATATGTGCTTATGCGTTAGGCGGGTTTTGGCAATTTCAGCCATTTTGATGATGTGGAACATCGGACCGGTAATGGCTGCCAACAAATTCAAGGTTGTGACGACGTTCACTGTCATCGCAGATATGGCCGCCAATGTTGCCGGTGATGCTGCAGTGGTTCAATCCATCACTAAGCCCGGCTCGGAAATTCATAACTACCAACCCACACCACGTGACATTTTACGCGCCCAAGATGCTGACCTTATCTTGTGGAACGGGATGAACCTTGAGCTGTGGTTTGAGAGATTTCTTGCGAACCTTTCCAATGTTCCCTCCGTTATTTTAACGGAGGGTATTGAACCCATGGGTATCACGAAAGGACCGTATGTGGGGAAACCAAACCCCCATGCGTGGATGTCGCCCAGCGATGCGTTGATCTATGTTGAGAATATCCGCAATGCCCTAGTCAAATATGATCCTGACAATGCTGAGACCTACAAGAAGAACGCTGCGGCTTATGCTTTAAAGATAAATGCGGTCGCCGCTCCAATCCGTCAGGCACTTGCCGCCATTCCTGAAAACCGGCGCTGGCTCGTAACCAGCGAGGGGGCTTTCAGTTATCTCATTCGGGATTTCGGGTTGAAGGAATTGTACCTTTGGCCGATCAATGCCGATCAACAAGGCACGCCGCAACAAGTACGCAAGGTTATTGATGCGATCCGAAAATACAATATTCCGGTTGTGTTCAGTGAAAGCACGGTTTCAGCCAATCCTGCCAAGCAAGTGGCCCGAGAAACCGGAGCACGTTATGGCGGCGTTTTGTACGTGGACTCCTTGAGCAAGCCAGATGGGCCCGTTCCAACCTATCTTGACCTGTTACGTGTTACATCTTTGACCATTGTCAACGGCCTCAAGGTGGCTGTTGCGGAGGGATCGAATAAATGACCCTCATTGAACAGCAGAATAAGGCTTTCTCATCTGATCAGAAAACGACAGAAGGTCTGAGCGTTGAAGATGTTACGGTCACGTATCGCAATGGGCATACGGCCCTTGTAGATATCTCTTTTACAATTCCAAAAGGCACGATCACTGCGCTTGTCGGAGTCAACGGAAGCGGCAAGTCTACCTTGTTTAAAGCCATTATGGGTTTTGTTTCACTTGCCAAAGGAAATGTTACGATTTTGGGTATGGCAGGTGCTCAAGCCTTGAAGAAAAACCTGGTGGCCTATGTTCCCCAAAGCGAAGAAGTGGATTGGAATTTTCCTGTTCTTGTGGAAGACGTCGTCTTGATGGGTCGCTATGGACACATGAACTGGCTGCGCATTCCCACGGCACGCGACCATGAACTGGTTGCCGAAGCTTTGGAGCGGGTCAGCATGAGTGATTATCGAAAACGCCAGATCGGAGAGCTTTCCGGCGGGCAGAAGAAGCGTGTTTTTCTTGCGCGTGCGCTGGCACAGGAAGGGCAGCTTATTCTTCTGGATGAGCCGTTCACCGGTGTCGATGTCAAGACCGAGGAGCAGATCATATCTTTGCTGCAAGACTTGCGCAGTGAAGGACGGGTGATGCTTGTTTCTACGCACAACTTGGGGAGTGTGCCGGAGTTTTGTGACAGGGCCATACTGGTCAACCGCAGGCTTCTGGCGGCCGGGGCCACGAGCGAAGTCTTCACACAGGATAACCTGGAAAAAGCTTTTGGCGGTGTTCTTCGTCACTTCACGCTGGGTGGCAAAGACCTACACGCTGATGACGATGCGCGTGAGATCACAGTGCTGACAGACGATGAGCGGCCGTTTGTCGTCTATGGGGAAAAAGGGCAGAAAAAGCTTCCCGCTGCCACTAAGAGGGACGTGTCAGGAGATGATAAATCATGAGTGAACTGACATGAGTATCCTAATGGAACCGTTTGGCTACGGTTATATGCTCAATGCCATGTGGATCAGCGCACTGGTGGGCGGCATTTGTGCTTTCTTGTCGTGCTACTTGATGCTCAAGGGATGGTCCTTGATCGGAGATGCACTCTCCCATTCCATCGTGCCCGGGGTGGCGGGCGCCTATATGCTGGGCTTACCTTTTTCCCTTGGTGCATTCCTTGCGGGAGGGTTGGCGGCCGGAGCCATGTTATTCTTAAATCAGCGGACCAAGCTGAAGGAAGATGCGATTATAGGGCTGATATTCACATCCTTTTTCGGGCTTGGCCTGTTCATGATCTCGCTTTCTCCAACTTCTGTGAACATTCAAACCATCGTCCTGGGCAACGTGCTTGCCATCACACCTTGGGATACACTTCAGCTTGCCATAATCGGCGGGGTTACGCTGCTGATCCTGTCGCTCAAATGGAAGGACCTTATGGTTGTGTTTTTCGATGAAAATCACGCGCGGACCATCGGGCTGAACCCATATGCTCTCAAGATTTTATTTTTTACACTTTTAAGCGCCTCGACGGTGGCCGCGTTACAAACCGTGGGGGCGTTTTTGGTCATTGCCATGGTGGTAACACCCGGGGCTACGGCATATCTTCTCACGGACCGATTTCCAAGATTGATCCTGATCAGCGTCTCCATTGGTGCCGGCACCAGTTTTTTTGGCGCCTACATCAGTTATTTTCTTGATGGCGCGACGGGCGGGGTCATTGTTGTTCTGCAAACGCTTATTTTTCTCTTGGCGTTCATCTTCGCACCCAAACACGGATTGCTGGCTGCACGCTGGAAGGCACGAGCCGTTTTGGGTACAAGCTCATGATGCCATTTGTTGAACAGGCCCTGTTACCGTTCCAGTTTACCTTCATGCAGCAGGCTTTCGCCATTGCCATTGTGGTTGCGATTCCAATGGCGCTTTTATCATGTTTTCTGGTGCTCAAGGGCTGGTCCTTGATGGGAGATGCTATTTCCCATGCGGTGCTTCCTGGTATTGTTCTCGCCTACATTGTGGGAATGCCTCTGGCTATCGGTGCCTTTGCTGCCGGTATGTTTTGCGCCACTGCCGTTGGGTATTTAAAGGAAAACAGCCGCATCAAGGAAGATACCGTAATGGGGGTTGTGTTTTCCGGGATGTTTGGATTGGGTATTGTTTTATACGTGAGCATTCACACGGAAATCCATCTCAATCACATCCTATTTGGCAACATGCTCGGCATCAGTTGGGGTGATGTTCTGGAAAGCACTATTCTTGCGTCTGCGTGCACAGTTCTGCTTATTTTGGCGCGTCGTGACCTGATGCTGTTTGTGTTCGACCCACAGCACGCCCGAGCGATCGGCCTGCGGACGCGCGTGCTGCATTACGGGCTTCTTGCTGTCTTGTCGCTCACGATTGTCAGTGCGCTCAAGGCGGTGGGAATAATTTTAGCAATCGCCATGCTGGTTGCACCGGGTGCCATTGCTTTTTTACTTACCCGGCGTTTTGGAACGATGCTGTTATGCTCAGTTGTGATTGCTGTTAGCTCCTCCTTTCTTGGCACTTACGCCAGTTTTTATATCGACAGTGCCCCGGCGCCGACGATCGTTCTGTTAATGACGATTATGTTTATTGTGGTGTTTGTCTGGCAGCAATATCATGCCTTCAGGGTGGAACGGGCCGATTTGGCAGTGCCCCGTCTTGATTGACAGTGTATTTGTCTGCAACATGATCGGCGAAATTGAGAGGAAAAAACATGAGCAAACTCTATTCTGAACAACACCGTGAGCTCCAAAGCAAGTTTGATTCACAGCGAATGGCCGACCTGATGGAAAATGGTTTACGCCATTTTGAGCTGTCACCTGAAGAGAGTGAATTCATTGGGAACCGCGACATGTTTTTCTTGACGACGGTCGACATCAACGGGCGTCCTACTGTGTCCTATAAAGGTGGTGCGCATGGGTTTGTTCGTGTTCTCGATCCAACAACGCTTGTGTTTCCAAGCTATGATGGCAACGGCATGCACTACTCAATGGGAAACCTGCTAAACGCGCCCAAGGTCGGGCTGCTGTTTATTGATTTTGTCAAACCACACAGGCTACGGGTTCATGGTACGGCGGAAATTCGTTTTGATGATCCGTTGATGAGCGAGTTTCCCGAAGCTCAGTTTCTCGTTGCGGTATCCATAGAAGACATCTGGATCAACTGTCCCCGCTATGTTCACCCTCATATCAAAGTTGACCAGTCAAAGTATGTCCCCAAAGAGGGTGTGGCAACGCCTGACCCTGCCTGGAAGCGTGTGGACATCGTGCAAGAAGCGTTACCAAAACGCGACCAGGGCAAAGCCTCCGCAAATGGTGGGCTCATTTCATTCGAAGAATATGAAGCGTTGGTTGGCAAGGGTGAAGGGTGAGCAGATTTTTAAGCGCGCGCTTTCAGTCTTGCTTCTTTGGCCCTGAGACATAAGGGTTTTTCTTCAAGAAGAAACGCAGCTCCAAGTCGGTTCCACTCGATACACCAACACGTTGGGATTGGACTATGGCGCTGGCGTGAACAGGGGCATTGGGGAGCAGGATTTCAAGCTCACAGGCTGGGTCCAATATGTCCTGGCCGTTGAGGCGGCTATCAATCCCCAATGCCTGACAAAGCTTACCTGGCCCACTGGTCAGGTTTTTAATCTCATCTGTATTACGCCGGTGTTTCATTTCCCTTATACCATGGGTGGGTTCTAAGGATCGAATGAGAATGGAGCTTGGCACGCCCAGATCCTGGGAGACGATGTCCATGCAGAAGTGTCGGTGTATGCGATGAATATAGATGGTTCCTGCCTTCATGAACTTTGCAGCCGTTGCTTTGGTTCGACCGCGCTTAAAATGATGCGCCGCCGGGTCGCCCTCAGCCATGTAGGCTTCTGTTTCAATGACAAGGCCTCCTGTGTGTTCGCCATTTTCGCTTTTGCAGAGTATCAGCGCTCCAAGCAGCATGGGCGCGACAACGTCCGGTGTTTGCTCGAATTCAGATCGGTTAGGTTTATGGTAGCTTGATAAGTTCATGAATCTTTCTAGTAAGTGCTGACAAGCAAATCCAACTGCTGAGGGCCGTGTTGCATGACAATTGGGAAATATCTGAACGAGCGGTCAATTTATATTCTGCCCATGGCCGTTTTAATGTTTCTAGCGGTTGTCCTACGGCTGTTGGATCCTGCGCCTATTGCTGCGTTGCGGCTGAATGTTTTCGACCAGTATCTGCGCATGGCCCCGCGCGAGGCTGATCCTGAATTTCCCGTGCGTATTGTGGCCATTGATGAGCCCTCTTTGGAACGACTGGGGCAGTGGCCCTGGCCGCGTTCCGTTCTTGCGCAGATTGTTTCAAAGCTAAACACGGCCGGTGCAAAAGCTATAATTTTCGATATCATTCTGCCTGAGCCTGACCGGATGTCTCCGAAAGCATTTGCTCAGGCATTTGAAGGTGAAGATAATTTTGAAACGATCAAACGTCTGGCTGCTGGACTGCCATCCAACGATGAAAGACTGAGCCAAGCATTGTCAAATGGGCCGGGTGTTTTAGGCTTTAGCGCCAGCGACGATACTCCACTTTTGCCACCTGAACCCAAAGCGGGAATTGTGGCCATGGGCGATGCACCGAAGGACTTTGTCCCCAGCTTCAAGGGCGGCATCGCTAGTGTTCCTGTTTTAAACTCAGCGGCCAAGGGACTGGGCGCCGTCAATTGGATTCCTGACCAAGACCAGGTTTTGCGCCGGGTCCCGCTTTTGATCCGGGTTGGAGACCATGTCTATCCATCACTTGCGCTTGAGGCTTTGAGAGCTGGCGAGGGTTTGTCGACGATTCTCTATCGTGGCTCAGGGGGAAGCGGTGCGCGGGCATTTGGGCAACGCAGCGGCATCGAGACTGTTAAAGTTGGAACGCATCTGTTTCCAACGAACAAAAAGGGGGAGTTGTGGCTACGTTTCGCCAAGTCTGATGCGCGACGGTATATCTCAGCGTATCAAGTTCTGGAACCGTCATTTGATCCTTCCTCTGTTCGTGGACGCTATGTGCTTCTTGGGGCCAGCGCGACGGGTCTTTTGGATTTGCGTGCCACGCCCTTAACAAACACGATACCGGGCGTGGAGGTGCATGCTCAGGCCCTTGAGCAGATGCTTTCCGGCAAACATACCATCAGACCCGCCTATGCCTTGGGGATGGAGCTTTTGTTTCTCGTTGGGGTTGGGATTGGCCTCGCCTGGTTGATTGGGGCAACGGGTCCGCTGGTTGCGGCGGTAATTGGCTTCCTGGCCATTTGTTTCGTTGTGGCCGTTTCGTGGTTCTCCTATGTGAAAGCGGGCGTGCTGCTGGATGCCGTCTATCCTTCTCTGGCACTGGTTGGTGTTTATATGGCCGGTTCGTTGACGAGTTTTATCCGGTCTGAGCGGGAGCGTACCCGAGTTCGTGCAGCGTTTTCCAACTATGTGGCGCCACAGCTTGTTGAAGAACTGGCGAAGGATCCGACGAAATTAAAGCTGGGCGGGGAGACACGGGAAGTTACCGTTTTGTTTTCCGATGTGCGTTCGTTCTCCGGAATTTCCGAGAGGCTGGAGGCCGAGGAGTTGATCGCCTTTATCAACCGGCTATTCACTCCACTTGCGGATATCATTTTGGAGGAACGTGGAACCATTGATAAATTCATGGGTGATGCGGTGATGGCTTTTTGGAATGCACCTGTGCACGACAAAGAACATGCGCAACAGGCCTGCCGGGCTGCACTTTCCATGATGTCCAGGATGGAAACCCTGAACAGGAAGTGGAAACGTGTGATCGAAGGGCGGGGGGAAACTTATGAACCTGTCAGGATCGGCATTGGCATCAACACCGGTTTTTGTTGCGTTGGCAATGTCGGCTCTCCACAGCGGTTCGACTATTCCATTCTTGGCGATGTGGTGAATGTTGCGTCACGGCTTGAGAGTGTCACGAAGACCTATGGTTGCGGAATAATTGTCGGCGAGCGCCTGAAGAACATGGCCCAGGGGTTTGCGTTTTTGGAACTGGATACGATCACCTTGAAGGGCAAAAGCGCGCCACAATCCATTTATGCGCTTCTGGGCGATGAGAACGTTTCCTCAAGCCAGGATTTTCAGGCTTTGAAAATTGCCCATGATGAACTCATTGTGGCTTTACAGTCCAACGCCTGGGCAAAAGCCAAGAGTGCGCTTGGTCGCTGCGAAGACATTGATATGGCTGCCTATGGGCCTATCCGAGACTATTTCCGCAATGTTATGAAAAAACTTTAGGCCATGAACTCGTAAACTGCTGAGGGTTTGCGTGTCCATGACCCAATCTTTTGAGTTTTGAGTACGTATGCCAAGAAAACGACGCCCTACCTACCGGCTTTGTTCCTTCAACCGGGAATGCTCAATAGTTGTCGTATGAATTTCCATGACCCGGGTTGGGCTTGGGATGATGATGCTTCTTCTTTTTAAATGCACCGCCAACGGCAAGCCCTACACCGATACCTACAGCAAGCGGGAGAAGTGAATCTCCAGAGCTGGCCTTTTTGGTCGGTTTTGGCTTCTTGGTATATTTCTTTTTTGGTTTGTATTTCTTTTTCGCTTTTTTCTTTTTATGCGGCTTGGACTTGTAGGTTTTTTTCTTCTTTTTCGGCTTGGATCTTGCCGGCTCCTTTGCATTGATAACATCGTCTTTGGTCAAAGAAGGATTGGGATCAATGTTTGGAGCATTGACCATGAAGGGAAATGCTGTTGCAAAATCAATAAGGTCATTGCCTTCAAGGGAGGCCCAGCGCACCGGCTCATCAACCTCACCATCGCCGGTGACCCTGATCAACATGCCGGGTCGATCCATCTTGTGGCATTCACCGCGATCATTACAGGCGTTTACGCCGCCCTCGACCAAAAGAAGCCAGATCAGGCCGTCGTCTTCCACGTGTACGTCAAAAATGGTTCCACGAACGGTGATCGAGGCGGACGGGGTGCGGATGCGATAGGATTTTTTTGATGCAACGCCGGTAATAAAACGGAATGAACCACGAACGATATCGAGGAGAATGTCGCCCTTTTTCCGTTCACCATTGTAGACAAACTTATCGAGCAATAGCTTTGTGTTGGGACCCAGCGCCAGCATGGTGTCGTCGTTCAAAACCAGTTCGCCGATGGAATTGTCACCAACTTCAATGAGTTCGTTTTGATAAACGCCATCTCCGATTGTCAGGTCGCGTGTATCACTTTCCAGCTTGGCGTTTACTATGTTTTTGATGGTCGTCGCGGTTCCGATGGGATCCGTCTGCGCAGCACTCACAGGTCCCGCAATATTGATGAAAATCGAACAAATTACGAGCGAAACAAAAGGCCGTAACATCGTCTTATCCTACCGTTTCCTGTCGTTTTCAATGAACCCTACTATAGCAATTATTCAGCCTCACGTCGAAGCTTTGGCCAAAGGGTATCCTTTGCGCAAATTATAACGAGAGAACGTAAATTTAAATGTTCCCCGGGGAACAAGCTTCAAAGTATTCCTGATGTTAGCTGCAGCCGTTGTGTTTAGAGTTAATTCTTTTGGATTCAAAAGCTTTATAGTGACCAAATAAGGGCTTTGTTGAAAGACGCTGCAAAGAACAAATTCTTAATCTTGACTGAAAGTTAGAGGTTTTTGAGCCAACCCCTACTATTAAATTGCCTTTATCCCTCCGTGGGGGGCCAAAATCTAATTATAGAGGCATCACAAGAGCATTTTGGTATTTTTTTTGATTAAAGAAGAAAGGTTTAATCTTGTGGGTGCAGACTGATAACTCTTTGTAGCAACTCATAATATTTATCTTTCAGGATATTTTCCTTTGATCTGGAGTGTAAGGATTTTAAAAGCCAAATCAGGAAAATACTGGTACTATAATGAGATTGTTGCCTGGGTAACAGCTTGAGCGTCAGAAGAATGGCAAGGTTTAGTCATCAACAGACGGCAGGTGTCTCGTCGTCGTAGAATAATGCGAAAGACCCAAGACTTCGGGTGATGGAGAAAGAAAATGTATAAATCATTTATTGCACTGATTGCCGCGGTGGCCATTTCAGCTGCTTCTTATGCTCAACCGGCACAGGCCGGAAAAAGAGGTCTCGCCGTTGGTATCGGTGTCGGCCTTGTTGCTGGAGCACTTCTACACTCTGCTGCCAAGGCTGAGCGTGCGAAAAAGGCTAAAGCCCACCGCGCTGCTGCAAAGAGAAGAGCTGCTGCAAAAAGAGCTGCTGCTCGTAAGGCTGCCGCTAAGAAGGCTGCTGCCAAGAAATACGCAGCCAAGAAGGCTGCTGCGAAAAAAGCCGCTGCAAAACGTGCTGCCGCCAAACGTATCGCCGCGAAAAAGGCCGCAGCTGAGAAACGCAAATTGGCAGCCAAAAAGGCTGAAGAAGCTGAACGTACAACCGCCCAAAGGTCGCGTGCTGAGGAACTTCGTCAAGCTGCTAAGAACGCCAAAAATGGTGAAAATACCAAGGGCTCTGATGTTAAGGAAACAGCAAATAACGATGCACCGAACCTTCCTCGGGCCACCAACGTCTCTAGCCTAGCAGCAGTGAATTCCCTCATGAATGATGAAGAAGCTGCAAAGGAAGCCAAGGAAGAAGCCGCTAGAGAAGCTGCTGAAAAGGCCAAGGCAGAAGCTGAAAAGGAAGAGGCGACAACTGATGTTGATGATGTTGCTTCAGCGGATGTGGGATGCAAGCGCTACGTACCTTCCGCAGGGCTCACAATTACCGTACCTTGCGCTGAGTAAACCTTCTTCATCACTCTGAAGTCTTCTACGAATAAGGGCTGTACCGGAAATATCTGGTACAGCCCTTATTCTTGTTTAAGGTAACATTATTTCATGGCGGCCAGGACTTAACGCCAAACTTAGTTGATCTCAATAAAATTAGCGTTTTGCCAACCCAATTCAATCTTCCAGAATGCTCATATCAGAAGATTTCAGCGTTTAACCGCCGAATGCCAAACGAAGCTTACTCATCTGGTGACCTACTGGATTGCTATCGCCTGAGGCGCTTTCATGGGCGGTCACGTCCTGCAAGGTCGTTGTTAACGTCTTATCAAGCCGTTTAATACGGTCGTGAAGCAAGAAGCTTTCCTCTATGAGGTCGCGAAGACCTTGAGGGAGGTCGTCATAGGCCTTTATGTGGGAAGGTCGCCCGAGGCTTTGCAATTTCACGCGCCGACGTTTGCGGCGTGCCTGCTCCTCGTCGATCTCGCCCTCCTTCAGCGCCCGGCGGATCAACAACCACGACGCTAAATCAAGCAGCCGCGTTGTCAGGCGCATGCTTTCGGTTGCATAGAGCATGGTTGTTGGGGGTTTTAACTTCTTGGCTTCTTGGCGCCCGACACTGTCGAGATAGGCTGCTGTACGTTCAACGAGTTCCATTCCCTCGCGAAACACGACATCGAAGCTATCGGAGTGTTGAAAACGCTCTCCGAATAAAACTGTTACGCAGTTACTCTCACCTTTAAGGGCGGTGGACATCCCTAACTCATCTGACATGACACACTACAATACAAACTCAAACAATCCGGTGACTATATTTATCCTTGACCTTACCTGGGCATAGTTAACAACAAGGACCAAAACGAGGCAGTTTGTGTTTTCAACACGGCTTTCTATCTAGCACATGCAAAAATGACGCCGAAAAAAAAAGAGCCGCCCAATGAAGGAGCGGCTCTAAAGTCAACAGGGAGGCGTCAAACAGAGTGAGCTTTCGCTAACTCACGATCCAGCGTCTCTGGATATGGTTAAGGTAACCTTGATTACTTAACGGAGTGTAAACACGCCAAAGAATTTCTTTGGTGACATGTTTAGAATTGTGTTGCTTCCTAATATTACGCGAGTTGGTGCCTTGGAACGCCTGGAGATGATTTGTTCATTCAAAGAGCAAGGTTTTGTTCATCCTGTTTGAATAGCCGACACAAATTCAGTCTCGCAGTGCAAAACTCTCGAAATTTCTCAGGCGAGCAGGGCTTCAGATAAGGCATCTGAATTTTAGGGGCATGGATCAGTTTTTGAAGAACTGATCGACCTGTGCCTGGTGGCTCTGTCTTTTTTCGATCTCAGCTTGAACACGGGAAATTTCATTGTTCAGGGCTTCGATACGAGAACGGAGTTCTTCCAGGGACAGGCGGTCAAGCACCTCCCCTAAAGCCATTGGCTGATTTGACCCCGATATTGGCTCATCCCAGTCCATTTCTTGTCTCCATAAATTCAACTCTTAGGGCGCATTGCAGCAGCATCGCAGCATAAGCAATGGCATGATCGCACGTAGGGGGGGCTTGTCTCAAGCCTGGGTCCTTGTTTAATCGTTCTTCTTATCGGAAAACCGCTTTGCACTTTGTCGTCAAATGAACCTGGTCATCAGGTCGGCCAAATATGAAAGCCAGAATCAGGTGCATTTGCATTTACAAAAGGAAACAGCATGACCAGCGTGCCCACAACAATGACCGCAGTTGAAATTATCGGTAAGGGTGGGCCGGAAGTTCTCCAAGTGTCTGAAATCCCAACACCCTCTCCGGGAGATGGACAGGTCCTTATTGCTGTAGAGGCTGCGGGTCTCAATCGACCTGATATCATGCAGCGAAATGGCGTTTATCCAGCGCCAAAGGGGCATTCCACCATTCCTGGGCTGGAAGTCGCCGGCACTGTTATTTCAAGTGGAGCCAATGTTGAATATCCTAAAATCGGCGAGCGGGTTATGGCGCTTGTTAACGGGGGAGGTTACGCCGCTTTCTGTGTGGCAGAAGCTGGAAGTTGCCTGCCGGTCCCTCAAGGTCTTTCCATGATCGAGGCGGCTGCGGTTCCCGAAACGTTTTTTACGGTCTGGCACAATGTGTTTGAACGCGGCGCCCTAAAAGAGGGTGAGTGGTTTCTGGTTCATGGCGGCACATCGGGGATCGGCGTTACAGCGATCCAACTTGCCAAAGCATTTGGCGCGAAGGTTATTGCCACTGCGGGCTCGGCAGAAAAATGCGCCGCCTGTGTTTCTCTGGGAGCCGATCGGGCTGTGAATTATCGGGAAGAAGATTTTGTAGACGTCGTCAAAGAGCTTACCCAAAAGCGCGGCGTGAATGTCATCCTCGATATGGTTGGGGGTGATTACATTATGAGAAATATCAAGTGCCTGGCGGACGATGGGCGATTGGTCAATATCGCATATCAGAAAGGATCTAAGGCGGAGGTGGATTTTCTCAGAGTGCTGCTGAAACGCCTGACGATTACCGGTTCGACTTTACGAATCCGGCCCACTGAGATCAAAGCGCATATTGCTCAGGGAGTTCGCGATAAGGTGCTGCCATTGTTGAGCGATGGCCGTGTAAAAGTGATTATTGATTCAACCTTCCCGCTAAAGGATGTGGCGCAGGCCCATGCCCGCTTGGAGGAAGGAAGCCATATTGGGAAGATCGTTCTGAAGGTGGACTAGCGAGCGGTGCCTTTATCATGATAACCTGTTTTGCTGATCCGTTGATTTTGACCAAAGGCTATCACTGGTTACCATTCCAGGCCGGTCATGGCGGCTATGGGGCGGGATTTTGGATCTGGAAATAACTCTTCCAAGACTTCCGCAGCGAGTGCATCCTTGTCTGTCACATGGACACCACTGGCAACGAAAATTGCGCGCAACTGTGCTCGGATGGCGCCTTTGATATCGGTATTGACGCCATCACCGATTGCCAGAATGCGCTCTTTATCTGGAACCATGCCGATAATCTGTTCAATACGTGCAAGCGCCATATGGTAGATGGGCAGGTAAGGTTTTCCTGCGTAGGTCACTTTGCCGCCTATACTCGCGTACACTTGGGCCAGGGCACCGGCGCAATAAACAATCTTGTCACCGCGCTCGACTTTGATGTCAGGGTTCGCGCAGATCATGGGGATATCACGCTCTGCGAAATCTGTCAGTGTTTGTGCATAATCGGCTGCTGTTTCAGTGGTATCATCGAACAGACCCGTACAGACGACGGCTTGCGCTTTTTGGGGGGGGACGAGGGATACATCAAGACCCTCAAAGATGGGCAGATCCCGCTCAGGACCTAGATGATAGATAGGTGTCTGACCCAACATATGGATCAGTTCACGGGTCACATCACCTGAAGTAATGATGGCGTCCCACGCTTCAAAGGGAACGCCGATTTGATCGAGTTGATCGACGACGCCTTCTCGAGGGCGCGGAGAGTTCGATAGCAGAATGACACAACCGCCGGTATTGCGATATCGCTCACATGCGGCGACGGCTCCGGGGAAGGGTTCGATGCCGTTGTGCATGACCCCCCAGATATCCACGAGCCAAGCTTGAGTCTCTTGGGCAAAGGGCTCGATACTATCAATTACAGGGATCGGTTGGGAGATGGAATCAGAGTTTGTTGTCATAACCTGAGTTGTTAGATGGGATTGACTGTTTCGTGAAGCCCAAACCTGCACTCAGGTCGCTATCATGGCTTAGGCGGCATTGCCCTTTACGGTTTTAAGGGCCTGGGCCTTGACGGTGCGGGGCCCACCAAAAAGCTGGCCTTGACCAAACTGAACACCCAGAGCGCGCAGTTGTCCCAACATGGTATCGTCCTCGATACGGTCCACAATGGTGGTGATATTCATGTTGGCAAGGTGATTGCAGATGTCGTCTGCTGGCACGCGAACCTCACCAGCGAGAAGACCGTTCAGGAAGACATCAGCGTCAAGCTTTACAAAGGTAAAACCTTTCTCGCTCAGGTCTTCGAAATCCATATCGAGATCTGTCACAGAGGAAACGGCAAACCGGAAACCCAGGTTCTTGAGGTCCGTCAGTGTAACCCATTCACGAGCACCCAGCCTGCGGACGTGTTGTTGTGTCAGCGTCATCACCAGTTGACTTGAAAGGGTCGAACGCTGCTGGAAAGCCGCATAGACGTCATTGATAAATTCTTCCGCGGCGAATGATTCTGCAGCGACCTTTGAAAATACAGCCCCGTGACGGCCTCGGCTGTCGAGCTGCAAAGCAACTGTCGCGGTACGCGACAGTGTTTCACGGTCTAGAATTGTCTCCAGACCGGTCCCCGTGAAGTTTTCACAATGCTCTTTGGTGTCGATCACGGAATTATCGATGTCTCTTAACCGCACCGAGATTTCAAAATGCTGGGCACGACGGTTTTCAAGACCAAGGATCGGATCGAGTAATACATCGACACGGCCAGCGTTCAGAGCCTCTGAAATAATGGCAAAAATACCTGGCTCATTGGCAACGGGTTTTGTGGCCGGGGAAGGTGTTTGTGACAGTTCTGTCTGCTCTGCCAGCTCTTTGTCTGTATCAGTGCGTGGTTCAGGGTCTTTCTCGGCCTCTTTTGCAACAGGATCAAGAAGTGTCGGCGGATTTGGCGGAGATGAAACAGCTTGTGGATTGTTCGCAATGGGCGAGAGCAATTCCTGGCCGCGCATAACTTGTGCCGTGGTGCGCAGGGCGTCGACGGAAGCTTCAATGGCCCGGTCGGTGCTAGTTTCGACCGGTTGCTCATCTTTGGCATTCTGAGAGTTGTCAGTCTTTTCTTGTGGCGTGGAGATTTCTTGTTTTGCAATCACCTGGCTTGCGATGGAGACCGGACCGCTAGAATTTTTCTCAGGGGTATTCTCTGAGGAATTAACTAGGGCCTGTGTGTCTATTGCCGGAGAAAGCTCCATTGTAGAAGAGGGTTTTTCTCCATGGGCCTCAGATGAAACGGTATTGGTGGGTATTGGAGCTCGCAGCTTGGAGAAATCCAGTGACTGCTTTGCCAAGGGTTTGGGCCCCGCTGCGGCCTCGCGAACGGGAGGAGGGGTTGTGGCAGCATTTGGGGCTTGTAAATTTGGCAGCTCGCTTGTGGCATTCACTTCATCAGCCAGCTTTTTGATCAAACCCTTGATCATCTCAACATCGGTTTCACGCGGTGGTCGTGAAGAAGGAGGTGGCGGAGGCGGTGTCAGTTTCTCACTTGATGTATCCTGCGAAGGGTGTTGTGAGGCGATGCTTACAGGCTTTGATAGATTTGGTGGGGGAAGGGGCGTTTGGGTGGACGTGTTAGGCTCGACGCTTGTACTTGCGTTGGCCTTTTGCGTCACTGGCAAGGCCATCTGGTCGTCCAGTGTGGTCTTTGACTGCGCCTGCTTTGACTGCGCCTGCTTGGCTTGTGTCTGCGTGGCTTTCTCCGGCTGTCCGCTTCGCCCTGTTACGCGTGCGAATTGCCTTTCGAGGTGAGAGAGTTCAGCCTTCAGTTGAGCGACTGCACTATTTCTATGAACCAATGCGTGGATTGCTAAAAGTCCGAGATATGCAGAAAGTGCGCATATCACGGCTGCGACAAAGCCCAGATTAAATTGAAGAAAGAGCCCTGTGCCCAGGGCGAGGGTGACAAGCGCCATGGCAAGAAGAATAAACCCTTCGGTGACCACGTCGCTCGTCGTCAGGCGCGGGGCATCGTTTAATGTGGTGCTGTTCATATTTGGCTCACTGGGCATCTCTGTCTCGGGATTCATTTTGTTGCAATGGGTTTCAAGATTCTGATTCGGCCTTTTGTAGATGGTTCAGGATGTGAGAGGGGCTTGGCAATGCACCCAGAGGGTACATCCACGCAAAATTACTGGGGATTAGCATTGTGTCCCTGCGTCGTTGCCTTCCCGCACCGGATTTGCCGTTTATGAGCAATTTCCGGCAGTTGAGGCATCTCAGACGTAGGTATTGGATGGGTGTCCGCCGCAATAGGGCCATGTCATCGCCGTGTACTTTCCCGAATCGAAGGTTTGTTTAGTTCCTGTTAGGCGAATCGGCGTGCTATCGTCGATACCGGGCCAGCGTTCACGCCAGTACCGGTGTGCAAAGTTTGTTGTAGGAGATGAGCCCGATGTTAATGAGTTTGGTTGAGGAATTACGTTTTGGTACCGTGTTCCCAGAACTGGCGGGTTCGCGAGTTCTGATTTCTGGCGTGTCATCGCAGTTGGGCGTGGATATTTCTCGGGCCTTTGCGGACCATAAAGCTCGGCTTTTGCTTCAAATGTCGGAAACATCCATTGCCATGGATGAAGTGGCCAACATGCTGGCTTTATCTGCCTGCGACCTAAAAATCTATAATGGGCATTTACTTGAGGCAGAAGAGGCTACCAAGTTTGCTAAAGGACCAGCGCAACAAGCTTTTGGCGGTCTTGATGTGATTATCAACCTGATTACGTTAACACCGGCTGATTTGGTTTCTGCTGGTGAGCTTGAGGACATAGAAGCCATTGTTTCTCATAAGCTTTTGTCTCCTACCCTGATGAGCCGTGTGGTTGCCAACCGCATGCGCCTTACCATGAACGATGGTCTCATCTTAAACGTGCTGCATGCTCCCCCTGTCCATGATGCCCGCAGCGCTGCGCTCGCTTCTTTAATCGGTGCAACTTTGGCGACGATCACCCGAAAAGAGGCTGAAAATTGGGCCCCTGAAGGTATCAGGATCAATGCCATTACCCATGGCAGTGCCACGGAGGACATGCTTTCTGGTTCGATGCTAGGTGCACCGGAGCCGGTGGGAGAACCTGAACTGGCGGCGCTTGCCTTGTATCTAGCATCAAAACGCGGCGCCATGCTTTCTGGCCAAGTTTATGACACTGCGAATGTCTCCATCGCCTAGAACACAACTCGATCTAAAATTTTTTCGTTCAGCCTAAGTGGTATGAATGAACCTCGCGGCGGCTGCTTCAGTTAGGAGCCTGTTTGCTTGTGTTAACAATTGGTTAACACGTAAACTTGAGTATTCCCGTGCAGAGACCGGATGCCGCAATTTTCCTCTCTTACATGTTCTTGACAGTTCTGTGGTTCGCACCTATCTCATAGCGGGACGGTCGTTAGCACTCGCAAGAGGTGAGTGCTAACGACCTTTTCCCGACCGTATTATGAGAGGCGGTCACGTCTTCCCTTGGTCCCTGACCCTATTGGGGCTGGACCCGTTCACAATAAATGGAGCGCATTTCTCACATGAAATTCCGTCCTTTGCACGACCGTGTTGTGGTCAAACGTCTCGACAGTGAAACTAAGACTGCCAGCGGCATCATCATTCCTGATACGGCTGCGGAAAAACCCCAAGAAGGCGAAGTCATTGCCGTAGGCCCGGGAGCGCGTGGTGACGACGGCAAGCTCATCGCTCTTGATGTTAAGACCGGAGATACCGTGCTGTTTGGCAAGTGGTCCGGCACCGAGGTTAAGATTGATGGCGAAGACCTCCTTATCATGAAGGAGAGCGACATCATGGGCGTACTGGAAAAGTAAACGCAGACCAGCGACGCATTTCTTTTGCCTCGCAAGACAATTGATAGGGCGTGATTGCGGTTGTGCGACACGTCGAAGACCGAATTTTCTTAGGAGTAAAGCCACATGGCTAAAGACGTACGTTTTGGATCAGATGCCCGCGAAAAAATGTTGCGCGGTGTCGATACTCTTGCCAATGCCGTTAAGGTGACACTGGGTCCCAAGGGCCGCAATGTCATCATTGACAAGTCTTTTGGTGCGCCACGCACGACAAAAGACGGTGTAACCGTCGCTAGAGAAATCGAACTTGAAGATAAGTTCGAGAATATGGGCGCCCAGCTTATCCGTGAAGTCGCTTCCAAGACCAACGATGTCGCCGGTGACGGCACGACGACTGCGACTGTTCTTGCCCAGGCTATTGTGCGCGAAGGCTTGAAGTCGGTTGCTGCTGGTATGAACCCGATGGACCTCAAGCGCGGCATCGACAAGGCTGTTTTACAGGTCGTTGAAGAAATCTCAACCAAATCCAAAAAGGTCAAGGATGCTGCTGAGATTGCACAGGTCGGCACGATTTCAGCCAATGGCGAGTCTGAGATTGGCAACATGATCTCCGAGGCCATGCAGAAGGTTGGCAACGAAGGTGTTATCACGGTTGAAGAAGCCAAGTCTTTGGATACTGAACTTGATGTGGTTGAAGGTATGCAGTTCGACCGCGGCTACCTTTCCCCATACTTTATTACCAACCCGGACAAGATGACCGCGGACCTTGAAGATCCATATATTCTTATCCATGAAAAGAAGCTGACAGGCCTCCAGGCAATGCTTCCTGTTCTTGAAGCTGTTGTCCAGACCGGCAAACCGTTGCTGATCATTGCTGAAGATATCGAAGGCGAAGCACTTGCAACGCTTGTGGTCAACAAACTGCGTGGTGGACTTAAGGTTGCCGCCGTCAAGGCGCCTGGTTTTGGCGACCGTCGCAAGGCCATGCTTGAAGACATCGCCGTTCTCACAGGTGGCCAGATGATCTCCGAAGATCTCGGCATCAAGCTTGAAAACGTCACACTCGACATGCTCGGAACAGCCAAGCGCGTCAACATCACAAAAGACGACACGACAATCGTCGATGGTGCTGGCAAAAAGAAAGACATTGAAGCCCGCGTCGGTCAGATCAAGGCTCAGATTGAAGAAACCAGCTCAGACTATGATCGTGAAAAGCTGCAAGAACGCCTTGCCAAACTGGCTGGCGGTGTTGCGGTCATTCGTGTCGGTGGTGCCACTGAAGTTGAGGTGAAAGAGCGCAAGGATCGGGTCGACGATGCCTTAAATGCAACGCGCGCTGCTGTTGAAGAAGGTGTTGTAGCCGGTGGAGGCGTCATGCTTGCCAAGGCCATTTCCTCGATCACAGTTGAAGGCAGCAATGCTGACCAGGAAGCCGGCATCCAGATCATTCGTCGTGCTCTTCAAGAACCTATTCGTCAGATCGCCAACAACGCTGGAGTTGAAGGTTCAATCGTCGTGGGCAAGGTCATGGAGAACAAGAATTCTTCCTATGGCTATGATGCTCAAGCCGACGAGTACTGCGATATGTTGGAACGTGGCATCATCGACCCTGCAAAGGTCGTTCGTACCGCACTTCAGGATGCCGCATCCATCGCTGCCTTGATGATCACCACAGAAGCGGCTGTTGCCGAGGCTCCTAAGAAGGAAGCAGCTGGTGGCGGTATGCCGGATATGGGCGGCATGGGTGGAATGGGCGGAATGGGTGGCATGGGCGGCATGATGTAAGAGGGCCAAGCCTCTTTACGCCGCACACCTCATAGCGTCGTCAGGATATGTTTGTAGGCCTGACACCCCAGAAAAAAAGAAAAACCGCGAAGCACAGACGTGTTTCGCGGTTTTTTTCATATCCTGTTTATATGGTTGGCATTTTCTTCTGAAAACAAAAACCGCGCCGGTGGGGGGACCAGCGCGGTTTGCTCGGGTGTCGTTCGGGGGGCTATGATAAAAAAAACGAACGACGGGGAGGTGGGTGTTTTGGTTTTATTAGAAGCAACTGTACTTTTTACATACTGGAGATTACTTCTTGCATCCTTCCAGCTGTTTTGAGCGCTCTTTGGCGGCAGCCTTCCATTGGTCAGGGGACACGCTGGCACACCATGCCATGTGTTTACCCATATCTGAATGCCACTGATCTCCGGTAAAGCCGCATTTGTTTTTCTCATTAAGTTGCTGCTG
>JAJRZC010000041.1 GCA_024275435.1 Alphaproteobacteria bacterium
GGAGATGTAGTTTGTGATATCAACCAAGGCGTTGATCGGCCGCAAGCCAATGGCGCGCAAACGCTTCGCCAACCAGTCGGGAGAAGGAACGTTGGAAACATCATTCACCACACGCCCAGCAAAAACAGGGCACACATGGGCATCCGATTCAGAGAAGTCGAGCTTGATAGCGATAGGACATGTTTTCGTACCTTCAACATCTCCAGTGGAGATTGCCGCCAAAGGCTTTAAGGTCCCAAGACCGGCCGCAGCAAGGTCCCGTGCAATACCGCGAACACCGGTGCAATCGGCTCGGTTCGGGGTCAAGCCAACATCAAGAACGGGATCATTAAGCCCCATGACATCGCAATAGCTTTCGCCAACGCGGTCCTCGTACGCAAGATCAACGTCGATAATGCCTTCGCTGTCTTCAGATAGCTGCAGCTCAGCATCGGAACACATCATACCATTGGAGACCACACCCCGGACCGGCTTCGATATCAGCGTTACATCAAGGCCGGGCACGTAAGTCCCAATTGGGGCAAACACGCCAAGCATACCCGCCCGCGCATTAGGCGCCCCGCAAACAATCTCTAAAGATGGTTTCCCTTTGGCAACCTCCACCTGCAGTAATTGCAGTTTGTCTGCGTTGGGGTGCTTTTTCGCTTCCAGGACACGGGCTATTGTAAAGGCCTCAAGACCGGAAGCCGGATCCTCGATGCCATCCACCTCAAGGCCGATCGCCGAAAGCGTCGTTGAAATCTCATCCAGTGACGCCGTTGTCTCCAGGTGATCCTTGAGCCAGGAGAGTGTGAATTTCATACCCGAAGCCTCAATATATTAGTTTTCCAAAGTCTCTTCTTGCGCAACGTTCATCAAACTCAGGCCGCGCACGCCGCACATCAGCACCTTTCTCAGGTTACGGAGACAATCCACCTGCCAGCGTCGGCACGTCAAGAACGGAAAAACCATAGTGCTTCAGCCATCTCAGATCGCCGGAGAAAAAAGCACGTAAGTCCGGAAGCCCGTATTTCAGCATCGCCATGCGGTCGATTCCCATACCGAACGCAAAGCCCTGGTAGACTTCGGGGTCGAGACCGCAGTTCCTCAAGACATTCGGATGCACCATGCCACAGCCACCGATTTCCAGCCATTCACCGGGTTTGCCGATGGCATCTGCGCCAATATCGATTTCAGCCGAGGGTTCGGTAAACGGAAAATGCGATGCACGAAAGCGCATCTTCACTTCCTCCACCTCGAAGAACGCTTTGCACATTTCTTCCAACACCCATTTGAGATTCCCCATATGGGTCTGCTCATCAATGACGAGTGCTTCGATCTGATGAAACATCGGTGTGTGGGTTTGATCAGAATCGCAACGGTAAACACGCCCCGGTGCAATGATCCGGATCGGTGGCTTGCTCGCCATCATCGTGCGGATCTGAACAGGCGATGTGTGCGTGCGCAACACCAGCCGCTCAGCTTCACCGTTATCTGTCTTTACCGAGCAAGGCCCGAAGTAGAATGTATCGTGTTCCTGACGTGCTGGGTGCTCAAGCGGAATATTCAGTTTCGTGAAATTCAGATCATCAGATTCAATATCCGGCCCCTCGGCAACCGAAAAGCCCATGTCGGCAAATATCTCGACCAATTCGTCACTAACTTGGGAAACGGGATGAATGCGTCCCTCAAACTGAGGCCCCAACCGAATAGGAAGCGTCACGTCTTCCTTCTCATTCGCAAGACGCTTTTCAAGCTCTTGGGCAGCCAATGCAGCTTTTCTCTCATCGAGGGCATGAGTAACGCGCGCTTTGATGGAGTTAACCGCCTGTCCGAAAGCCTTGCGTTCTTCCGGGGGCATTTTACCCAGCCGGCTCATTAAGGCAGAGACGCTGCCTTTTTTGCCAACGGCGCTCACGCGAACCTGTTCTAAAACATCAAGATCGCCTGCCCCAGCGACCTCGCCAAGAAGCTTCTCTTCAAGCTCCTTAAGTTCATTGTCAGATGTGGCAGATGTCATTGCGGGAGATCCCGTGCCGAAATAGAAAGGTTGCGTGAATTCAATTGCTTTGGCCTAAGACATAGACAAAGCACATCGTTCAACAGAACGAAAATCGCTGAATGGCCAGCGACGACGAAACCAGGGTGAAGCGGTACGACCATCAGGCTAAAAGTAAAGCCGTCCAACAGGCATCTACATGGAACGCTTTGTCATTGTAACAACCCACTCCATGACATGACACTCATAAGTATTAGGCTGTTGCTTCACGTTCCTTGGCGGCCTTTTCAACCGCTGCCGCCGCTTGGTCCGCCAAGGCTTTAAAGCCCGCAGCATCGTGCACCGCCAGATCAGCTAATACCTTGCGATCAACTTCAACGCCAAGCTTGTTCAAGCCATCAATAAGCCGGCCATAGGTGAGTCCATTTTCACGGGCTGCAGCATTGATCCGCTGAATCCACAACGCCCGAAACGTGCGCTTACGGCGTTTGCGGTCACGATAATTATACTGCATCGCCCGCTCAACCGCCTGCTTGGCGATGCGGATCGTATTTTTACGGCGGCCATAATAACCTTTGGCTGCCTTGAGAACTTTTTTGTGTTTCGCGTGTGAGACTACACCGCGCTTAACGCGTGCCATGGATTTGCTCCGCTTAAAATAACGTCATGAGATTGAACTGTGCACTTCAGATTGAGCGGCCGTCGTAAGAAATTATCGACAACCGAACAATTCTAACGCGCGTAGGGCATATATTTTTTGACGATTTTTTCATCCTGGTCGCAAAGCACCATGGTGCCGCGAGCATTACGGATAAATTTCTGCGTCCGTTTAATCATGCCATGACGTTTTCCCGCGGCAGCAACTTTGATGCGGCCATTGGCTGTCACTTTAAAGCGCTTTTTGGCGCTTGATTTGGTCTTCATCTTGGGCATTTTGCTCTCCTTAATTTCACACAACCACCATGAGGACCCGTAAGGCCCGACCACCAAAAAGGTTAAAGCTGGGGTTGAAAGCACGATTGAGCCGCCACGGCATGCCCCGCCGGGCGGCTCTAGAACGGGGGTTTATACGCCTCGAAACAGGTTATGGCAACGGGCTTTTTGAAATTCCTTACCCGAAAGAGCCCCCAAACCTCATGAAACACCTGCTCCAGACCTGATCAGGGCCAAAGCTGGAGACAAAGCAGAAAGTGGCATTACCAGGAAGTTAAAGTATTCCGCCTCATTTCGGCGCCAGAACCATCAGCATTTGGCGGCCCTCCATCCGAGGTTCGGTCTCCACCTTGGCAAATTCGAGCGTATCCGCCTTCACCCGCTGCAACACCTTCATGCCGAGCTGTTGGTGGGCCATCTCACGTCCGCGAAACCGCAGCGTGATCTTCACCTTGTCGCCGTCGCCAAAAAACCGTTTGATCGCGCGCATCTTGACGTCGTAATCGTGATCATTGATCGCCGGGCGCATCTTTATCTCTTTGATTTCAATGATTTTTTGCTTTTTTCGCGCTTCAGCAGCCTTCTTTTGCTCCTGAAACTTAAACTTCCCATAGTCCATGATTTTACAGACTGGGGGCGAGGCGTCGGGCGAAACCTCAACCAAATCAAGTCCAGCGTTATACGAACGCTCCAAGGCGTCATCTATCGAGACAACACCAATGTTTTCACCAGTTTCGATGATCAGGCGAACCTCTGTGGCTTGAATATCCTCATTTAGATTGGGACCGGAACGCGCGCGCTCAGGCGCAGCTCGATGTGGACGGCGGATGGCAGATCTCCTTTTGTTGCCTCAGATAAACAGTTAAATAGCTTCAAAATACAGCCCTACAATGCCTAACGCACTGTTGCGACTTTGGCAAAATAGCCAAGCTCTATTCATGAGTTAAGTGTTGGTAAGAAACAGCCACAAGTCAAGCGTTCAAGGGAACGTATCGACAGTCAAGCGGCATTATGCTTTGCAAATCTTGAGTACAACTGGGAACCAAGAAGGTCGTCATAGACACCAAGCGTCTGTTTCTTCATCGCATCTAATGTGAAAGAGCGTAGAACATGGGCCCGCGCCCTCTCTGCGAGAAGTCGGTGCTCCTCGCTCGTCATCTCCAGGGCATTGGCCATTGCCTCCGCCAAATCAATGCCACTGGCAGGGGCAACCAGCCATCCGGTTGTATTTTCCTTTAAGATTTTGGGTTGTGACAGCACGGTCTCCGGAGGGGCACCGATATTCGTAGCGATGATCGGACAGCCCATCACCTGGGCTTCCGTGGCCGCTCGCCCAAACGCTTCTGGCTCGGTCGATGCGACGATGCTCAGATAAGCGGTTGCAAAGGCACTTGGCATATCACGCACATGGCCCACCAGCTTAACGATGCCGGTTAATCCGGCACGCTCTATCTGGTTTTCAAGTTCCGCTTGGTAGTTTGATCGCCCCTGCGCATCTCCGGCTAAAATAACAACCGCATCGCCAAGCTGGCCAGAATCTCTCAAAATACGAGTGGCCTCAATGATAACGCTTTGCCCTTTCCAGCTCGTAAGTCGCGCCGCGTTTAGTATGATCCTTTGTCCGTCCCTTACGCCCCACGCGGCGCGAAGCGAAGCAATTCTCTCTTTTGGGATCTTGGCAGGGTCGAACTGGTCGCCAGAAACACCGCGATAGATCACCCTTATTTTATCGATCTCAGTACCGTAGCGGTCCTGTACCAGGCGAGCGGTATAATTGGAATTGGCAATGACAATGTCAGCGCGCGCCATAACACTGTTATAAAGTTTCTTAATCCGCCCCTTTTCACTGTAGGCGCCATGATAGGTCGTCACGAACGGTACACCGGAAGATCGGGCCGCAGCAAATGCACTCCACCCAGGTGCACGCGAGCGGGCATGCACCAAGTCGACATTTTCTTTCTTGATAATTCGACAGATCTCAACGGCGTTCCAGGCCATTCGTGCAGGATTCTTCGTGGCTGCCGCAAAAAACACCAATTCGCCACCCACTTCGGCCAATCGCGATGCAAGCCGCCCGCCTTCCGTTAAAACCAGCGACCGTCCACCCGCCTCCACGGTGGCTTGTGCAATCTCAACGGCCGATAACTCCGCACCCCCGGTATCGAGCTCGGGGATGATTTGAAGTATGGTTGGTCGTGCTCGGGCCAAGGAAACCGTTCACCTTTAGAAACTGTGCTCGCAGAATTTTAAACTGAGGTGCCTTCATAGCAATGACGCAGACACAACCGCAATTCATATCCGTCGGTAAAGGCGAAAAAATCCGGCAGATCGCCTACATCTCACAAAAACCCAACAATGATGATCCCAACCCCACCGGCATTATCTGGCTCTTGGGCCTAAAGTCCGACATGTTCAGCACCAAGGCTTCAGCCCTGGCCCAATGGGCCCCTGATCACGGCTATGCACTGACACGGTTCGAATACTCCGGTCACGGCTCTTCTGAAGGGAGATTCGAGGAGGCCACCATCGGCGATTGGCTGGAAGAAACCCGCGAAGTCCTGTTAAACCTCACAAGCGGACCGCAGATCATCGTCGGCTCTTCCACAGGCGGCCACATCGCCCTGCTTCTGTTGCGCGACCTTCTCGCCAACGACCCGCAAACCGCAAAACGTGTCAAGGCTCTTGTCCTTATCGCCCCCGCCTGGGACCTCACCGAAGAACTGATGTGGAACATATTTCCCGAAAACGCAAAGCGCGACCTTTTAGAAAAAGGCATCTACGAAATGCCAACGGATTACGATGAACCGTTCCGCATTTCCTACCGTTTCATCGAAGAAGGCAGAAACCACCTCTTCAAGCGAGAGCCCTTCAACCCCGGCAGACCCGTTGTGATCCTGCAAGGTGGATTGGACACCTCTGTGCCACCTCAACACGCACGCGATCTTATGGGCTTCTTGCAAGACCATTGGGGCAAACTGATCGAAGTTCCCGACGGTGACCATAGCCTGTCGCGCCCTCAAGACCTCGACCTGTTATTCAAGACCATCGACGAGGTGCGCGAGGGCAGTGACAAAGGCTAAAGCCGTGATTCCCTCAAGTAAATGTCACCACCGTAACTTGCAGGCAATAATTTCTGAAGGGTCACTTGCCTAAGCACATAAAACCGGCAAGACCTTTTTTAGAGTTGATCCTCTGCTGAGTACCCCCTTTCCCCCTACCCGGAAGCGAGCACCATCAGCAGCGCCAAGTTTCCCAGCAACGACAATAGCGCCAACCACTTCCAGAAAGCGACCGGGTCGCGCGCCAGGAAAGATTGCGCCTCGGGGCGTTCAAAATCAGGATTGGGGCGCGCAAGATCCGCCAAAAAAGCCGACAAGACATCGTAGCGTTTCTTGGGGTCACGGTGCACCGCCTTGGAAAGCGCGCGCGACACCCAGAACGGAAGTGATGGCACATGATCCATGGCAGGTGTCTCAACAAGCAGGTCAACGGACTTGCGGTTGGAAAAACCTTTTCCATAGGGAAGCTTGCCCGTCAGCATCTCGTAAACAATGACACCCAGCGAATAGATGTCCGACCGGTTGCTCGGTTTATAACCCAAGTGATATTCCGGTGCTGTGTAATCAACGGTGCCCACCAGGGAGGGTCGTTTGACAGGACCGTCAATTTCATCGAGCCCAGCAACACCTGTTGAACCAAAGTCGATGATTTTCGCCGTGCCTTGTTTGTCGATGACGACGTTGCCAGGTTTTAGGTCCTGGTGAAACATGTCCTTACGATGGAAGGCGCGAAGACCCGAAGCGATCTGGTCGGCAATGCCACGCACCTCAACCAACGTCGGCTGCGGGTTTTCCTCTATCCATTGCTGCAAGGTGATGCCGTCCACATACTCCGTCACATAGTATAGATAGCAGCGCGGCCCCTTGGGTTCCAAAATGCGGACAACGTTGGGGCTGTGAATGCGTCGCCCCACCCATTCTTCGCGCATGAACATCTCAATATAGCCCGGATCATCTTCAAAATTCACCGACGGCGTCTTGATGATCACGCGCTCATTGGTTTCTATATCGCGCGCAATATAGACCTGGGTACGATTGCTGGCGTGCACCTCGCTTTCGATCCGGTAACCCTCGAACATGTCGCCAGGGGCAAGGTCAGGCGGAAACGGTAGCTCGGTCAAGGTATTCAGGTGCGCTTCTTCGTCAAGCACGCCAGGATCATCAACGTGCACAATTTGGCACGTGAGGTTATCGGCACTATCGTTTTCAAACGCTTGCGAAACGATGGCTTTCGCCGCGTTATCCAGGCTGGTGGAATATTGGCCAATTAACTTCACGGTCTTGGAAGCGGAAATGTGATCATGAACCCCATCTGTGGTGAAAACGAATACGTCACCACGCTGCACGGGCAATGTGCGACAATCAATTTCAAGCTCGGGCTCGATCCCGAACGCTCGCGACAGGTATTCGCTCTCACGCGACAGGCGCACACGATGATCCGTTGTGAGCGGCTCAAGAGACCCATCCCGCAACAACGCGATACGTGAATCACCGGCATGAAAGATGTGCGCCACGCCAGATTTTAAGATCAACCCCGAAAACGTTGACACCAAACCGCGATCAGACAGGTACTGGATCTGCCCCTGGCGATAGAGCCATTGGTTTATTGCGCACAAAACACTACCAACCGATTTTTTCACCGGCCATGATTCATGCGTGCCATAATAGTCGTCGAGAAAGGTCTTGACGCAGGTTTCACTAGCCTCTTTCGCCGCCTCACTGGCGCTGACTCCGTCCGCAATGGCCATAGCAATGCCCTTGGTCAGCAACAACGGACCTTCCGGGATCATCACACCATAGGAGTCCTCGTTTCGCGCTTTGCGCCCAGCTTCCGAATGCTGACCGATGGTGATTTGCGGACCGCCTGCCACGAAATACTCTTCCTTTTTCTGTTGCTGTGACGAGTAGTGCGACTAGGTCACGTCAATCATCTTAACCGTACCATCCGGCATGACTTCCGCCGTTTGTCCCTCTGGCTCCTCAAGGAAAAAGATAACGCAAGCAAGAGTGACAACAGCTGCGCCTGCAATGACTAAAAAGAAGATTGTAGGTGAGACAAACGACAGTACCGTCAGGAACAAGACACCGCCCACATTGCCATAGGCC
>JAJRZC010000042.1 GCA_024275435.1 Alphaproteobacteria bacterium
ACAATTCTTCAACTTTTATTTTGAACGACTGTGCTTCACGCTTACTGCAACGGCCAATACTGATAGTTTTACGTGAGCCAGCTGGCGCGACAAATTGAATTACTCGCCTGCCATTTTTATTGATGATTGATGCCACATAGGCCTCCTTTCAGTTAAGAAAAATGGAATATCGCAACACAAACGAAGTGTTGTTCACACCGACACCGGCATTAAAATTCCCGTAAGTTATTAATGCCACCGAAATGGGAATTATTTAGCTGGAATTTCAGGTTTCTTGTTGTTTATTTGCCAGCCACTTTTGTCAGTGTAAATCGGGCACATTGTCCCGGTCGTCATCGCTGCTTAGTTCAATCGATTACCTTAGATTACCCTGATCATTTACCTTTCCTTTTTTGCCATAGCTTTAATTCTTTACGGAATGCATCGTCACCCGCCTGTTTTCTTGTAACCCAATTAAGGTAACTTACCGGCACCTCACCTACGGACTTACCTTTGTATTTTCCAAACGGCATGGTCGGTGCCCAAGGGGCTTGCATCTGCACACAGTCTGATGAATGCTGTAAACGTCCACCACACCAGGGGCATGGATTAGGCCAGTTCTTTGGGCCAACAAGATATTGCTGGTCTTCTTTACTGATTTGATTCCAGTAGTTGTCGCTTTCATCTTCGGCGAGGTCAATGTGTTGAGACATGTTGATCGGTGGTGGTGATTGACACGATGGCAACTCAATCGGCGATGCCCTATTCCACGCTTTCTTCAATTGTTCTAAAACAGACGAACTAGTGCAGCGTCAACCTTAGGAGTTGGGGTTGCTTTATTTTGAAAAATCGAAGATTCTTTGGGTTACTCAAGGAGGAGTTCGATGAAGAAATATAATGTTAGACTCACACAAAAGGAACGGCAAGAGTTGAATGAAACGATTCGTTCACTCAAAGGGAATGCTCAGAAAGCGCGTCGCGCGAGGATTCTTTTGAAGTCGGACTTGCGCGGTCCGGCTTGGACTGATGCCAAGATTGCGGAGGCTTTTTCGTGCCGCGTTCAGACGGTCGAGAATCTTCGCAAGCGGTTAGTCACCGAAGGTTTCCAGCTCGCGCTGCACGGCAAACAACGTTCGTCGCCGCCGCGTGCCAAGAAACTCGATGGCAAAAAGGAAGCAAAACTGATCGCGATGCGGTTGGGTAAGCCGCCTAAAGGGTTTGCCAACTGGTCGCTGCGTTTGCTTGCTGAGCGTGTAGTCGAACTGGGATTGACCGATGAAATCAGCCACGAAACGGTTCGCAAGACGTTAAAAAAAACGGCATGACCAATCGCAAGATTCAGTATTGGGTCATTCCGCCGAACGCAGACGCGGAGTTTGCGGCTTGCATGGAAGAAGTGCTCGACACCTATGAAGAGCCGTATGATCGCGACTATCCGGTGGTTTGCATGGACGAGCAGCCCATCCAACTTCACAAAGAAAAACGAACGCCGATTCCGGCAACCAAGTATCATCCATGTCGCGTTGATTACGAATATGAACGTTGTGGCACGGCAAGTGTTTTTATGTTTACCGAGCCGCTTGCCGGTTGGCGTCAGGTGAATATTCGTCAACAGCGGACCAAGATTGATTGGGCATTAGAAATGGAAATGCTTTTGACGATCCGATACAAGAAAGCCAAAAAGATTATTTTAATCTGCGACAACCTAAACACGCATACCAAAGGTGCCTTCTACGAAGCGTTCAAACCAGCTAGAGCTAGGTCGCTTGTTCGGCGAGTTGAATTTCGCTACACGCCCAAGCACGGCAGTTGGCTCAATGCAGCCGAGAACGAACTCAGTTCGCTAACCCGCCAGTGTCTCTCTGGCCGCAGATTTCCAACCATCGGTAAACTAAAAAGCGAAACCAACGCTTGGTGCGAAAGGTCAAACAGCAAACAACGAGGCGTCGATTGGCAGTTTCAAATCAAAGACGCCAGAATAAAACTAAAGTCACTCTACCCAAAAATTAAAACTTGACGCTGCACTAGCCACTCTAGTGTGACTCCTTAAGATTGAGGTTGTGCTGGATAGGGGCTGGATCGAGGATTGGTTGACTGCGTTTGCTTCCCGCCGTTTGATTGATGTTACTGTTAGTTTATACGTGTCCCGCAAAACTCACTTTTGATTGACACCCAAGGAGCACACATCTATGATGCGACGATCTTCACGCTTTGCACAAACTGCAACCAATCGTAAAACTTCTCTTACCCGTCGCTTGCGGGTTGAACCGCTGGAAGATCGACGGATGTTGGTTGCCTATACG
>JAJRZC010000043.1 GCA_024275435.1 Alphaproteobacteria bacterium
CCATGGGCAAAAGCCACGGCAGAACCATCTTTGATATGACCAGCAATATGATCCTTGTAGATATCCGCCTGCAACTCATCTGGAGCTGCCATCATCATCAAGTCTGCCCAGCTGGCAGCTTCTGAAACCGTCATCACTTTAAGACCATCCGCTTCAACCTTCTTGGCTGTTGCCGAGCCCGGCCGAAGCGCGATAGCCAAAGACTTGACGCCGGAATCTTTCAAGTTGAGCGCATGTGCACGCCCCTGTGAGCCGTATCCGACAATGGCTACCTTCTTAGACTTGATAAGGTTGATGTCGGCATCCTGATCGTAAAAGACGCGCATTGGCTCCCCTTCTTTCCTTCATAGCTTTTAGCTGTAAGAGCTAGATGTTTTGTTCATAAATTGAACGTGAAAAACCGGCGCACCCCCGTTTTCAGGATGTGCACCAACAAAATGACGGGCGAAACTACTCTATTTTCGGAAGCAATTTCAATTCTTTCTATCAGTTCGCAACAATTCTTTCTTTACCCATACGCCTACCATGAATGCTTAGGCATGTCCCCGAATGGCTCAAAAGTGTACAAAAACACCTCCAGCACCTTTCATGATAAGTTAACCAGCATGAAACCGTTCCTAGGTATTCTCCTAGTCATAGGTATCATTCCATATAGACGCGAAAAGCAGATGAAACATAAATATAGATCACCAGCCTTTCTCATAATCACCTGCTTGGCTCTTTCAGGTTGTGGCGGCTCAAAAGCGCCCAAAATTGCAGAAGACGTCTACAAAGGCATTTACACGTCGACAAATGACTGTGCCAATGATGAAAACCTATCCTTTGAAATTTGCTCCCAGACCATCGAAAAAGCAATCGAGACCCATAATACAAAGAGCCCTGTCTATCCAACATTGAGAGCATGCGCCACAACTGAAGGTGCGAACAAGTGCGAGCGCGACATCAATCAAAAATACCGCCCCCGGTTAATGGCTTACCTGGTTGAATCAACAAAACCACCCAAAGGCACACCACTTTATGCGGCCCCAAAAGGAGAAGGTGGTTTTCGTGATCTGGCCCAAACTATCTATCTCGAAACCGATCTGAAACTGAACTTTTCCAAAAAGGCCCTTGCAGCAATCGACCTCCATGCAAAGCCAAATAGAAAACGCACTCCTTTCTGATCAAGGCATCAAACAAACCATTTCCATCGCCCCTGTTTCAAAGTAAACACCTCCACAAACGGTCGGGCCCAATCCCTTGACCGAACCCTATTGACCATTAGCACCACGCGCGATTGCCGCAATTCCAGTGCGTGCAACTTCATGTAAGCCCAGCTCCGTCATGATCTGGATAAACTGATCAATTTTTCCTGTTTTACCCGTAACCTGAAAGACGAAATGTTCCGTTGATGCATCAATAACGCTGGCACGAAAAATCTCAGCCATACGTAAAGCTTCGATTCGCTTATCACCTTTTCCCACCACCTTAACAAGCGCCAGCTCACTCTCAAGCGCTTCGCCTTCCTCACTCAGATCTTTAACCCGATGAACCGGCACCAGACGTTCCAACTGCGCCTTGATCTGTTCGATCACCATGGGCGTTCCCTTGGTAATAATCGTGATTCTGGAAATATGTTTTTCGTGTTCGGTTTCCGTCACCGTCAGCGAGTCGATATTGTATCCGCGACCAGAAAACAAACCAATCACACGCGCCAAAACACCCGCCTCGTTATCAACGATGATCGACAACGTGCGTGAAACAATACCCTCAGAAACACCGGGAGGAGGATAGACACTTTGTGATTGTGGGAGTGTTGAATTGGTCATGCGATGTCTTCTCTTGCTCTAGAATGTCTATCGAAAAATTAAAACGTTGCCCAGTTGATTCCTATTAAACCAGCCTTCATTGACGCCCGCTCATAAGGCTCCATGAGCAGGAAGATACACTTCTTCTACCTCATGACCTTCTTCATAGTCGGTTATAATCCAGGGCTCTTTAAGTGCCTCCAGTCGCCACGACACAAAGGCCGGATGCCCCAAAATCGCGTCCATGTAGTCCCTCGTTTTCGAGCTGACATCAAACTGGTAGCTGTCAAGTCGGCTCACAACTGGCGCAAACATAGCATCAGCAGCGCCAAACTCCCCGAGTAAAAATGGTCCCCGGGAACCAAAACGGGTTCTCGATTCAAGCCACAACTCTTCAACGCGCGAAACATCTCTGAGCACTTCCTCACCCCAGGCCCGTGAGACAAACCTCTTTCCAAGATTCATAGGACACGCTTGCCGCAAGGCTTGAAAGCCACCATGCATTTCATGGCTTATCGCCATAGCATGCGCACGAGCAACGCGCTCATGTGGCCATATCGGTTTATCTTGAAAAGACTCGGCGAGATAATAAATTATAGCCAGACTTTCCCAAACCGTCACATCTCCATCAAGCAGCACCGGAACCTTGCCCGTTGGTGAGTACTTGGAAATAGCCCTGACAGTCTCTTCTGTGCGTAATGGGATAACTATCTCTTCGAATGCTATGTCGAACGCACGCATGATCAACCACGGCCTTAAAGACCATGACGAATACAGCTTATTGGCAATCACCAATTTCATATGCGTTCCATCCAACACGTCCAAAAACCATCAGACCATTTTAAGACAAGGCACCATACAAACCCAAAGCAACAACACTGGGCATGTGAAAACCAACCAATCCGTAAGCTCAAATTGATCAAAGAGCTTTATTGAAGGACAATTAAAACTTCAGACGCTCGAGCAAAACTAAACAAGCATTTTGCCGGCATCATCAATGGCATTGCCCACCTCTTCATCGGAAACATCTTCACCAAGCAGCATTTGATTGTGCGCTTTTCCGGAAGGAATCATCGGGAAGCAGTTGGCGAGCTTTGCCACGTGACAGTCAAAAATCACCGGACCAGGGCAATCAATCATCTCCTGAATGGCAGCATCCAAGTCTCCCGGCTTGTCGCACCTGATACCTTTCCACCCATAGGCCTCCGCCAGTTTGACAAAGTCAGGAAGCGCTTCGGTATAGCTTGAGGACAATCGGTTTCCATGTAAAAGCTGCTGCCATTGGCGAACCATACCCATGTACTCATTGTTCAAGATGAACACCTTGACGGGAAGCATATGTTGAACCGCCGTTGAAGCCTCTTGGATATTCATCAAGATGGAAGCATCACCAGCAATATCCACAACCAATGATTTCGGATGTGCCATTTGCGCGCCGATCGCCGCTGGCAGTCCATAACCCATTGTTCCAAGCCCACCAGAAGTCATCCAGCGGTTCGGTTCTTCAAAATGGTAATACTGTGCCGCCCACATTTGATGCTGACCCACTTCCGTCGTGATGTAGGTGTCACGATCTTTGGTCAGTTCATACAATCGTTCAACCGCATATTGCGGCATGATGACGTCATCGCTTGCTTTATATTTTAAAGATTTGCGTGCCCGCCAACCATCAATTTCCTTCCACCACGATTTATGAGCAGCCTTCTCAAGTTGGGGCGATCGTGACTTCCAGTCTCGAAGCATCTCTTCAAGCACATAAGCAACATCACCGATAATCGGCACATCCACACGCACGTTCTTATTGATTGAAGATGGGTCAACATCAATGTGGATCTTTTTTGAATTTGGCGAGAACGCATCGAGACGACCAGTTATTCTGTCGTCAAACCGAGCCCCAACACAAATCATTACATCGCAATCATGCATCGCCATGTTGGCTTCATACGTGCCATGCATGCCAAGCATGCCCAACCACTGCTTTCCGGAAGCCGGATAAGCTCCAAGGCCCATAAGCGTGGACGTAATGGGAAACCCATACAGCTTGACCAACTCACGCAGAAGTTTTGCAGCCTTCGGCCCCGAGTTGATCACACCGCCTCCGGTGTAAAAGATCGGTTTCTTTGCACCAACCATCAACGAGACCGCTTCGCGAACAGGGTCTTTGTCAGGTTTTAATTTCGGCTTGTAGCTCTTATGAACAATATTTGCCGGCCCAATATAATTGCCTGTTGCAAACTGAACATCCTTTGGAAGATCAACAACCACAGGTCCCGGCCGGCCCGTACGTGCAACAGCAAACGCTTCATGCAAAATCCTGGCTAAATCATTTACATCTTTCACAAGCCAATTGTGCTTGGTGCACGGTCGCGTAATGCCGATGGTATCGCACTCTTGAAACGCATCATTTCCAATAAGATGCGTCGCAACCTGCCCAGTGATGCAAACCAGCGGAATTGAATCCATCAAAGCATCGGTAAGTCCCGTAACAGCATTGGTAGCACCGGGCCCAGACGTCACGAGCACGCACCCGACCTTGCCGGTGGAACGCGCATACCCTTCAGCAGCATGAACGGCACCCCCTTCTTGACGAACAAGAATATGCTCAACCTTTTTTTGCTGATAGAGCGCATCATAAATCGGTAAAACGGCTCCGCCGGGATACCCGAATATGTGCTCGACCCCTTGGTCGGCGAGCGCTTGCATAACCATTTCAGCGCCGGTCATTGTCCGTGCCATGTCGTAAATCCTAATAAAGTCTTGGAATGTTTTAAGAGCCTTGACCCCGTGCAGTGATAAAAATCAATCCCGCACTCACAATCAAAACAGCTCCATGCGGAGCTGAATCAGCGGCAGGACCGTATCCCGGCTGAATTTAGGCGTCAATCATCAATCTTCAATGAACGCAAACAGATTACCTTCAATACTTTCCATATCTTTTGAATTAACATGCTTCCACGCAATCATATTGCGTCGAAGCCATGTAAGTTGCCGCTTCACATAATGCCGAGTATCCCGCTTAGCCCGAACCAAAGCCTCATCCAAATCAATATCGCCATCTAAATACGCAAGAAGCGGTCTCAAACCCAGCGCCCTCATTCCAGGCAAACCCACATCAAGTTGCATATCACGCACCCGTGCAGCTTCCTCAAGGGCCCCAACTTCAACCATCTCGTCAAAACGTTGCTCACAAGCGCGATAAATCTCTTCCCTGGGCCGGTCCACAACAAGCCCTAAATAGGATCCCGGCTCCAATGCAGGCTCACCCTCAGCCCTTTGCCACTGCGCCAAAGATATCCCGGTTCCCTCAATCACCTCCAGCGCACGCACAATTCTTTGGCGATCACGCGGCTCCAAACGCTGCGCCATCTCCCTGTCTCGCTGTTCAAGTAAAAGGTGGAGGTCCCCAACCTCCATACGCTCTGCCTTCTCACGCCAATGAGCGCGCACATCTTCAGGAATCTTAGGAACCGGCGCCAACCCCTCCACAAGAGCACGAAAGTAAAGGCCAGTCCCGCCCACTATAATCGGCAAACGCCCCTCAGCCCTGACTTCAGCAAGAACTTTTGAGATATCCTCAAGCCATTCACCTACAGAATAAGCTGTTTTAAGGCTGATGTGCCCATAAAGACGATGGGGCAACAATGCTTCATCTTCCAAGGAAGGGCGAGCGCTCAACACGCGAAGCTCGTGATAAACCTGCATCGAATCTGCATTGATAATCACGCCATTACGCCTACGCGCCAGCGACAAAGCAAACTTTGACTTCCCCGAACCTGTAGGCCCCGCGATCAATATGCTTTGAGGAAAAGCAGTCTTTTTATCAACCATTGGAAAACACCAACTCGAATCCCATATGATCTAATTAACCTTCAACTTGCATCGCCAGCCAATAATAACACTTATATCCCCCAAGATTTCAGAAAGCAGAAACATGAACCGTATCATGTTTTGATCAGATCATCATGACGGTGTTGGAACCAGAATGCTTCAAAAAACCAAGCATACCTTGAGCGTCATTTCTGCTTTGGGCATTGCCGCCCTACTCGGATTCATATATGGCAGCACAAACGCTCGCCCAAATGATATCTCGCAAGTTACGCTCTTGAAGACTGGCAAAACCATTGCCGGTCAAACAATAACCTACCCAAAGGGCGGCGAAGCCCAGATTACCGCAACCATTGTCACCCTTCAGCCTGGGGCACAAACAGGCTGGCACTTACACGATGTCCCACTCTTTGGATATATTCTTGAGGGCGAAATCATAGTCGACTATGGTCCGCTGGAATCCCGCACCTATAGCAAGGGCGACGCTCTGATTGAGGTACGAAACCTGCCCCACAACGGAGTAAACACAGGAACCAAACCCGTAAAGATCCTATCTTTGTTCATGGGCATCAAGGACCACCCAAATACCCAGCCAGTAAAAAATCCTGA
>JAJRZC010000044.1 GCA_024275435.1 Alphaproteobacteria bacterium
AAATGCTCTTCTGGTGATCATAAAATAATATCTCCTCGATCGATTCCATTGCCAAATAAAAAGTCATTTTGGCTGGCAGATGAACGGTAATTTCAGAGATAACTTGACGGCGAACCTCGCTATTGTCAGCTAAAGTTAGTTCACATGTGCTTGATACTTTCGCGAGCACTAGCCTTTAACGTCCGGGCCTTGGGCCTTCAGGGATGGAAAAAAATAGAAAATTCTTCAACAAGGCTGCGCTCGTTAAACTTTGAGAGGTACCGATCGGGCTATGGAAATACCCTCTGTAGAAATGTCACAGACATAGGCAAGAGCTTCCACCCCGCGTTTGCGCGCCGTACAAAACGCCTCCCAGTAATTCGGATCAATATCTTGGGCCAGCGTAAAGCGCGTCGCGTCGGTCCGCTGAATAAGATACAGCATCACGGATCGGTGCCCCTCATCAACCATGTTACCAAGCTCCTCAAGATGCTTGGCCCCGCGTGCTGTTACCGCATCAGGAAACTCTGCCAATCCGGGTTTGCGCATCATGGTGACATTCTTTACCTCAATATAAACGCGCCCCTTGGCTTCGTCATCAAGAAGAATATCGATACGGCTGTTTTCACCATACTTCTGCTCACGCTTAAAAGTGCCGTAGCCTTTGAGAGACTTAATGCGCCCCTTCTCGATAGATTCCGAGACGATTTTGTTGGGGTGATGCGTATTGATCCCCACAAACCCGTTGCCCCGACCGGCATCATTCTCGACAAGTTCCCAAGTGTGTTTGTATTTTCGAGTGGGACTATCACTTACAGAAACCCAAACAGGTGTCCCAGGTTCGCACAGACCACGCATGGAGCCGGTGTTGGGACACGTGGCGGTAATGGTTTCACCGGTGTCCAATGTGACATCCGATAAAAACCTCTTATAGCGCTTGATGAGAACACCGCGCTTCAGTGAACTTGGGAATCGCATACCCTGGAAGCTAGTCCAAGCATGCCCATCGCGTCCATGTATCAGCCTAGATTTCCAACAATTTGAACGGGAAATTAATCTCGCTCGGACAAGCTTGGGGCAATTCCTTCTATTAAACCTGCCCATCCGGATGCCTATGCCACACAAAGCCATGTCCTTGAGCCACCTAGCAAACCTCTTAATTGCCGTAACGGTCCTATGGCTTGTGCCTGCTATGGCCATTGCCCAGGAAAGCACCTCCGTTGCGACAAAAGATCAAAACAGCCCGCTTCCTTCACAGGTAATGATCGAAAAATTGACCTGGACAGAAGTTCGCGATGCGCTGGCAAGCGGTACAACGACGATTATCATTCCCACTGGCGGTACCGAACAAAATGGGCGTCACATGGTGCTGGGAAAACATAACTTCATTGTGGCTGAAACGGCGCGGCGCATAGCGCACCGTCTGGGAAAAACACTGGTAGCGCCTGTTATGGCTTATGTTCCAGAAGGTGATCTTGAGAAAAAAACCGGCCAGATGGCATACCCAGGCACCATATCTCTTTCGACGAACGTTTTCGAGCAGGTATTGGAACAGGCAGCGCGCAGCTTTAAAGTCCACGGTTTCAAGACCATCGCTTTTATTGGAGACTCAGGCGGCAACCAAGCGTCGCAACAACGTGTGGCCCGTCGCCTGACAGAACAATGGCAGGCCCAAGGGATCAAGGTCATTCACGTATCTGACTATTACGCAAATAATGGCGGTGAAGCATTGTTGCTCAAAGCTGGCGAGACCAAAGACACCATAGGCTCTCACGCCGGCATTCGAGACACATCTGAATTGATGGTCGTCTATCCAGATGGTGTCGATCTCAGCAAAGCCCAAAAAAATCAGGATGGGGCATCCGGAGATGCCACGAAGGCCAGCAAAAGCTATGGCGAAAAGCTCCTAAACGCAAAAGTTGAAGCTGCCCTTAAGCAGATCAAGGCGTTAATGAGCCGCGACTCTGCTCCCACAAACAATACCCCCCCAGCCTCAAAAGGTATTCTCAGCTGGTTGTTAAGTGCAATTTTTTGACGAGATCCAAAAGGACTGCGCCGTCCCCATCACAAGACCTGCTAATATTAAAATAAAACCATGTCACAGCTATCAAATGCGCTGGCAATTCCGAGTGCCCTATGGTCGTAGTGGATCTGAGGATGCTATGAATGCACTAGGAACATCCAGGATCCCAAAATTATGAGCGCACCAAACGACAAGGCACCTGACCCTCAAAAATCCTTTCCAGGTCAAGCAAAGGAAATACCGCAAGTCACGGCTGCTATTCTCGTCATCGGCGATGAAATTCTCTCTGGTCGCACAATAGACCAAAACATTCCTCACATCGCGAAATATTTAAACGAAATCGGCATCGTTCTGCGGGAGGTGCGCATTATACCCGATGACACCGATGCCATTGTAAAAGCCGTGCGCGAACTTCACCAACAGGAAACATACCTCTTTACCACCGGCGGCATCGGCCCCACCCATGACGATATTACCGCTGATGCCATCGCCAAAGCTTTGGGGCACCATATCGATGTCGATGAACGCGCACTAAACTTGATGCGTCCCCACTACGAGCGCCGGGGGCTTGAACTCACGCCATCTCGTTTGCGTATGGCGCGCATCCCTAAAGGCGCAACTCTTATCGAAAATAGCATTTCCATTGCTCCGGGGTTCATGATCGACAACGTTATCGTCATGGCGGGAGTCCCCAAAATCATGCAGGTGATGCTGGATAATGTTTCACAATATTTGAAAACCGGCCGTCCCATGCTGTCGAAAACGATCAAGGTGGCCACTCCCGAAGGTGAGATCGCCGACCTGTTCGCAAAACATCAAAAGGAATATCCTGATGTGGCCATGGGCAGTTACCCCAGCTTTGCAGATGGCCGTTTGTCCTGCGAGCTCGTTCTGCGGTCGATCGACGCACAACGTCTGCATGCGGCCTATGAGTCGTTAACGGACAAACTTAAGCACGCCAATATTTCATAAACAAAATCAGTGAATTGGTAGAAGCCTGCCAAAGCATAGAAATATACTGCCCTTTTATCTCGTTAACCATGTTTGTTAATACTATCTCGCTTGCAAAGCCAACTCTTGCTTGGTTCCCGCCCGGCGTTTAATAGCGAGCGCTCTCAAGTCACCAAACAATTTCAACAAACCAAAACTTCAAGCTCGCAGCTTGAGACAACAGCGCCGTGTCGAAACAGATGTACGGGGTCACTGCATGTACACGCAATTTTCAGCCGCACCAAGCGGGATAGATCGCTTACGAAAACGCATGGAGCGCGACAGTCGGTTCAGGCTCAAAAATCGCAATGCAAATATCACGTCCTGGTGTGTCACGGCAGCAATGTCGATATTGCTGTGCGTCATGCTAATTCTGCTCGCAGTGGCGCCCGTACACGCAAAGACACCTGGCTCCACATACTGCTTCTACAAGAAGTGCCACCGCGTAAAAACCATTCAGGAAACCAGCGCCCTGATTGGCAAGATTGTAACGCTCCAAGCATCCCACTACAGCGCATGTCACAAAGATCGCTACAACCCCTGCGGCCTGACATCCTCCGGGGAACGTTTTAACCCCCATAGGCCCGACAATGCCGCAAGTCCAATCTATCCCGATGGAACAATCCTTTTGATTTGGAACGAGACGACCCGAGGAGCCGCAGTGGTTCGGATCAACAATGCAGGTCCCTATTGGGGTAACCGTAAACTCGACGTATCCATAGCAACGGCAAAAAGACTGGGGTTTGCTCATGCCGGAGTCGCAAAACTTCACACCATGGTCTTGTACGCTCCCACCAAAGGCGAGGCTAGGTACAGTCGTCATCGAAACTATAAAAAAGTGCTCGGTTATCTTGGAAAATTTGACAGCCTGCAAAGAGCGCATCGAAGCTCAATAGCCATATCAGCCATTGAAGCTATTGCCGGCAGCACAACAGCGCCGGTAACAGGGGCCATTGTTGCTGCCTCTCGATTTGAAACAAGGCAGCTACAAAAACAGCGTGCGCGTGTCTCGAAGAAAGCTAAGGCCATAAAATTGGCAATGCATACGTCACACTCCAGATGGCCTGATTTTGCGGTACCAGTAAAAATGCCTGAGACATTCATTAAGCCTGTATTGGACGGCAAAATTGTTCTTGCAAAAGATCTGGTCATGCCTCCGTCAGACGAACTGGGCGCAACACTGGCCCAACTCAGCCTAACGCCCACACAAAAACTCATACTGAGCCCACGACCAGGTTCACCAAGGGCTTCTTCAATTGCTAGGGGAGAATGGGCCGCCCTTGCTAAACCCGCTATCACGCTTGTTTATGCAATGGACGATGAGGGCGTTTCCGATGAGCAAGAATGGCTTAGCCGAGGAAGGCTGGGCTACACTTTCCAGGTTTCCAGCATCCGTCACAGCCATCGGGTAAGTTCCCTGGATGGAGCAACGCGCCCGCCTGAAGTCGCAATAAACCAGACATACCCTCATCGCCATCCGATACCGGACCATAGTATTCCCCAAGAACACAAAGTCGCCCGAGCCGTTGGCTAATCAGCCCGGCAAAAAGAGTGGAAAAACCGTGGGGTTCGATTATGCCGCTTGGTGGATACCATGTGCATCATCTGTCTCGCCCGTAGTATCCGGGTACAGCTCATAATGAATATCAAGAGCTTCAAGAAACTCACTGACAAGGTCTAAAACGATCCCCAGCGGAATCTTTCCAGCGATCAAATACTGATCGTCTATGGTGAGCGGTTCGCAAGGAAGCGATCCTGCCGCATCACTGGCAACAAGCCCGCGTTCACGTAAAAAGCTGACCATATCCACGCCAACATCGAATGCCACGGCAGATTCACGTTCAAAATCTTCTCCAATTTCATCAAGGTCACAAAGAGTTGAGGAGAAAAGATGAGCTGAGGCGCGAAAAGCTGTCGCTCCGCGTGCAAGTTCAAGGGCATTCTTCCGAGCTTGCAAAAGATGCGTAACAAGCGACATTTCGTGCGTTCTCAGGCGTGAGAGAGCCCAACGCTGGGCACCAGATATTGCCGGTTCACTGGCTGACCCTTCCGGCCAGAAAGACCCGGCATTGATCAAGTCCTCACCCGACGCCAACGCGCCATCCAGATGATCCGCCAGGATATAGACACATGCTGGAACTGATTTACGAGACTTTCGCATTTACGGTCTTTCTCCAATATCCAAAACAAGACTGGAAAACACACACCACACATCATGATGAACTGATTCGCAGGATAAACGCGAAAATTTTGTAATTCGGCACACGAAAAAGGCGCTGACGCTCGCCAATTTGCGATCAAATCAGGTTATTTTGGATATTGGTGCTGCTGATAATTCGGTTTTAAGGGCAACTTTAGTGTCGAAGTGGTGGTTCGCGAGCAGATCTAGAATACCAATTGTATCTGTTGCAACCCGCAAGAGACTGGCCAAAACCCCCTTAGCTGCTATCTTAAAATAGCCTAGCCAAAATACTCTTTTCTAGCCTCACGTGATCCCAAGGCAATTCATTTTACCTCTTTGAAGGGCGCATCAAGCAGCCGATCAGCTCTGTGTCGAAGACCATCCCGGTCTCAGTCCTTTCAGTTATTTTGAGTCTCCATGCAAGCAGCAGTTGATATTTCCCACTACAAAGACACACTGATCGTTCTCGTGACCGCTGGCGTTCTGGTGCCGGTCATGTATCGCCTGAAGATCACACCCATACTCGGCTATCTGGCAGCAGGAGCCTTGGTCGGTCCTAACGGCCTGGGCGGAATGGTTGAGCATTATCCCTTTCTCGATTATTTCACCATCAACGACTTTAAAGACATATCCATAATTGCGGAGCTTGGAGTTGTAATCCTCCTGTTTCTCATTGCCTTGGAGTTGTCGCTCAACCGTCTCATCATGATGCGACGCAACGTCTTTGGTTTGGGTGGCTTACAGGTTGGCCTGACGGCACTTATCGTCGGTTTCATCGCTCCTTTGTTCGGCAACGACGTTCCCGCTTCGGTCCTGATCGGCCTCGCCCTGGCTCTTTCTTCCACTGCCGTCGTTTTGGAATGGCTCTCACAGCAACGTCGTTTAAACACAGGTATGGGCAGAACCAGCCTGGCAGTTCTCCTGTTTCAGGATCTCGCTGTCATTCCAATTCTTTTCCTGGTGGGAATATTATCCAGCACAACCGCGAGCACGTCCATCACCTATGATTTCGCGGTAGCACTCGTTCAAGCTGCAGCCACACTCACGTTGATTATCTTCCTGGGGCGTTTGCTATTGCGCCCCTTGTTTCGTCTTGTTGCCGAAGCAGCAACACCTGAGTTGTTCATGGCGGCAACGCTTTTGGTGGTGATCGGCTCTGGTGTGATGACCGCTGCGGCCGGTCTGTCCATGGCGCTGGGAGGGTTTATTGCTGGCTTGCTTCTGGCTGAAACCGAGTACCGAAAATCAATCGAATCCGTCCTTGAACCGTTCAAGGGGCTTCTTCTGGGTGTCTTCTTTATTTCCGTTGGCGCCAAAGTTGACGTTGCCGCAATCATCGCAGACCCACTCTACATTGTGATATGTGCCCTCGGGCTCGTCGCCATTAAATCGGCAGTGCTCGCTTTGCTGTCGCGTGCTTTTGGTTTGGCATGGTCACCGGCCGTTCAAGTCGGTTTGCTTCTCGGCCCCTGCGGAGAGTTCGCGTTCATCATTTTTGGGCTTGCCAACGCTGGCGGTATTATTGGTAACGAGACCACCGGTCTTCTTCTGGCGGTCGTTGCTTTAACAATGATTCTTATTCCGATCTTGGGCTGGGCAGGGCAGCGGTTTTTCTCTGGTCATGATAAAAGCGATGCCGAGGCCCTGAGCGTGGCCGAACTGGCCTCGCATCAACCTCAGATCCCACAAACACAGGCCATCATTGTAGGCGCGGGTCGTGTCGGCCGCCTTGTTTCGCAAATGATGAAATTACACGGAGTTTCTCACGTAATTATTGAACGGCAACCGGCCGCCGCAGCGCGCGCGCGCGATGATGGATTTGATGTGTTTTATGGAGACGCCAAAAACCGTGATCTTTTAGAGCGTTGTGGTGGACGTACAGCGCGCGCCGTGATCATCACCGTCGACGCTTTGAAGGAAGTCGATGAGATTGTTGAAACAGCGCGCAACCTGGGCAGTGATATTGAGATCATCGCCAGGGCGCGAGACGCAGACCATGCCCGTCGTCTCTATGCCCGCGGCGTTACCGATGCTGTGCCGGAGACCATTGAAGCGAGCCTTCAATTATCCGAGGCCTCTCTCGTGGCACTGGATGTGCCCACTGGGCGCGTCATCGCCTCAATACATGAAAAACGAGATGAATTCCGCCGCGAACTTCAAAAGGCCAGTCAAAAATCTCAGCGTGAAATCCGAGGTGTTCGCGCCTCAGCACGCCGCCACCAAGCTGATAAAGATTCCAGCTAACGTATCAAACAGCTTGTGTTCATTTTCCAGGAAGAAGCTGCGACATTCATGTCCCTTATCGACTCTTAGTGCAGCCGGTATGATTCTGGATAAACAATCGGCCCGGCTTTGGTGCGACCGCTGCCATGACCATGCACGAGATACAATCTCAAAGCGGGTCTTCAATAAATTTAACCAACAACTGAATATCAAACCGCTTGCCCAGCAGCCCATCCAGACGACCAGGCCCACTGAAAATTATATCCGCCAAGCCATCCGGTCACATCGACAACTTCACCAATAAAATACAATCCTGGCATAGTCTGGCACTCCATGGTTCGCGAGTTGAGCGCATTGGTATCAACACCGCCAACCGTAACCTCGGCCGTTCGATAACCCTCGTTACCAACGGGCTTGACTCGCCACGCGTTGATAGCCTCGGCAATCTTTGTGAGGGATCTGTTGGAATGATCCGCCAGGTTTCCTTGAACGCTGAGACTTTGGGTAATGTGCCCGGCCAATCGCCTGGGAAGCACATGCGCCAAGGCGTTCTCAACCGACTGGCGGCCTTTGACACGTTTCAACTCGATCAAATGCGAGCCCATATCTCGATCAGGAAAAAGGTCGATCATAATTTCATCGTCCAAATGCAGGTAAGAGGAAATTTGCAGAATGCTGGGTCCACTCAGCCCCTTGTGGGTGAACAAAAGTCCCTCACGAAATTTTACTTTCCTATATATGACCACGGCATCCAGGCTGACCCCTGACAGATGATTGGTTTGAGAAATTAGTTTTTTATCAAACAGCAGCGCGACCAAACCCGGGCGAGTCGTAACAACAGGAATTCCAAATTGCTGGGCGATTTGATATCCCAAGCCCGTTGCACCAATTTTGGGGATAGACTTACCTCCCGTCGCGATTACCAGCGAAGTACAGCGAAAAGTTTCCCCTCCATACGCCACTTCATAGCCGCCACCACTTGGGCTTGAAACGCTGTCAATCGCCTGTCCGTTCACCAGGCAAACACCCGCTTGGTTCACGTCATCAAGCAACATGTCGATGATCTGTTGTGCCGAGCCATCGCAAAACAACTGACCCAACGTTTTTTCATGATAGGTAATGCCGCGCGCTTCAACTTTGGCGATGAAATCTGTGGCTGTATAACGTTTCAGGGCCGAGACGCAAAAGTAAGGATTGGAAGAAAGAAAGTTCTCGCGAGTCACATGAAGGTTCGTGAAGTTACAACGCCCTCCACCGGAAATCCGGATCTTTTCACCAATTCGCTTGCCATGATCAAGCAGCAAAACACGCCGACGCCGCCGGCCCGCCTCTGCGGCACACATCAATCCCGCGGCACCCGCGCCCAATACGATCACATCAAAATTTTGCATCGCATCGTCAATAGACCACATAGGGTTCAATGCAAAGTCTCAGCTCTAGACAGTGGGCCAGCAAATCAACCCAAATGATTTGCTGACCCATGGCCCGGATGTTCATGCCTAAAGAAAATGAAATGAGCACTGGTTAAAGTGGGTTCATTTGCCCTACTGGACTTTCAAACCCCATACTTCGACGAAACCGGTGCCTTTGAAGTTCAA
>JAJRZC010000045.1 GCA_024275435.1 Alphaproteobacteria bacterium
CTAACGGAGTTGCGCAGGATCGCTCACGGCAAGGAGGGCACGGCGTCCAGCATGCAGGTGACGGACTTCCCCTGAACCTCGTTAACAAACGGGGTCCGATGATAGCCGGAAGTTCTGGATCAGAGAATGGTGGGCAAAGTTACTGGTGGTGTCGGCTGGATAATGGGAAATATGGGAAAATGGCCATTCCCGCGCGGGCCGATTTCCAAATTCAAACTGACCCACTACCGGAAAATAGGTAGTGCCTCAGTTTGAAATCTGAAAGGGGTTGACTACCGCCTCGTATTCGGCCCGTCATTCCTGTATGCTTAGCGGAAAGCAGGGGGCGTACGATGGCTATTGGATATTATCTAGAGGACGTTCGTGACGATGAAAATGCGCTGGTTGCCGTTCTCAAAGAGATTGTGGGCAGAGGTGAGCGCGTCGTCAGCGTCATGTGGCGGCCGGTACGCGACGTTTGGGACAAAGACAAGCAGGACTATATAGAGACCTCGGCAGGATTTTTGATAGTCGCGGAGTTTGATCGTTAATGCCTAAAGGTCCAAAAGGCGAGAAACGCCCCGCTGACGCCATAGGCGCGGCGGTCATGGTGGCCAAGATAGCCACTGGCGAGATTGAGGACGAAGCCCCCAACGACGGGAAGAACAAGGCCGCCCAGGAGTTGGGTCGGAAAGGTGGGAAGGCCAGGGCTGAGAAATTAAGTAAGAAGCGCCGTACAGAGATTGCTAAACGCGCAGCGAAAACTAGATGGGCAACTCAGGCTCAGCAGGCGAAGAAAGAACATCAAGAGACTTAGGTTCGATAAGACCCGTTTCAACACCCTTCATAATTACATATGGCTGCATCATTGGATCACGGAACCGAAACTTGTAAGCACGCTCTTTTCCACGCCGTACTAGAATGCGGGAGCGTTCCTCACCGATGAATTTTTTCAGGTGGTTTTGAAAATTGGCAATTTTGATGGTTTTTTGCAAGATTGAGGAAAGTGGAACAACTATAGCGTTTGGGGAAAACATTCCACGCTCATCGGGTTTTGCTAACGCACAGGCCAATAGGACTTCTTGAAACAGAGTGTCACTGCGATTCGTATGAATTGCCGATGCATATTCTCTCTGAACAGATTCTTGTGATTTTTCTATGGCGCGCTTGATTGCTGCATCCACATTTGGTTCTGTAATGGTTAGGCGCCTGTGGCGTATGGCGTCTTGAGTTGAGTAAAGCCCCAAAAGATGGACATAAGATGGAAGTCCGCGTGAAAGCGTAAGGATTTTCCACATCGCATCCGGTTCGATTTTCATAGAAAGCCTAGGTATTCGTTTCCTGAGGATTTCCTTCATTTCTTCATTAGACATTCGTGGCATCGGGATTTGTTCGATACAGCGAGAAATAGATTCGTGCTGTTCCAACAATTCCCCAATATCATCCGCAACCCCAACAAGTATGATGGTTACGTTCACCGAATAGTCGGATAAATATTTTATAAGATTGGCTGTTCTTTCTCGGACACTTTCATTTTTTGTTTTGTCAAATTCATCAACTACGATCACAGGAATTTGCGTGGCGGTAAAGGCACTTTCAAGAGCCCTGCGAACATCATCCGGAGACAATTTCTGATCTTCGCCATAAATTTCGTCGAGGCAAATTTTCCCGTCGTCTTCAGTTGTTACTGAAATATCTTTGAATACCTTATGCCAAATTGATGAAAAATCATCGCTTGGGTCTACCTGCTCTCGAACAAGAATTACTTGGCTCACGATTGATGGGAAAAGAAGACGAAGCACCCGCGCCAAGGACGTTTTTCCAACGCCACGCTCCCCATACAAGACGATGTGTTTCCCGCGCTCCAAGACGACCTCAATCGTTCTCTCGATTTGTTCGGCACGTCCAGCAAACAAGTCGCCTTCATCAACCGGGGCGGATGGACTAAAAAGCTGGGTCGCTTCAAAGGATAGGGCCTGCCAGTCCTCTTTGGTTTTGGGGGTGCTCATAGTGGGTTAGGTCCCTAAGTATGCATGTTACTAAACTAAGTAACCCGTCTACTTAATAAAGTCAACCCATCACTTAATGAAAAATACTTGACGGTAAGCATATAAGTTCATATAATAGGGGCATGAACAAATTGCCCCTAGAGAAGCGTGTTCAAATCCTCTCCATGTTCTGTGAGGGGTCATCCATGCGGTCTATCAGCCGCGTGGTGGGGGTTTCTCCTAACACAGTGGACAAGCTGCTTAAGAGTGCGGGAACGGCCTGCGCCATCTTCCATGATGAGACAGTCCGCAACGTGAAGGCCAAGCGGGTCCAATGTGACGAAATTTGGTCTTTCTGCTACGCCAAGGCCAAGAACGTCCCTACCGCTAAGAATGCCCCGCAGGGTTCTGGTGACGTGTGGACCTGGACGGCCCGTGATGCCGATAGCAAGCTGGTTGTCGGCTGGCTGGTAGGCGGACGGGATGCTGGTTATGCAAACGAGTTCATGGAGGACGTGGCTTCTCGGCTCGCTAATCGGGTCCAGTTGACCACGGACGCTCATGGCCCTTACCTACGGGCGGTAGATGATGCTTTCGGGATCGATGTAGACTTTGCCCAACTGGTTAAATTGTATGGCAACTCGCCCGACGCAGCAAAGCGGTATAGTCCCCCGACTTGCGTAGGAGCCAAGAAAGAACGGTTTGTAGGCCAGCCCGATCCGAAGCATATCAGCACGTCCTACGTTGAGCGGGCGAATCTCACCATGCGAATGAGCATGAGGCGGTTTACCCGTTTAACCAATGCTTTCTCAAAGCGGGTCCACAACCACTGTCACGCACTGGCCTTGTATTTTGTCTGGTATAATTTTGTTCGTATCCATAAGACACTCAAGGTCACTCCGGCCATGGCAGCAGGGGTCACGGATAGGCTGTGGGGAATGAAGGATATTGTGGGCCTGATTGATGCCGATGCCCCGAAACCCGGTCCAAGGGGACCTTACAAGAAAGATAATTCAAACTGACCCACTACCGGAAAATGGGGGCATTTCCCCTGGGGGGTAGAAACGTGGTACGAAGTTCACGAGTTTGGATGTCATCTGGGAAATGAAGAATGGTCGCGTCAATTTACGCTGACCCCGTTTGTTTTTCAAAAAGGCGGGAAATATGGATGTCACGCTAATTGTCGTTCTGGTTGCGGTTGCGCTAATCATTTTTTATGTGATCGGAATTTTTAATAAACTGGTTGCACTGAAGAATCGCCTCAATAACGCCTTTGCTCAGATTGAGGTGCAATTAAAACGGCGTTACGACCTGATCCC
>JAJRZC010000046.1 GCA_024275435.1 Alphaproteobacteria bacterium
CAAAGGTGCCAAGTGTGAACGAAATGCTTCCGGTTGGAATTGTTATGTTGAAGCGCGTCCTTGTAACCCAAAACGCCGTGGTAAAAAGCGCCGTAGATAATTCAGAAGCACAGTAATTCCAACTAACAACATATCCTGTAAAAGAGTACGGACACTTTCTTCTCTAAAAAACTCTCAATCACAAATAAAACGACCGGAGCGTGGCCCACACTCTGGTCGTTTTTTTATTGATGGATTTTGTTTGTTTCTAAAGCAGTTGCTTAAACCCAGAAAAAATCTAGGTAAGGCCCAATATGAAAAGATATTTGCAGGGTAACTGCCTTCTTCGGGTCCAACTTGCTTGAGTTTTATTCTTACAAAACTTCACTTGAAGGACCTTAACACTTGCTCAAATTACGAGGTAGGAAGAAACCCATACCATCACTGGAATAAAACGACCAAATGAAACTGCAAGCATTATTCTCAAGCCAAACAAAATGACCCAGCTTGAACAAGCACAATTTCGTCTTCTAAAGAATAAACACTTATATTTGGCGAAATTCACGTGACTTTGACATTGAGTGCATTGAAATCAATGCCAATATGCGTTCCACTATCCTGACCAAGACTGGAACTACGATCTTTCAAAGCACATAGGATCAACACAAAAGTGCTGTAGAGATCACGCAACCAGAAAAGCACGTTCAGTGCATAGGGTCTCTTGCCGAGCTATCGGAATATGCAAGATGACCACAAGCAATTAACGTGCTGGGAGAAAGTATCATGAAGAAAGCAGTTGCAATTGCAATTAGCCTGTTTGCATTCCTATTTATGGGAACGATGCAAGCCCAGGCCCAAATGGGGGTGGGAGCCGCCCATATGGATCTGAAACGGGCTGTCATTGATCTCGCAGAAAAAGATCAAGCAGGTATGGTGGAAAAAGTGCATCGCCGATGGCGTCGTCACCGTCATTCACGCAGGCATTACCGGCACCGTCACCGTCACCGCTATTCCCGCTACAGATACCGCCGCCCTCATATTTACATCGGTGTTCCATTATATTTTGGCGGTTACCGGTATCGCTACCGTCGCCATTATGGTTACCGTCACCATGGTTACCGTCACCATGGTTTCCGCCATCACGGATTTCGCCATCACGGATTTGGCCATCATGGCGGTCACCACGTATTCCACTAATCATGGCCATCTGACTTGAAAAGGTGGTGAAGAAGGATCGGCCTCTCTTAGGCCGACCTTTCCCTGAGATCTTTTTTATAGAAAAATCTTCTAGGCAGGCGCCCCATCGCCTGCCTTTTGTGTTTCTTCCCCCTAACAGTGCTCTATCCCCAAAATTCGTACCTTGAACTCAGCACATGGGCTCAAGAGGGGGGAGTTCTACTTTATGACAATGAAACAGAGCCTCACAGGCGGAAAAAGGGCCGATTTAACACTCTTTGTGCTCCCTACATCGATTCCTTCAAAGAAATTGTTAGTGATCGTATTGCAACGCCGGACCACATTTGCCATGGTCCGCCACGCTTTTCCCGTTTTGCCTGAACGAGGCAGGCAATCAAATCTGGTTGCCTGAAACACCCTGGTTCTTGAGCAAAACGATACGACTTGCTCTGGGCGTCTTTCGCCTATGAGCGCGAACGAAAGGGTCTGAAAAATCGGCCCTAGGAGGGAACATACGAATGACTGAAATTCTTTGGGGGGTTATCGCAAGTGGCGCCCTCACCTTGGTCTATGCCGCTTTTACAATCAAATCGGTAATGGCCGCCGATGCAGGCAACGAAAAGATGCAAGAAATTGCCGGTGCCATTAGAGAGGGTGCCAGCGCATATCTTAACCGCCAGTACACAACCATCAGTATGGTCGGCGCAGTTATTTTCGTCATAGCCTGGATTCTTCTTGGCCACTTGGTTGCCATTGGCTTCTTCATCGGTGCTGTTTTGTCCGCCCTTGCCGGCTACATCGGTATGAACGTCTCGGTTCGCGCGAACGTTCGCACAGCCCAAGCAGCTTCCCAATCGCTTGCCAGCGGCCTAGATATCGCATTCAAGTCTGGCGCTGTAACCGGTATGCTGGTCGCAGGCTTGGCATTGCTTGGCGTTGCTGGTTATTTCTTCGTGTTGGTCAGTGGCTTCGGTTATGCTCCCAACAGCCGCACCGTAATCGACTCACTTGTTGGTCTAGGTTTCGGCGCATCCTTGATTTCAATTTTCGCACGTTTAGGCGGGGGTATCTTCACCAAGGGTGCCGATGTTGGCGGCGACTTGGTCGGCAAGGTTGAAGCCGGTATCCCTGAAGATGATCCACGCAACCCTGCGACCATCGCCGATAACGTCGGTGATAACGTCGGCGATTGCGCGGGTATGGCGGCAGATTTGTTTGAAACCTATGCCGTGACTGTTGTGGCGACCATGGTTCTTGCAGCCATTTATTTCACGGGGCAGGCGACACAGAATGCTCTTATCATCTATCCGCTTGCCATCTGTGCGGCATGCGCGTTGACCTCAATTATTGGTGCGTTTTTCGTAAAACTTGGATCCAATAATTCAATTATGGGCGCTCTTTATCGTGGGTTGCTTGCAACTGCGGTGCTTTCTATATTCGGCCTTTATGCTGCTACCTACTTGGTTCTAGGCAGTGTCAATAGTGAAGTGATCGCCACAGTTGGCGATCAAAACATCACAACCCTGAATCTGTTTTACTGTGGCCTTGCCGGTCTCGTCGTAACGGGCCTTATTGTATGGATCACCGAGTATTATACGGGTATCGGTTTCCATCCGGTTCGCTCCATTTCACAGGCGTCCGTTACCGGTCACGGCACCAATGTGATCCAGGGTCTTGCGGTCTCACTTGAATCAACCGCCTTGCCAACAATTGTCATCGTTGGAGGCATACTTTTCACCTTTAACTTCGCCGGCCTCTTCGGTACGGCAATCGCCACAACAACAATGCTAGGCGTTGCAGGAATGATCGTCGCGCTTGATGCCTTCGGCCCTGTGACAGATAACGCCGGTGGCATTGCTGAAATGTCAGGCATGCCAGCGGAAGTGCGTAAATCAACAGACGCGCTCGATGCCGTTGGAAATACCACCAAAGCCGTGACCAAGGGCTACGCCATTGGGTCTGCCGGTTTGGGTGCTCTCGTTTTGTTTGCAGCCTACAGCTCAGACCTGACGCACTTCATCACCGAAGCCAATAAGGAAGGCGCCACCGAGTTCCTGTTTTTCAAGGGTGTTAGTCCAGACTTTACGCTGTCAAACCCTTATGTGGTTGTTGGGCTGCTGCTTGGCGGGCTCATTCCTTACCTGTTCAGTGGCATGGCAATGACAGCCGTTGGCCGCGCTGCTGGTGCAATTGTGGAGGAAGTTCGGGCACAGTTTAAAGCCAAGCCTGGCATCATGAAGGGTGAAGATCGCCCGGACTACGGGGCTGCGGTTGATATTTTGACGCGTGCTGCCATCAAGGAAATGGTCGTACCGTCCCTGCTGCCTGTGTTGTCGCCCATTGTTATGTTCTTTGGGATCTACCTCATTGCCGGTGGTGGAGTTGACGGCAAGAGTGCGGCCTTCTCTGCGGTCGGTGCGATGCTGCTCGGCGTCATTATCACAGGCCTGTTCGTTGCCATTTCAATGACATCGGGCGGGGGTGCATGGGATAACGCCAAGAAGTCCTTTGAGGATGGCTTCATCGATAAAGATGGCACAAAGCATGAAAAGGGCTCAGAAGCTCATAAGGCATCTGTAACCGGTGATACGGTCGGCGACCCATACAAAGACACCGCCGGTCCCGCTGTGAACCCAGTGATCAAGATCACCAATATCGTAGCTCTGCTGCTGCTTGCGGTGTTATCTCACTAAGCCATCACCGGGAAAGAGTATCTCGGGTCATACACCCAATAGACAAGAAAAAGGCCCCGAAATATTCGGGGCCTTTTTTCTTGAATATGAAAACTGTATAAAGGGCTCTTAATGGTCAAACAACCTAAAGGTCAAACAAGCCTGGGGGTCTGTTTGTCGGCTTTTATTTATTCACCAAAGACATTCGTTTTGGTGCCCAGGTTGCGGAACAACGCCTTGAGAATACCCTCTTCTTTACCTCCGGGCGCCGCTGTCTTGCGTGTAATAAAGTCGAACACCTTACCGTCCTTGAGCCCATAATTCGCAACCCTGTCCACTGACCCGGTAGGATTAAAGTAAATCGCAACAACTTGTCGATCCACTTCCTTGGGCTTGAAAAAAGCCGCTTGTTTCGCCGTGCTGGAGATATAATAGTAGACATCGGCACCGGTATTCGTAGCAGTGGTCTTGGTCGAGGGCGTACCCAAAGACAGCTTGACCTGCTCCTTGCTCATGCCCGGTTGGACCTGCTGCAAGTCCCCTTGCGTAAAATACTGCCCGTGCTTCAAGGTCTGTTCAGCACACCCCGAAAGAAGCAATGTCATGGCGCCGGTCATAGCGGCTAGAGCCAGACCTCGACTGCGCCAAGGCTGCTGTTGTGTTCGAGACAAAAATGCTATTTTTTGCTGCTTCATTGACCCTCTAACAACCTTGTTCTCTATAATTTTCTCGTGAGAATCACATTGTTTACACGGATAAAACCCCATTACGCTGCAAGAGAAAATTGCGCAATGATACAAAACCTTCATCCACACGCTTCGCAAACAGGAGTCATAGGATTATTATGGCGCTGTCGTGACATTCTAAGTTGCTGTGATTACAATTAAAAATTGCGCCATTGGACATTTTCTTTTTCACGTGGCCCGTTTTACTAGACCCTGCCCCAAAGCCCACAAAAGCCACTACTGCCTCCAAATACGCTAAGTGAACCATATCCAATACTTCTGGAGCTAGAGAATGACCGATCAAATAAAGCAATCACATCATCAAATTCATGAGGGCCAAATACTTGAAGGATGGTCGCACATGGCTGCAGATATCCAACCGGAGGGTTTGGATATAAACCGGCGCGCCAGTGAGAAAGAGCGTGCCCAAATATGTCGTGAGTTGGCCCTTGTGCATTGTGAAACGCTCAGCGTGAATTACACACTTTCACCATCAAACCATGGGACTTTTGAGCTGAAAGGGATATTGCGTGCCAAAGTTACGCAAAACTGCGTCATTACATTGGAGCCCATTCAAGCTTTACTGGAAGAAAAGTTAAGAGCCACGTATGCTCACAGCGACTTATGTGAAAGTTCGCCCTCCCATGAAGATCAGGCAATTCTCAATCAACGCTCAATCGAGCCCATAAGAAGCGATAAACTTGAAGTGGGAAGGCTGGTATTCGAGACCTTCTCATCATCAATTGACCCGTACCCCAAAAAGCCTGGCGCCAAATTAGAAGTGATGACTTCTCTGGCCAAGGACCAACACCAAGATGATAAAAGCAGCCCATTTGCAGCCCTGGCCCAGCTGAAAGACGGGACAAAAAAGAATTAGAACTGTTATTTCAAGTCCTTGCTGAGATAAGCATCCCTTTCCATTCCCAGAAGATATCAAAGTAAACATGTCTAGTTAGCAACCTGCGGCAAATTCAATTAAAGAACGAGGTTGTTTCGCTTCTGTGAAAGAGTATGTTTCGCTGTGAAGAAGAGCACTTTGGTGCAATTTGTTGACGTCGAAGAGGTGGTTCAAGCCGAATGCCTGCACCAAGAAAAATAGCACTCGACGCCATGGGTGGCGATCACGGCCCGAAGGTTATTATACCCGGGGCGGCAATATCCTTGGAACGCCATCCCACATTGGAATTCATCCTTTGTGGCGACGAACAAGAAATTTCACAGCAGCTGAAAGATCACCCCGCACTAAAAGAAAAATCGACAATACTTCACACCGAGAAACAGATTTCCATGACCGATAAGCCCTCTCAGGCCATGCGCCGGGGCAAGGGCTCCAGCATGTGGCTGGCCATCGATGCGGTGCGCCAAGGCGAAGCCGATGTGGTTGTTTCAGCGGGAAATACCGGCGCACTGATGGCGTTAGCTATTTTAATTCTTCGTCCCATTTCAGAGATCGACCGTCCAGCTATGGCCGCTCTATGGCCAACCATAAAAGCCGAATGCATCGTTCTAGATGTTGGCGCCAACATTCATTCCGACGCTCGCCAACTCGCAGATTTTGCTTTGTTGGGCGGTGCCATGGCGCGCGCATTGTTCCATATTGAACGGCCCACAGTCGGCCTCCTAAACATAGGCGTTGAGGAAATAAAGGGCGTTGAACAGGTCAAGCAAGCCCACGCATGGTTAAAAGACACCGAGGGTTTACCACTCGACTATCGAGGCTTTGTCGAGGGAGATCAGATTGGTCAAGGGGTTGTGGATGTCGTCGTCGTCGAAGGCTTTGCAGGAAATATAGCGCTGAAAACCGCTGAAGGTACAGCCAAACAGATTTCAACCTACCTGAAAGACGCCATGTTACGCACGTGGACTTCAAGAATTGGGGCATTTCTGGCTCAAGGTGGTTTTCGCATTTTGAAACAAAAAATGGATCCAAGGCGCGTCAATGGTGGTACTTTTTTGGGCGTGAACGGCATCGCGATAAAAAGTCACGGCGGAACTGACAAACTGGGTTTTGCAAGTGCGGTCGATCTCGGCTACGAGATGGCTCAGAGTGGATTGCTGGAGCGCCTCGATAAAGACCTGGGGGAATTCCACCACAAAATTTCTCAGATAGCTGCACAATAACAATTTGTAGAAAACTGGTGAAATGGCGGTGGCCCTTGAAAAGGGGGGTCGACTTAAGCCTATGCTGGAGACAACAGCTTAGACAAGCTAACGACGCTCGAAGTCATTTAGCGACTAGATGACTGATAGAGGTAAAAGGAAAAATCAGTGGCTGTCATTCGATCGGTTATTCAAGGCGTGGGTGCCTACCTCCCGGAACAGGTGATGACCAACGCAGACATTGCCAAGATCGTAGACACCTCTGATGAATGGATTGTTGCTCGCTCCGGAATAGAACAACGCCACATCGCAGCCGAAGGTGAAAAGACTTCAGATTTGGCACTTGCTGCGGCGCATAAAGCACTCGTGCGCTCTGGAATTGACCCTACAGATATCGACCTCATCATTTGTGCCACGGCAACACCCGATAGAACCTTCCCTTCCACTGCCGTTGCCGTCCAGGCCGGTCTGGGCATTTCAAGTGGTGCCGCCTTTGATATCCAGGCGGTCTGCTCGGGTTTTGTTTACGGGGTTGCCACAGCGGATAATTTCTTGCGCAGCGGAGCAGCAAAACGCGCGCTTGTCATTGGTGCGGAAACCTTCTCGCGCATTCTGGATTGGGAAGACCGCTCCACCTGCGTCCTGTTTGGAGATGGCGCCGGTGCGGTTGTTATGGAGGCACAACCTTCTCATGGCGGTAGAGATGACCGTGGCATTCTCTCGACACTGATCCGTTCCGATGGTCGTTATCAGGATCTGCTCTACGTTGATGGAGGGCCAGGTTCCACAAAAACAGTTGGATATCTACGCATGAACGGTCGCGAGGTCTTCCGCCACGCAGTTCAGAAAATAACCGGCGTTATAGAAGAAACCCTCGTCAGCACCGGGTATGCTGCTGATGAAATCGATTTGTTTGTTCCGCATCAGGCCAACAAACGCATTCTAGATGGTGTTGCGAAAAAACTGGGAGTGCCAATTGAGCGGGTGGTCATGACCATTTCAAAACATGGTAATACCTCAGCCGCATCCATCCCCTTGGCCCTGAACCACGCTTTCGAAGAACACCGGTTGTCTGAAGGAAATCTCGTCTTGCTGGAGGCTATGGGTGGCGGCTTTACCTGGGGCGCAGCCCTTCTAAGGTGGTAAAGAAACACGCCTGTAGCAGGAGACATGGAAGGCAATATTCCAATTCTCGGCCTTTTGTGGCACCGCAACCATGAACTTTAGGCGCACTTCGGAAAAATTCGTCGCTTTTTCATGAGGTTGTGCCAAGATGCGGTTGACCAGCACATCTATCGCCGGTAGCATTCTGACAATTAAGAACAAATAATTTGGGAGGCTTGGGGCTATGAGCGGAAAGACCCTGACACGTGCGGATTTGGCCGACGCTGTCGTTCGCCAGGTCGGTTTGCCAAGAAATGAATCTCAAGCACTTGTGGAACTGGTTTTGAAAGAAATTTCAAGCTGTTTGGCAGGTGGCGAGCCTGTCAAATTGTCTTCTTTCGGATCATTTGGTATCCGTAAAAAGGGAGAGCGCATCGGCCGCAATCCCAAGACCGGCGAGGAAGTTCCCATTACGCCGCGCAGCGTTCTTGTGTTTCGCCCAAGCAACATAATGAAAGAGCGGATCAACACGGGTTTGCTGAAACGAAAATCTTCCTGAAAAATATAATAGTTCCAAACGCTCTCGAGCGAGCAATTTATATTTGAGCAGACCAATTATCTTTTCACGAAGTGCTGGCTCTCATCTCAGACCCACTTTGTTCGAAGTCTTCATTTGAAAACTGGGTAGAACTCAAAGAATCGACTCCCAAGCTTCGATCATTCCATGCGATCATAACCTCACCTGTTGGCTCGCGACACGATAAGACGCGACACATGAAGTCTGTTCTGTACGATAAGTCAGCTCAGTCCAATCCATGTTGTAAGTGTTCTGCTCAATTCATTTTATTCTAGATTTGTCTACACCAACGACGAATCACAGTTCAACGATAATTGAGTTATGGTCAGGTCTGAAGTTATCCGGCCCGGGCATCGCCATAGTGTTGATCAACAGTCTTATAAACTTTAAAAATTTTACTACCTGTGAGAGACATATGAGCAAGGCCGCCGCTGCATTCCGAACAATCAGTGAAGTAGCTGAAGAGCTAGATGTTCCCAAACACGTATTGCGGTTCTGGGAGCTAAAGTTTCCTCAGCTCAAACCGATGAAACGTGGTGGAGGTCGCCGCTACTATCGGCCGGAAGACCTCGACCTATTGCGTGGTATTCGCCACCTTCTCCACTCGGATGGATACACCATCAAAGGCGTTCAAAAGATTTTGCGTGAGCAAGGTGTCGATGCGGCAAAATCTGCGGTGTTTTCCGGTAAGAACAGTAAGCAGGCTATAACGGAATCCGTTCACCCCAAGTCAGGAAACAAGGGCACAAGGCGCATAAAAGGTGAACTTGGCTCAGCAAAGTCCTCAGCTGGGCGCAGTTCAAGCAGGTCTAAGACAAAAGCCGCGTCAACACAGCCATTGCACCCGGTGATGTCTGCTAAAACAATCAAAGCCGTGGAGCGCGCCATTGCGGAACTCAAAGCCTGCCGTGATATTCTTCGCCCCGACACAATCGCCTTTAAGGCTTCATCATCGGTCCCAGCAAAACCCCGCCGCAGCCGTGCTGCTCGGTAAGTGGCCAGAAACAACCACGAAACTGACGTCCAAAAACTCAAAATAGCCAGTTTATCAGCCTTGAGGAAACATCAGTATCTGACAGGTTGACCGCAGCTAAAGATCAAGGCACAAGTAAACGCTTCGGAGCGTGGCGCAGCCTGGTAGCGCACTTGTCTGGGGGACAAGGGGTCGTAGGTTCAAATCCTATCGCTCCGACCAACTCGCCTTCAAGGGCTAGGTGATACAACGCCAATTCATAGCCCGGATCGCGAGATTCTAGGCCTTCAATCCAAGGCGTTCGCCGTCATAGCGTTTTTCACGCAGCGGCCGCCACCACCATTCATTTTCAAGATACCATTTGATGGTTGCGCGAAGGCCGCTTTCAAAACTTTCCTTAGCTTCCCAGCCCAGATCCTTCTGGGCTTTACTGGCATCTATGGCATAGCGCAGATCGTGCCCGGGCCGGTCCGCCACAAAGCGGATCAAGTCTCGTCGCGCGCCACCGCCGGATGCGGGAACAATGTCATCCAGCAGGTCACAAATGGTTTCAACAACAGACAAGTTGGTCTTCTCGGCATTGCCACCGATATTGTAGCTTTCACCAACGACACCTTGGCGCACCACAAGTTCAAGTGCGCGCGCGTGGTCTTCCACATAGAGCCAGTCGCGAACATTCGCGCCTTTGCCATAAACCGGAAGCGCTTTACCGTCGAGTGCATTGAGAATAATCAGCGGGATCAGCTTTTCTGGAAAATGAAACGGCCCATAATTATTCGAGCAGTTCGATAAAACAACGGGCAGACCATAGGTTTTGTACCAGGCCATAACGAAATGGTCTGAAGCGGCCTTTGAAGCGGAATAGGGAGACGAGGGGCTGTAGGGCGTTTCTTCGGTGAAGATACCGCGATCAAGCGGCAGGTCGCCAAACACCTCATCGGTGGAAACATGATGGAAGCGAAACGACTCTTGACGCGCGCTGCTCAAGTCTCGCCAATAACTGAGTGCAGCGCTTAGCAGACGAAACGTTCCCACCACATTGGTTTCAACAAACGCCGCGGGCCCATCAATAGACCGATCAACATGGCTTTCAGCCGCAAGGTGCATCACCGCATCCACATCATACCGTTTGAGAATATCTAAAACAGCAGTCTCGTCGCAGATATCAGTTTTACAGAAATGATATTTCGGGTTGTCTTCAATGGACTTTAGGGAGGCAAGGTTTCCCGCGTAGGTCAGCTTATCAAGGTTGACCACCCGAAGACCGCGTTCCTTCACGAGATGGCGGCAAACAGCCGACCCGATAAACCCCGCGCCACCGGTCACAAGTATTGTTGAAATATCCGTTTGGGTCATCAGTAAGTAAACTCAGTTTGCATGTCTTTAAGCCATCCTGCGTCGGAATCTTTTTGTGAAAGCTGAAATGTTCCGAGGTCTTCCGGCCATTCAATTCCGATGTCAGGATCGTCAAACCGGATTGATCTTTCAAACTCAGGAGCATAAAGCGCGCTCACCTTGTAGATCACCTCCGTGTCCGGTTCCAGTGTAACAAACCCATGTGCAAAGCCCTTCGGCACATAAATCTGGTTCCATTTTGGCACGCTCAAGGTAAGCCCAACCCAACGGCCGAATGTGGGCGAGCCATTTCGAATATCAATAGCAACGTCGAATATTGAGCCTTTGACAACTCTCACCAGTTTGTCCTGCGCATAAGGTGGCAGTTGAAAATGAAGACCGCGTAATACGCCTTTGGCTGACGACATGGAATGGTTGTCTTGAACAAACGTAGTTTCAATGCCGCCTGCACGCAACGCGTCGCTATTAAAGGTCTCTGAAAAGAAACCGCGTTCATCGCCAAATTTCTTAGGAATGATCTCATAGACGCCGGGCAAATCAAGTTCACGAATTTCAGTCACCACAGATCTCCACAACGCGTCTTTTCAGGTAGGTCGCATAGCCTGTTTTTCCCATCCCTTCGGCACGCTCCAGAACCTGGTTGCCTGTTAGATAGCCTAGTTCAAGCGCAATTTCTTCAGGGCACATGACTTTCACCCCTTGTCGGCGTTCAATGGTTTGAACGAAGGCTGAAGCTTCATGCAGGCTGTCATGGGTTCCCGTATCAAGCCACGCAAACCCTCTGCCCAATCGCGTGACATTCAAGTCCCCGCGCTCCATATAGGCTTTATTGACATCGGTAATTTCAAGTTCACCTCGCTGCGAGGGTTTGATGGAACCGGCAATGGACAAAACATCATTGTCATAAAAGTAAAGCCCTGTAACAGCCCAATTGGAAGCAGGATTTTTTGGTTTCTCGACAATGGATTTGGCAAGACCGGTGGCACGATCAAAATCAACGACGCCATACCGCTCAGGATCTTCCACATGGTAAGCAAAAACTGTCGCTCCCTTTTCAGAAGCAGCAGCGTTGATACACAAATCGGACATACCATGCCCATAAAAAATATTGTCGCCAAGAATGAGCGCGACAGAGTCATTCCCAACGAAATCACGTCCGATAATAAATGCTTCAGCTAGGCCATTAGGGTGGGGTTGTTCGGCATACGAAAAGGAGATGCCGAAGTTCTTACCATCTCCCAACAGGGCTTCAAACTGTGGCAGGTCACGTGGCGTTGAAATGATCAAGATCTCACGAATGCCCGCCAGCATCAGCACGCCCAGCGGATAGTAGATCATCGGTTTGTCGTAAATCGGTAGGAGCTGTTTGGAGACCGCCAGAGTTGCGGGAAACAATCGGGTGCCGCTCCCACCCGCAAGTATGATGCCCTTCAAGTCCAAAGTCCCCCGCCTTTACGTATTTCAACTACATTCTTTCTAAAAGCACCAAAAGTGCATCAAAAACCACGCACCGATGAACTGAAAAAAACAGGGACCCAGACCATGATAGCGCAAGAAGCATCAAGATGAGATCGAGCTGCGCCTTAGGAAGCCTTGAATCTGAACCATCAGCGTCAAATATGGAGCTGGATTTCGGTTATAGTAAACAGTTAAAACAAAAAAAGCTTACCAAAGCGCTCAATAACAACCCGCTAGAAGGTTATAGGCAACTTAATCAATCTGGAAGAAGAGGACGGGCGCGAATTTATGAAGGTTTTTTCGCCAGAATTTTAGGAGGTGAACCGGTGTAGGGTTTTTTTGAGTAGGGATTGACAACCAGAGAAGCCTTGCAAGGATCCCTCTCAGTCTGAGTGTTTATATCATCAATGAGTTCTATAAGTTTCAGTCGTGCAAGGTTATGAGTATAACTTTGAAAAAACTGGCTACCTATCATCAATCATTCTCCGAAATAATAATCTAAAATCATTGAAAGTACTTCGAGGTGCAACGAACTTCATCGTATCTCATTCTATAACGCAATCTAAGGAATAGGACACGGGAAGCTATAGGCGACCCGATAAATTCTATTAAGACACTAGGGCTTTGAAGCTCTCTATCGCAATGATTAATGAGTTCACTAAATTGCGATCTAAAAACTGTGGTGAATATTTAGTTATCATTCATCACATATTGAGCCATGCAAGAACGGCGCTCTTTGTCGTTGCGTTCAGGCAAAGAACGACGCGCGAAAGCATCCGCCGCACCAAGAGAGGGCACACTCATTAATCCCCAACACAAAGCCATCAAAATATAAAAGTGACGCCAGTGGTCAGAATCGATAACCAAACCCTCAAGCGCGTTAGAGATGAACGCAGCAAAAACCACAAGAAACACGGGGCGACCGTTTGAGCCATTGAGGGCATGGCGAAGCCCGAGAATGATCGTTAAACCCACCAGAATCCAATAAACCCCGCCTCCAAGCCATCCTGCTTTTAGTACCATCGACAAAAATACATTGTGTGCTTCCTCATGATGATACTGGCTTGCAAATTCTTTAGGTCCAATGCCCATTGGATTTTGTGCAATGATCGAAATAGCTTTGGCCTGCCCGCCAAACCGCCCTTCGTGACCAGCATCGTAGCTCTGCAAAAGGGAAGCTCTCTGTGACAGGAGATCGGAGACCTGGTCAAACTGAACAGCAACGCCAATGAACGTAACCCCCACAAGCAGGCCGGCCCCCAGCAACAGCGCAATCCGAAAACGCTGACCAACGCTAGCCGCAGTTACGAAGGCAAGATAGCCAAAGATAAGAATGGCGCACATAAGGTTTAACCAGGCGCCACGGGAAAAACTAAGCAGCACGCCGATTGTCAAAATACCCGCCGCTAGGAGTGGAAGTAGGATCTTTGATGCCGGTCGGTAGATCGAAAGGTGCAGCATGTAGATGATGGGTGCGATAATAAAGGCCCCAAAAACATTAGGGTCCTTAAATGTTCCAGAGGCGCGTCCAAATTTCGTAAAGAGCGATTCAGCACCCGGAAACGCCCCTAAATAACCCATCAACGCTAACAAGGTTGCGAGCAATGCAGCAAATGTCCAAGCGTTCAAAATGAGAGATGTGTGAGAGTCTGGACTATAAGCCACAAAGGCAGCGATCACGAAAGCCATGACAAAAAGAAACAGAGAAACATTTGTAAACGTAACGGCTGCGGAAATATCAGAGGCGTTTGTTGAAGCGAGGTAATGGCCGGCAGCTACGATAAGCCAAAGTGCCAGGAACAGAACAAGACTACTGGTAATTCTGACAAGGCCGACCACCGGCAGGAGCAAAATTAGCCCCATGGCCAAGACATCCACCGGTGCAGGTTCCGAAAAAACAAAACCACTTGTCGCAAATGTCAGCCACACACACGAAAGCGCAAACCAGTGAACAAAACTGAACCGTTGCGAAGTTTCCACCCCGTCACGTGCGCCATAACTATCCCCAAATTCATACCCAAAAGTAAGCGCACCAGGGCCCCCGATACCCGTATGTACCGGATTGGCGAGCTGGATACGCGATGGGCGGATGCGGTGGATGTTTCGTCTCCCTTGGCAGCGATAAAATTGAACCACGCCACAGAAGCCAAAATCAACGAAGTGACGCGATAACTTGAACAGCGATGCAAGTAGCGAGCCGAAACCGGCAACTATGCCTAATAGGCGTTATCGGTATGAAACAAGGCAAATGGCGTCATGACAAGGACGTACAAATCTAGCAGG
>JAJRZC010000047.1 GCA_024275435.1 Alphaproteobacteria bacterium
TGACCCGGTACAATCTGGCCTTTATAAACCCAGCAATCACCGCCCGGAGCTCGCGTTTCGGGCGGCAATGTTGTTTTGTGCTCCAACCAATCAGTTTTCATGTTCCAAACATGAAATACCGTTGGGCCTGACCCACGAACAAAAAGCCGTATTTCATAGTTTTTTTGTTGGTTGAGGAGCAGGTCATCACACAGAAATAGAGCTAGATTTGTACCAGGGAAGGACCTGAACCACATGGCCAATACCAAGTCGGCGAAAAAAGCCATTCGCCAGATCGAGCGCCGCACCGCAGTTAATCGTTCGCGCCGCACAGCAATGCGCTCTCACATTCGCCAAGTAGAAGAAGCAATTGCTTCAGGCGACCAAAGCGCAGCTGAAGCCGCACTAAAATCCGCCCAGCCGCTCATAGCGCGCGGCGCCCAAAAGGGTTTGGTCCACAAGAATACAGCGGCACGGAAGGTCTCTAGGCTGACAACTCGCGTCAAGGCCATGTCCACCGCCAGCTAAGATTCTGGCGATTTTTCACATACCGGCAGCATGTGACTTGTTCGCCACACGCTAGACCCTACATTTAGTAATCTAAAACAAGCATTGATCACCTCTAAGTCACGGATTCATAGGCAACACCAGCCCATCACCTAAGTTGCCGTTGGAGAGACAGACTCAAAACTCATTTCGACGTGATCAAGAAAAAACGACATTTCAAACGGTGTCCATGAAAATGGGCGCCGTTTTTATTTTTGCACCCTTAAAACTTAGCGAAAGCCCTGTGGATTCAAAGGCTTTTTGCACAGGCTCTGTTGATGGAAAAACCGTTTTCATGATCGGGAAAAACGAGATTTTTACACGCTTCCAGATCAACTTCAGACGCGAGCTTGCCCTTGCGCATAACTTGGTTAAGGTTTAGTTAAACCTCCACTCCGGTCGCACCGGTTGATGAAGCGTAAGTTCATCCACCTCGGGCGTTTAAGTGGGCGCTCAAAAGCGAATAGGACCGGATAAGAAAAGACAAATGCGTGGAGATCTGGAGATCTTTCGCGTTATCAAAAAAACAAACAGCACACGTTTGTAGGCGTGCGTCGATTCCAGGGCGCGTTTTTAAGAAGTTTTGGTTCCTGGTTGTGTCGTCTCTTTTTAGTTGAGTAGTTGAAAGAAACAATCCGCTGGCCTTGGGTTTTGCGGAAACAATTTTTATTTGCCTGCCTCAAGCAGGAGGTTGATGGAAGAGCTGTCAATCAAGATCGAAATTAAAGTTCGAATTCGGAGGTAGAATTGGGTTCAAGCGACGCTTTCCCTGTTGAGGATGTCCCAAGCAACGAAGCATGGAACCGTCTGAAAGACGATAAAACATCCATTCTTATTGATGTCCGCACATGCGCGGAATGGGCATTTGTCGGCCTACCTGATTTGTCGAGTTTGGACAAGGAGGTCCTCATGGTGGAATGGCAGACATTCCCCGACAACAGGATTGAGCCAGGTTTTACGGCCGCATTGGTCGCTCAGTTGGAAGCAGCGGGAGCTGACAAGAAAACTGATCTGTATTTCATCTGTCGCTCGGGCGGTCGAAGCCTGATGGCGGCACAGACATTGGCGGCACTCGGATATGAGCGCTGTTACAACGTATCGGATGGTTTTGAGGGGCGTCTCGACACCAACCGACATAGAGGCACTACGGATGGCTGGAAGGTCAACGGATTGCCGTGGGTGCAAGGTTAGCGCATTCACAAACTAGGTGAGTTCGATCGGGATCGGCTCATCTATCCGGAGGGCGGATAGGTGTAACCGAAGACCAGATCGGATCACATTTCTGGTAATAAGTTTAACTAGTGCGGGGTTATCAACAATGGAAGCGGTTCGAAAGGACGAGGCAGTTTCAGTCGGTCGTCTGGTTGTCAAACATCAGATGAAGCAAGTTGCCAATCGTAGATCAGGAGTACCTGATCTCAATACACCGGAATCGAAATTGCCGGCGGTTGTCGGTAACTCTAAAGGCTCGAAGGTGCGCACGCTTTTGCGCGCTAAGTTGGGCGATGATATTTACGGCAGCTGGTTCAACGCAATGGAGTTTGAATCCGTTGAAAACGGCGTTGTAAAGATCTCGGTTCCCGTTAAATTCCTTCGTAACTGGATCAAATCTCATTACGAAAAAGTGCTTCTCGAGTGTTGTCAGGCTGAATTCAAGGATACAACAAAAGTAGATGTTGTCTTGCGGCAGGTTGGCAGCAACACAAAGCGCCCACTCTCTGAAAAAAATAACGTACGCGCAACGCAAGCTAACGCCTCTAGTCCTGCAAACGGCTCAGGTCTTGGCCGACACACCGCGGCGATGGACGCATCAGTATTCCAGTCCCCCACGCGCACGGAAGTGGGTGGTTTGGGCGGTTCACCCCTCGACCCGCGTTACACGTTTTCCAGCTTTGTGGTAGGAATGCCCAATCAGTTCTCCCATGCCGCAGCCTTAAAAGTGGCGGCATCGGTAACAGGGGAAAATCCAAACTTCAATCCGCTGTTCATTCACGCGGCCGTTGGGCATGGCAAAACGCATCTACTGCATGCCATCGCCTGGGAAGCAAAGCGCTTCAATCCTTCAGCCAGAGTTTTATACCTCACAGCTGAAGGCTTCCGATATCGTTTCGTAGAGGCCATGCGCGGCTCTGATCCTCTCGCATTCCGCGACAAGTTCCGTCAGGTGGATATTCTCTTGATCGATGATCTGGAATTCATGCACGGTGAAAAGACCGAGCAGGAATTCGAGCACATTATCAATACTTTGCTCGATGGCGGTCGCCAGGTGGTCGTCGCATCGGCTCGCCCGCCCGCCATGATCGATCGCTTGAATGAACGCATGCGCTCTCGATTGCAACGAGGTCTGGTCACCGAGTTGGGTCCGCTTGATGAAGAGCTGCGCCTTAAGGTGCTGCAAGCCAGATTGGCAGAGAAACGAGAAATCGATCCTTCATTCGATTTAAACAGCGATATTTTAGATCTGTTGGCCGCTGGCTTGACCGAGAACGGTCGCGAACTCGAAGGGGCGATCACTCGTCTTTTCGCCAATTGGCAGTACATGCGCGTGCCCATCACACTCGACATTGCTGAAACAGTGGTACGCGACCTGTTGCAGGGCATTGAGCCACGACGGATCAAGATCGAGGATATTCTACGCATGGTTTCGCGTCACTACGGTGTCTCTAAAAATGATCTGTTGTCTCAACGACGCCATCGCTCAGTTGTCAGGCCACGTCAGATCGGCATGTATTTGGCAAAGAAAATGACTTCACGCTCATTACCTGAGATTGGCCGCCGCTTTGGAAACCGCGACCACACAACCGTGCTTCATGCCGTTCGTAAAATCACGAAAGAGGTGGAAGAAAATATGCGTCTCAGGGAAGAGATCGACGAACTAAAGAAAAATCTTGGCCACTAGAGAACGCGCATCAAAACTTGCCCCGCCTACGAAGTGTTGGCGGGGCAAAGTGATCTGTTTGCTACAGATTCCCGTACCTGAGAAATTTGTTTCAGTTTCTGTTGAACAAGTTTGAGGCAGGGATTTACTAATCCAATATCTTGGCTCACTTTATGTATATCCATAACAGACGGATCAGTTTTCTATCTGATGGGTTAGCAGTAGACACTTGTTCTCTAATTCCAGCTCTTAATAACAAAGCGTTAGGGTTCGAGCGCAACACAAATACTATATTTCAGTTGTCTACTTTTATGAGATTACATCTTTTTGCGGCCCTGGAGCATGCGCTTCGAGCCAATGCAAAAATGAAAAACTAAAAATAAGATCTACGCCTCGTCACAGCCAGACCCGTGGCGTGATCACGATTCCGCCCCTTACATCTAGGCGTGAAGTAGGGGGCGTTAGCGGGGGAGGGGAGTGGTGTCTTGCGATGCCATTCCCCGATTTTATACATGATGTTGTTTTCCCAGAAGTTTTGTCCCCAGGGACACATGATTTGACCCAAACCGCCCGACTTCAAGGTAAAATAGCACCTGCAAAACACCGATTCGACGAAGAAACCACTTCATATCCCGGTTGGACCCTTGAAAAACCTGCTCGTTTAAGGTCAAGTGGGCCCCCGCGCGAATCTGATCCCTTCAAAATCTTGACGAAGAGTCATGAGGCATTCCCAACGGAAGGTCTGGATTGAGAGGACGACGCGCAATGGTACCGGTCAAGCCGGTGTAAATTTTACCGCCGAGGACTGAGCATGCGGCTAGTCATTGAAAGAGGCGAGCTTCTACGCGCATTAGGGCATGTCACCAGCGTGGTTGAGCGACGCACAACGATTCCCATTTTATCGAATGTTCTTTTGCAGGCGCAAGGAACAAGCGTCGCCTTGAAGGCGACCGACCTTGAGCGCGAAGTCATCGAAGAAGCGCCCGCCACCGTTGAAGAGCCCGGCGCACTCACCGTGCCAGCGCACATGCTCCATGATATCGTGCGCAAGCTTGCCGATGGAACGCAGGTGAAACTGGAGCGTGATGAGGAGCAAGACCGCCTGACCCTGTCGGCAGGTCAATCACGCTTTTCACTCCAGACATTGCCGGCCGATGATTTCCCCGACATCGCTATCGGAGAAATGCCTTTCTCTTTCGAATGTTCTGCGACAGATCTTAGAAGGCTGATTGATAAGACAAGGTTCGCCATTTCCACCGAGGAAACCCGCTACTATTTAAACGGCATCTACCTTCACACTGCAGAAGGTGAGGGTGGCCCCACTTTGCGTGCTGTTGCCACCGACGGGCACCGTTTGGCGCAAGTAGAGCTGGCTCTCCCCGAAGGCGCCCAGGGAATGCCCGGTATCATTATTCCAAGAAAGACCGTGCACGAAGTTCACCGCTTGCTGGAAGCAAGCTCAGGTAGTGTCCAAGTTGGTGTCAGTGAGACGAAGGTGCGCTTCGAAATCGGCACCGTTACTCTGACATCAAAGCTGATAGACGGGACATTTCCTGACTACAGCCGCGTGATTCCACAATCAAATGACAAAGAACTTCGCGTCTCCAATGGTGATTTTATCGGTGCTGTAGATCGGGTATCGACAATCGCTTCTGAACGAGGTCGCGCCATCAAACTAAGCCTCGACAAAGATATGCTCACCCTCTCGGTAAATAACCCCGAAGGCGGCAGCGCCACTGAGGAGTTGACGGTATCTTATACCTCCGAGCCACTTGAGATTGGTTTTAACGCCCGCTATCTGCTGGATATTACCAGCCAGTTCGAAGGCGAAGACGCTTATTTCATGCTCAACGATCCAGGCTCTCCCACCATGGTGAGAGATCCTGCTGACGAATCCGCGCTCTATGTTTTAATGCCGATGCGCGTGTAATCTGCCAATGCTGGGGTGCACTCAAAGTCCAGCACGCAACACGCTTAGCCATGAACAAAAAGCCCAATTCCATGACCGCCACACCGCTGGCAAACCATCTCCCTGATGAGGATACGCAAGGCGGGCGTGATATCCTTTTTGTAGAACGTCTGTCGCTGACCAACTTCCGCAACTATGGAAGCATCACCTTGAATGTGGGCCCAAAACCTGTCGTGCTCACAGGCGGCAATGGTGTTGGGAAAACAAATATCCTTGAAGCAATCTCCTTGGCGATGCCAGGTTCCGGGATTCGCCGCGCCCCTTACAAAGACCTCTCTCGCGCGGGCGCAGATGGCGGCTGGGCCGTGGCGCTCCGCTTAAATTCACGAATGGGCCGTGTTGATATCGGAACTGGCCTTCAGTCAACAGTAAGAGCTGGAGCGTCAGGAGAAAGCCCGGACTATCAGCCGCGCTCCACCAGACCGGAACGCTCTGGCAGAATTGTTCGCATCAACGGCGAAAATAAAGGGGGCTCCGGTATTCTCTCAAGCTACGTCGACATGGTCTGGGTCACTCCCGCCATGGACGGAGTTTTTACCGGCTCCAATTCGGAGCGCCGCCGCCTTATCGATCGCCTCGTAGTCTGTTTTGATCCCTCCTTTCGGGTCTTCACGGGAAGATTTGAGCGGGCCATGCAGGCGCGTAACCGGCTCTTGTCCGATGGCGTTACAGATCCGGCTCAGCTGGAAGGTTTTGAGGTTGTCATGGCCCAAACCGCCACCGCGGTGGCAGCCGCACGCGTTGAAGCCATTACGGCTCTAAACGCCATGATCACAGAACGCAAACAACGTGACACCGCTTCGGCATTTCCCTGGAGCACATCAAAACTGGACGGAACGCTGGAGCAAGCCTTGATGACGAAGGCCGCGGTAGACGTCGAAGATGACTATATAAGACACCTCCATGCCTCACGTGAACGCGATAGAGCAGCCGGCCGCACCCTCGAAGGCCCGCACCGCTCCGACCTGAAAGTGATCCACGGCCCGAAAAACATGCCCGCACGCCTGTGTTCCACTGGTGAGCAGAAGGTTCTTCTGGTCGGTTTGATTCTCGCCCAGGCCGAATTGATCGCCAGGCGCCATGAAGGTTGCGCACCCATTATCCTTCTTGATGAAGTGGCCGCACACCTCGACATAGATCGCCGTAGGGCCCTGTTTGACGAAATCCTGAGACTGGGTTCGCAAGCTTGGATGACCGGCACAGATCTGGAAGCTTTCGCCCATCTGCGCGGATCCGCTCAACTGTTCAACGTGCAAAATGGTTCTCTGGAAGAGATCTGAAAACACCCCTTTCTGAGAGCAAAATGCTTATGAACAGCTGGCCAATTCCAATCATTTCGAGGGGACTGTTGTGTACGCAGGTAACCTGTTGATATAAAATGAAAATAAGAGTGTTAATACCGAGCCGGAAAACCACGGTTTTTGCCCTTTTTCTGGCAGTACGTGCTACAATTTGCATGAAATCATAGTTGATACGAAACCAAGGATTGCTGCCTCAATGAGCGCGCCGGAAAATCAACCCAATCTAGCTGCATCCGATTACGGGGCGGACTCCATTAAAATGCTCAAAGGCCTGGAAGCGGTGCGTAAACGCCCAGGTATGTACATCGGCGACACAGACGATGGCTCGGGCCTCCACCATATGATCTATGAAGTGGTCGACAACGCCGTAGACGAAGTGCTGGCCGGCCATGCAACGCAATGTCTTGTAACCCTGAATGCGGATGGTTCATGCACAGTCAGCGATGACGGTCGCGGCATCCCAACCGGTATTAAGCAGGACGACGACAACGACCCCAAACGCTCAGCCGTCGAAATCGTATTCACCGAACTTCACGCCGGCGGCAAGTTTGACCAGAACTCCTATAAGGTTTCAGGCGGCCTGCACGGTGTCGGTGTTTCGGTCGTCAACGCGCTATCGAAATGGCTTAAATGCCGGGTATGGCGCGACGGCAAAGAACATCTGATAACCTTCGAGGGTGGCGAAGCAGTAGCCCCTCTTGAAGTGGTCGGCGATGCAGATGGGCGAACCGGAACCGAAGTCACGTTCCTGCCCAGCACCGAAACCTTCACCATGGTCGAGTTTGATTTCACAACCCTAGAGCATCGCTTGCGGGAACTGGCATTTTTGAACTCCGGCGCCAAGATTGTTCTTTCCGATGAACGTCATGCCGACCCGAAACGGGTCGAGCTTATGTACGAAGGTGGTACCAGCGCTTTCGTTCAGTATCTTGACCGCAATAAAACCAGCGCGTTCGAAGAACCGATCACGGTCATGGGCGAAAAAAACGGCACCACGGTTGAGGTAGCCATGTGGTGGAACGACAGCTATCACGAAAACGTCTTGTGCTTTACCAACAATATTCCTCAGCGTGATGGCGGAACCCACCTCGCGGGCTTCCGCGCTGCCTTGACTCGCGTTATCAACCGCTACGCCGATACAAGCGGGCTGTCCAAAAAGGATAAGGTCTCTCTAACCGGAGATGACGCTCGCGAAGGGCTCACCTGCGTGCTTTCTGTGAAAGTCCCCGATCCTAAGTTCTCATCCCAGACAAAAGATAAGCTTGTCTCTTCCGAAGTCCGCCCCGTGGTTGAAGGCATTGTCGGCGAGCAACTGGGGCAGTGGTTTGAAGAGCATCCCAAAGAAGCGCGCATCATCGTCACGAAGATCGCAGAAGCTGCTGCAGCGCGCGAAGCCGCACGCAAGGCGCGTGAACTCACTCGCCGCAAAGGTGCGCTAGATGGCTTGCGTCTGCCCGGCGGCCTTGCAGAATGTCAAGAACGCGATGCCTCCAAGACAGAAATGTTCATCGTCGAAGGCGACTCCGCCGGAGGTTCTGCAAAGCAGGGACGTTCACGAGAATTCCAGGCCGTACTTCCTATTCGAGGTAAGATCTTAAATGTGGAGCGAGCTCGTTTCGACAAGATGTTATCGAGTGAACAGGTGACCAACATCATCTCAGCGCTGGGCACGGGCATCGGCCGCGAAGAATTCAATCTTGAAAAATTGCGCTACCACAAAATCATCATCATGACCGATGCAGATGTCGACGGCGCGCACATTCGAACGCTTTTGCTCACCTTCTTTTACCGCCAGATGCCTGAACTTATTGAGAAAGGGCACCTCTATATTGCGCAACCGCCGCTCTTTAAGGTTTCGCGCGGGCGCTCGGAAACCTATCTAAAAGATCAACGTGCTCTTGAGGATTACTTGATCGATGCAGGTTTGGAAGAAGCTGTTTTGGTCAGTGGCTCAGGTGAGGAACGCGCTGGTGCCGACCTTCGGTCAATTGTCGATGAAGCTCGCGTTACCACCCGCATTATAGATGATCTTCATTCACGTTACGCTCGTTTTATCGTAGAGCAGGCCGCAATCGCAGGCGCCTTTGATATCAGTTTGCTGGATTCAACAACAAAAGCAGATGAGATGGCGCAACAGGTCGCTATCCGTCTCGATAGGCAGGCAGAAGAAACGGAAAAGGGCTGGCAGGGCCTTTACGGAAACGATGGATATTTGTTCAAGCGCGAAGTACGCGGGGTGACGGAAGTCCACGCCTTGGATGCCGGCCTTTTAAATTCTCTGGACGCGCGCCATCTGCAAGAGCGTCACGCTGAACTCATTGATGTTTACGCACTGCCAGGAAAGTTACGCTGGAAATCCAACTCCGTAGAAGTGTTCGGCCCTCGTGATCTTTTAGAAGCTGTTTATGAAACAGGGCGCAAGGGTATATCACTACAACGCTATAAAGGTCTAGGCGAGATGAACGCCGAGCAGCTTGCCGAAACCACGCTTGAGCCAGGCACCCGCACCATGCTGCAAGTGAAGATAGGTGAACTGGATGAAGCCGATGAAATTTTCTCGAAACTAATGGGTGATGTGGTGGAACCCCGCCGCGAGTTCATCCAGGAAAACGCCCTTCAGGTCGTCAATCTGGACGTCTGATAGAAAAGCCTCGATGTGATTGAACTGCTATAGAAATACTGTCGAACCCACTTGGCTAAGGAAACAGAATTCACCAACCCGTCAGCGCAAAAGTATGAAGGTCGTTCAGTATGCAAATTGCAGTGGTGCCCTCCTCGCTCGGTCAGGTCCTGGTGGCTGCAACCAAAAAAGGCATTCGAGCCGTCTTTCTTGGAGACAACAAAGCAACGCTCATGGCGGACTTCCATAAGCGTTTTCCCGGCACAATTCCTGAACAGGGGTGTCGCGCCTTTGATGAAACTGTAAAGCGAGTCAAAAACTGTGTGGAGCGACCAGGTTTGGCCCACCACCTCCCCCTCGATATTCTCGGCACGCCGTTTCAAAAAAAAGTTTGGGCGGCTCTTCGAGATATCAAGGCAGGTTCCACGGTAAGTTACAGCGATCTTGCACATAAGATCGGCAAACCAGACTCCGTGCGTGCGCTTGCCAATGCATGTGGCGCCAACCCTGTCGCCGTCCTGATCCCATGCCATCGCGTCATTCGCACCGACGGCAAACTGAGCGGCTATCGCTGGGGGATTAGGATCAAAAAAGAACTCTTGAAAAGAGAGAAAAGACCGGTTCATGACCCGCTGCGCGCGGCGGCCTGAAAGAGCGCTTTCCAGCGTGCGTAGGCACAACCGAAAATCACATAAAAAGGGCGGGACACAAGCAATGGTGTCCCGCCGATAAGTCATTATGATTTGGCTAAAACGCCAGCAATTGCCTCAGAAATATATCCCAAGATACTACCAGCAATCATCGAAAGCGCAATCACAACCGCAGGGTTCTTTAGCGTAGGATCCAAAAGCATTCCGGCGCTATTTGTAAGCAACACAAATCCAGCAGTTGCAGCAAAGCCGTAGACCGTTGCTGGGATCGCAGATAGGAACGGAATCTGAGTCGCCAGAAGCATGATGAATACAGCTACACCAACGCAGATACCCGCCCAAATCGGTGTCGCCAAACCAAGGCTAACTGTACTAAAGACAATGAGGGCCGCAGCGGCTGCGATGATGCCCCACAGATTGGCGGCGAGATTATTGCCCAATCCGCACATCTTGCCACCACAATGAAAAAAGCTCGCCCATGCAATAAAGGCTGCCCAAATCTGAAGCCCCAGACCGAAGTGATCTTCAAGAAATGCCCACGTTGCAAGGCCCCCAAGTAGACCAATACTAACTGCAAGTGCCGTATTTATATTCATGAGTAGTCTCCCTTTATTTTTTGTTGCCAGCATTTTCCAATGTTATTTTTCTCCCTGGCCTGCGCACCCTAGCCCTATTTTTCGTGTCTGCAAGATAGTTCCCCCATGACGTAGGCTGTCTAATTACTCTTATTTCGACTATATGTGTCTCGCAGAGGCATGTTTTGGGGCCGTCGAGAATGCTGCTTTGCAGCAAAGGAAATCCACAGAATGAGCGCGTATTTCGAAGAACTCGACTACCAGCAAACACCCATAGGTGCCTTGAGTCTGCGCCGGCGACGGGAACTATCGTTGGGAATTGATGTCTTTGAAATCAAGCTCGGCGACGAATTTCTTATGTCGAGCCTTTTTACTGCTTCTGAAATTGCATTGGCCCGTTTGGGGTTGGCGCTGTTGCAAGAAACAGGGCTGGACGTGGTGGTCGGTGGTCTGGGTCTGGGCTACACCGCCAAGGCCGTATTGGAAGAATCTGCCGTTCACTCCCTCATTGTCATTGAGGTTTTAAAACCGGTTATCCAATGGCATCGCTCTGGTATGCTACCCCTCGGAACAGAACTTAGCGAAGACCCACGATGCCGGTTTACTCTTGGAGACTTCTTTGCCTTAGCCGCTTCGGCCGATGGTTTCGATGAAAAACATCCAGCAAGAAAATTCCATGCCATTCTTCTTGATATCGACCATTCTCCAGGTTTCTGCCTCGATCCACAAAACGCATCCCTATATGGGGCCGAAGGGCTACAAAAGCTAAAGGTTCATCTGCACCCCGGCGGTGTTTTCGGGCTGTGGTCCAATGAACTTCCCGACGACGCATTTACTGAAAAGCTCGCAACGGTCTTTCAAAGCGCACACGCTCAACCGGTGACTTTTCGCAACCCCTTGCAGGACAATGAGTTCACTCAGACAGTCTATCTGGCGCAAAAAGCCCACTGAACATCTTATGTGGGAAGCAAAACCTTGATCTTCAGGCATAAAGACAACTCACACAAGCTTGGTTAACTGCATCTTAACAGGCATCAAAGTACCTTTGCGAAGTGGGAGAGGAAAAGTTTGATTTCCAGTTGAGTTAGGACGCCAGCGCAAAAATGGGCCCGACTTTTAACGGCCGAAATCCTCGCAGGCCAAGCCGCCGCCGCAAGTAAAATGAGTGTGGAGTATACCAGTCATAATGGGGTTCTTTCGCCGCAAGCGTCGTGACACCGTGGGCAACAACCCACACCGACCTGATGAGCCTATCCATCAGGAGTTTTCCTCAAACACGCATCTCAGCAATGAAGCCTGGCCCATCGAGACCTCTGAAAGTGAAGGTTTCGCCCGGACCGAAGAAAAGCTCTCCGACCGTAACACCAGGTCCCGCCCCTTGCTTCGTCTAACCGCAACAATTGCAGTGTTTTCCTTTGTGCTCATAGCTGGCTGGCTGGCAGCTATGATGTTCTACTACACTTTGAAATTCCCCGATCCTTTTGCCGTCAGCCGTGACGGCAAAGCCGGAGTTATCCGTATTCTCGCAAGTGACGGCTCTCTCTTGGCAGAGCGTGGCACAGCCCATCCCTACATGCCCATAAAAATGCTTCCAAAGCATGTGATCGACGCCATCATTGCAACGGAAGATCGCCGGTTCTTCAATCATTGGGGGATCGATCCATTCGGAATGATCCGAGCGGTATTTGCCAACATGAGGGCCGGTCAGTTTCGGCAAGGTGGTTCAACACTCACCCAACAGCTTGCAAAGAACCTGTTCCTTTCCCATGAGCGAACACTTACACGCAAAATCGATGAATTGGCACTCGCCATTTGGCTCGAGTACCGCCTTGATAAGAATCAGATCCTTGAGCTGTATCTAAATCGGGTATACTTTGGTGCCGGAGCTTATGGAGTCGAGGCTGCCGCCCAACGATACTATGGCAAATCAGCACGTGCCATGAACGTCGCGGAAGCTGCACTGATTGCTGGGTTGCTAAAGGCCCCATCACACTATGCCCCAACAAAAAACCCAGGCGCCGGCAGGGCTCGAGGTCGCTCAGTTCTGCATAAAATGTTTGCCGCAGGGTTCTTATCTACCAAGCAATTAAAAAACGCCCTCAACCAGCCTGTAAGGTTCGTAAAAAAGAATAACAAGAAATCGCATCATAGTTATGGTAACGCGGTGGACTATATTCTTGCACGTCTGCCTCGCATTCTCGATACCGATCACTCGGAGATATTGGTCGAAACAACCATTGATGCTTCTCTGCAACGAACGGCTCATACAGTCATAACCGATGCTTTGAGGAAGAGTGGGAAAAAGCTGAACGCCACACAAGCGGCACTTGTAATCCTTGATCGCTCCGGAGGTGTTCGCACGCTCCTAGGCGGGAGGGATTACAGAAAGAGTCAATACAACCGGGCAACAAAGGCCCACCGCCAACCGGGGTCCACCTTTAAGCCTTTTGTTTACCTAGCCGCTCTGGAAGCAGGATATAAGCCCGAGACAATTGCCTATGACTTGCCCGTAAGCATCAAGGGATGGACCCCTAAAAACGCAAACGGACGCTACACTGGAACCATTTCAATACGCGACGCCCTGGCTAAGTCCATTAACACCGTGGCCGTGCGCGTTGCTCTTGATGTCGGTCCAGATAAGGTCGCGGATATCTCACGTCGAATGGGTATTTCCTCAAAACTTCGCGCCGATCCATCCTTGGCACTTGGCACATCAGAGGTTTCGCTCATTGAACTCGTCAGTGCCTACAATGTCTTGCCAAATGGTGGCCGTAAAACGGACTTGCACATTATTCGCCGCATTCGTACCAGCAAAGGTCGCATTTTATATGCGCGCCCCGCTGCCAGTGACACGCAACTTGTCAGCGCCCAAAATATTGGTGCCATGAACAGCATGTTGCAAACGGCACTGCAAACAGGAACAGGTCACCGCGCAGCATTGGATAATCATCCCGCAGCCGGAAAAACAGGCACCAGCCAGGATTATCGTGACGCCTGGTTCATTGGTTATACGGCGCACATGACCGCAGGCATCTGGATTGGCAACGACGACGGTACTTCCATGAAAAGTGTCTCAGGTGGTGGTCTGCCAGCGCGGATATGGCGCACGATTATGACAAGGGCCCACCGCGATAAAAACGTGCTCCCACTGCCTTATACCACCAGCCCGGGAACATTCTTGAGCAAGCGTCTCCCTGCCCAACAAAAAAAGCAAGTTGTCGCTAAGAAAATCTCTGCAAAAGAGTTCTCGAAACGCTTGAAACTACCCCATTCGTTTCGAGAACGCACCGCGGCAAGAGTCATATCCGAACCACCTCTACCAGTTCGTCGCCCAATGCAGAGGTTTCCAAAAACACGAATAACGCAACAGTTTTTCAAAAGTCTTGATACTCAGCAGCTAGGTCCAACGAGAGCCAAGAAAATAAAACTTGAGCGGCAGCAGATCACCAGCAAGGTGTCCTCCTCAAGAAATGGCTTTGATCTCGAAAGCATCAAACGCAAACTGAACCGGATCCCATCCAAGCCTGTTCGTGCATCTTCGGACAAAACAATAATTCCAAGGATGGTTCCTGAAGGAAAGATGGCACTGGGACTAGGGGCGAGTATCCCGAAAACGCCTAGCGTAACTGGCCGAGTTCCTTGAGCCGGGCAAAAAGTTGGTCATTTGGAACATCGCCGTAGGTCTTTTTCAACCAACTGGCCAGAAACTTGTGCTTTTTCCTCAACTGTTCTGCAAGCATCGCCTGCTTAAGAGCAAGAGGATCACTCACTCCATATTTACGCTCGAATGAAGAGCGAAGGGCAGGTTTGCTAAGCGCAACGTCAAAGGCGCTCCAGGCTTGTTGAAGAATACGAGCCTGACGGGTTGCTTCCTTGTGATACAGGTTTTTAAAGAATGGGTGCCCATAGTCGGCATCAAGTTGCGCCGCTTTCTTGGCCTGCGTCTGGAAATACACCTCAAGTGCCCGCCGACGAACATCCTCCCCACGTGACAGATCGTAAAGATCACTCAGAGCCGCGGTCGCAGCAATGTTCTCGCGCAGGACGTGGGGAAGCTGCATCCACTCGGGAAGTTCGACATCATAACGAACGTAGACAAATGAAAGCAGGGCACCGGCAAATAGCCCGAGAAAAAATTTCAACATCGTAAGTGCTCACATTGGCTACACGTTCGACGTGGATAAAAATCAATGCCTTTGTTGAAGAAATCTACTTGGTGTCTTCAATTCCAAAACTATGCAGGTCCATGCCATTTTTTTGCAACCAAGTTTTTGCTTGTTCCATATCCGGCATGGTGCGTTTTACCAGAGCCCAGAATTTCGGCCCGTGGTTCATCTCTTTTAAATGAGCAACCTCATGAGCGGCCACATAGTCCAGTACGAAGGACGGAGCCATAATCAGTCGCCACGAAAAAGACAGCGAACCCGTTGTCGAACACGACCCCCATCGTGTGGTCTGATCACGAATGACGATGCGCTTGGCGTGTAACCCCAGAAACTTAGCGTGTACTGAAACGCGCTCAGCAAGATCCTTTTGGCATTGTTCATATAACCAATCACTCAGCCGGCGAGGCAGATGTTCCTTTTCCCCATATACCATCAGCTTAGGGATCGGCTTTGCAGTAAGGTCGAGAAAAACAGGCCCTTTGCCCTCATGCGTTCCGGCAAGTTTAATCTCGCACAATTGACCACGAACCGGTACGAGATTGCCGTCTCGAAAAGGAACCGGATCCGGTAGAGTCCCCAAACGTTCACGAACCCAGTCAAGATTGCGGTGAACGAAACTATTAGCTTCATCCAGATCACATTTTTCAGGTAACGTCACGACAACAGCACGGCGCGTGCGGCTTACGCGCAAGGTCAATCGTCGAGCTTTAGGATGTCGGCGAACTTCAACTGGTGCGCCTAGGTCTTCAAAGCGCGGATCATCAAGTGATTTAACAGTTTTAGGTCGCGTCATGAATACCCCCGGTTGACGTACCAAACAAATTGTTCGGAAAACTTCCCGCCCTGGAAACAAAGCCTCGGCTAGAAAATTGACCGCATCGCGTCCCTAACGAGAAGAATTATTTAAAACCGAATCACTTCTTGTGCCTATCAGCTTCGCAAGCCTCACCACCAGTAGCAAACTGCAGCAAGGAGAAAAGAGCTGAACACATGTGGCGCACTTACCTCAACGCTGTTGCTAGCATGACGCACATAAACGCGAGCACAACAAGCTGATTATTCAAACGTGTTTTTTGTTGAAACAAGAGATGAGTTGACAATTACTTGTGTTTTGAAATCACAAAAAATTTGATCACCATCAACCTTTTCATCGCCAGTCCCGACACAGACGGGTAAAGAAAAGTTCCAACGCAGACGGGCAGATCAAAGTGTCCAGTCAAAGGAAGGCATAAAAGATCCTCATGTTGGGCGGCACGAAAGTTACCAACAAACACAACAGCAAACATCCCAAGCCTTGAAAAGGCAGCCTGTGTAAACTCGAGACCTCTTCGATGTATGTTTCAATAGTTGAATGGCAATGGAGAATAACCATAAACATCAGATATTTAGATGAAAGCTCCACTTGCTCTGCCCACTGCTCTCGGCCAGTGTTATGCTTCTAAGAGAACTCTATCATTATCTCTGTTTATCGAACTATTTTTCGGAGAAAACGCGTGCCGAGGCATCTATTGAAAACTTCACGTCTCGCCCCTGATAGCCTCCCGGCTCAAAGCCTGAGCATCAGCACAATCGTCCGGTTACGCTGGATCGCCATTGTCGGCCAGTTTGGCGCGGTGATGTTTGTATCGCTATTTTTGAAGTTTCAGCTGCCCTTGGGCTACTGCCTTGCAGCCATTGCCATGTCGGCTTGGCTCAACGTTTATCTTGCAACCGCCTACCCACCCAACCAGCGCATTGGCACCTGGTTTGCGACCGCAATGCTTCTTTACGACATTTTGCAGCTCATGGTCCTATTGTATCTGACAGGCGGCATACAAAATCCATTTACGATGTTGATCGTTGCGCCGGTCACGGTCTCGGCAGCGACATTGCCCCTGCGCAACACAATTCTGTTGGGCCTGTTTTCAATGGCCGCCACCGCAGTTCTGATTAACAACCATTGGCCTCTGCCTTGGTACGACGGCATTCATTTTTCCATGCCGCTTTTATTTAAGCTAGGTATGTTCTGCGCGGTCTTATCTTCAATGACCTTCATCGCACTTTATGCTTGGCGGCTTGCCTATGAAAACCGCAAGGAGTTTGCTGCTAAAGTCGCTGCAGAGCTTGTGTTGGCGCGCGAGCAGAAACTCCATGCACTCGATGGCCTGGCGGCTGCCGCGGCTCACGAACTGGGAACCCCGCTCTCGACAATATACCTTGTGACTAAGGAACTCTCAATCGACAAGAGTCTTGCCGAAGAGCATCAAGAAGACATCGTTCTACTGCGTGAGCAGGCTGAACGCTGTCAGGAAATCTTGCGCAAGCTCACTTATAAGCCGAGTGAGCAAGATGAAGATCCAATGCATTCCACCATAGGAGTTCGCGCTCTCCTGGATGAAGCTGCTGCCCCGCATCGTAGCGGAACGGTTTCCATCGTCTTTGATGCAGGGGCGACCGATTTTGTGGATGGTGTTGTTCGGCCCGAACCCATGGGGGTCCGTCAACCGGGGATGATCTATGGTTTGGGTAATCTCATTGAGAACGCCGTCAGCTTTGCCAAATCGCAGGTTAAGATTAAAGCGCGATGGGATGCGCAGTTCGTGACCGTAGAAATATCAGATGATGGCCCAGGATTTTCTCAAGAAGTTATAGACACCCTGGGCAACCCCTATGTGACCACCCGCTCGACCAACGACATTAAGAAAAAAACAAGTGATCAGGGTGGTTTAGGGCTGGGTTTTTTCATCGCAAAAACGCTTTTGGAGCGCTCCGGCGCAAACTTTGAGTTTGATAACAAGGAGGCTCCTGAAACTGGAGCCATTGTGCGTATTTCTTGGTTAGTCAGCGAATTTACCAATAGAGAGGGATAGTTCTGAAAACAGGCGGCAGCGCGTTACAATCGCAAGGAACGGAAAACCTTCCAGCGAATTGGCTATCCAACCCATCTCAATCGAGCCTCTTCTACCATTTGCGGGGGCAAAGCAACGACAAAGGGCTTGGCTAGCCAGCCAGTCGCGTTATAGTCGTCTAAGCGCTAACAGGATTACCGCCGTGACCGAAGATCTCTCATTTCGCCGAGACGAATTACCCGAAGACGCCTCCTTGATCGTCATTGATGACGATCGGCCATTTCTCCAAAGAATGAGTAGGGCTATGGAGGGACGTGGGTTTGTCGTCCGTAGTGCCTCCTCTGTTGCAGAAGGTATTGAATTAATACGCGACAGTGCTCCAGCCTTTATGGTCGTCGACATGCGCCTAGAAGATGGGAATGGGCTGGATGTGATTTCCGAACTGGTACGCCTGCGGCCCTCCGCGCGTTCCATCGTTCTGACCGGATACGGAAATATCGCAACTGCTGTTACGGCGGTCAAAATGGGTGCCATCGACTATCTCGCCAAACCAGCAGATGCAGATGACGTCACCGATGCCCTGTTGGCTCCTCCAAATGCCCAGGCCCCCCCTCCGGAAAACCCGATGTCAGCGGATCGTGTTCGTTGGGAGCATATTCAGCGCGTCTACGAGTTGTGTAACCGGAACGTTTCGGAAACAGCCCGCCGTCTCAACATGCATCGGCGGACCTTGCAACGCATTCTTGCCAAACGGGCGCCGAAGTAGCTTTATCCCATGAGGCCGGTCGTTAAATCCGCTTGCTTTCAGGTATCTTCATGAGTTGTGAAACGCCACCACGGATCTTCTAAAGAAAGCCTATCTGCCCTGACTTTTCATATATCGGTGCACAGACTCAGCCAGACGTTCAAGTTGTCTTTGATCGATGTTGTCCTGGACGGGAATGCCCGCGCGCCGCGCCGCTCGAAGGCCCTCTTGAATTTCCCGCATGAGCTGCTCTTTTAATGCGCGCTCATCCGAGACGCTAGCATCACCATCACCATCACCATTTCCCGCGCGCGCAAGAGTTGGCAGTTTCAATTTTGGTTTGTTTGCAAAGGCCTCAATCCCAAATTTTATCTGTTCAATTCCCGCCACTCTGATCAGGGTTGTGTTGATTGAAGCATCCATTTTGACATGAAGGCTTTTCTCATCCTTAGCGATACTAAGCGAGAACGGCTGATCTTTAAGCTTTTCAGGAAGATTGGCCTGAAACGACTTCTTGAAAGCCCCTCGAACCTCGTCCTCATCCCCGCCAAGCCGCATTGCAGCACTGAATATGGCGGCATCGGCCGCGCTCTGGAGTGATGACTTCACCGAGGTAGCCCGGCTATAGTCGATCGCGATAAAGACGCCAGTCAGCAAAGGTAGCGCCAGGATCGCGAACATAATCGCGAAGACGCCACGTCTGTCATTTGCAAATCGTGAGCAGACAGACATCAATTCATTGCATACCCAAGCCATCAGTTTTTTCTTCCACCACGAACCAGCTACGAAGGTTCTCAGCATGACAGCAGGGGCTTAAACACTTCTCTATGGGAGAGGACTTGGGCCAAGGGATACTCATTTATGGTTAATACAAAGGATCAATTCACTCCACCCGGATTGGTCGGCAGTTACCGCGCCTTTTCCCTGAGCAGAAATGCAAACTCATGATTTAGTTTTGCTCTTTTTCATCATCAAAGAAGAACTCAGCCCCACTACCCACGATCTTCGGGTCTGGTAAACCAATGTCCTCAAGGTCCCGGCCATCATACTCGACATTCGAAAGAACATGGCGAATCACTTCAAGCCGGGCGCGCCGTTTGTCATTAGCCCGCACCACCGTCCAAGGTGTCGTATCAGTGTGGGTGAAGCGGAACATGTCACGTTTGGCTAGCGTATAGGCATCCCATTTCTTGATGGCGGCTCGGTCAATTTCTGTAAGCTTCCATTGCTTCAGTGGGTTGTGCCGCCGGTCATGAAAGCGCTTGAGTTGCATCTCCTGACCGATAGTGAGAAAGAGTTTGAACAATTTGATGCCATCACGCGCGAGCATTCCTTCAAATTGCGGTGCCTCGCGAAGAAAGTTGGCAAGTTCGTCCTGCGTGCAAAACCCCATAACCCGTTCCACTCCGGCACGATTGTACCAGGAGCGATCAAACAGAACCATATCGCCTTCCGTCGGCATCCGTGCCGCATACCTTTGGAAGTACCATTGCCCGCGCTCAGCCTCTGTGGGTTTGGAAAGCGCCACGGTATGAGTGTGCCGAGGGTTCAAATACTGCCTGAAGCGCGCAATGCATCCCCCCTTACCTGCCGTATCGCGCCCTTCGAACACAACAACGAGACGCTCCCCCGTGGAACGAACAAAAGCTTGCAGCTTGGTAAGCTCGATTTGTAGCTTTAGAAGTTGATCCTCATAAAGTTTCAGCTTCATTTTTTCATCATAAGGATATCCGCCCGACGTAAGGGCATTTTCCTCGATGTGCTTACTCAGCTTCGGATGGTCCAGGTCGAAATCCGCATTGGGTGCCTCTCCCTTTGAAGGAGTGATATTGTCGTCTTTAGCTTTCGCCATAATTTCAAAGCCTTTTCAATTTTAGCGACGTGAAGCCGGAAAAGATCGTCGTTTTCCATCATCCAGTGAGCGAAAATCTGACCAAGAACAGCTAGCCCGATCTATTCACCAGCTCGTGGAGCGTCATAATCCAAGACGGATCCACGCGGCCAGGCGAGCGGGCGAAAAGCGTTTGGGGGATCATAAATCAATTAACGTGACTATCATGCCACGCAAGCCTCCCAAAACCCTGAAAAGGCATTTTTCCCAATCTATACATTGCTATATGTCATCGTAATCTACTCACGTTCTGGCAAAAATACGCTAGGTAACGTCACGGAATGGGTTGGTGAAAGCGTCTCTCGTCAAACGATTGGGCTGCGTAGCAGCACTCATGGGTCTTTTTTTAAGGCTCGTGTTTGCGCTTGTGTACGTGCCCACCATGGTGGCTTCGGACGCTTCCGCCAGGTCTCTGGGCGAGGGTCAATTCAAACTCGTTTATTGCTCGCTACTGGGTTCTATGGCGGTCCCAGAGTCAGGCAGTCTCGATTCTGAAACACCAAACGACACACCTTTTAATCCTGATTTTAATGGCTGTCCCTTGTGTCAGGCCATCAGTGCAACAGCATTCGTTATCTCGCCCGACAACTATGGTCTTTCCCAGCCACCAATATTGCTGGGCAAACGCGGTTTTCTTTCCCACCAGCCACATATATCTGGTCATCGAATACGCAACTCGGCGCGCGATCCCCCACATTTTATCTGATGAGGTGAACGCGGCTCACCCTGATTGTGAGACGATATTCACCTTCCCCTTGTGAGATAGCCCCAATCTGTCATCTCCAAATGATGACCGATGGCTTGCATCCATCCTCAATACAAATCCACATTGGAAGAAGTCAGACTCATGTCTAAAAATAGAACATCAATGGCCATTCACCCGGTCGCTTCCCATCTTAAAGGCATCGCGATAACCGCCGCTTTCACCACCTTATGTTCACTCTCATCAAATCCTGTCCAAGCTGATGAGTCTCATATGCCGTCAGGATCCACCACTGCCGTATCTGGTGGAGGTCACAATCATGTACGCGCTGACGCACATGCACCCATTGGAGTTATGGGAGAGCACATGCACAAAAAGGGAGGGTGGATGCTGTCTTATCGCTATATGCGCATGGACATGGAAGGCAACCGCATTGGCGAAAACAAAGTTTCTCCCGAGTCAATCGTAACCACGGTACCGAACCGTTTCTTCGGTGCGCCGGGACAACCGAAAACCTTACGCATCGTGCCAACCGAGATGACGATGGACATGCACATGCTCGGAGCCATGTACGCACCCACGGATAACGTGACCTTAATGTTCATGCTCCCAATGGTCCGAAAATCCATGGATCATCTGACATTTGCAGGTGGAGCCGGAACAAACATCCGAGGCGGTTTCACCACAGTCTCCCAAGGTGTGGGCGATGCTAGGCTGAGCGCGCTTGTTCGTCTTTATGACGATGCGAACAACCACTTTCACCTCAATTTGGGTTTGAGCGCACCAACCGGTTCGATAGATGAGCGCGATAATATCTTAACCCCCATGGGCGCTCGCCCGGAAGTACGTCTGCCTTATGCAATGCAGATCGGTACCGGCACCTGGGACCTGCATCCAGGCCTGACGTACTTGGGAAAATCAAACGCTTTGAGTTGGGGGGCTCAATACCGGGCCGAAATCAGACTCGAAAGCGAGAATGACGAGGGTTATTCCTGGGGTGACAAACATGCGCTCACCGCATGGGTGGCCTATCAGTGGGCACCGTGGATTTCCACCTCCGTGCGCCTTGATGCCATGACCCAGGAAGCCATCGACGGAATAGATGCTCAGATCGCTGGCCCGGTTCAAACAGCAGACCCAGATAACTATGGCGGCGAGCGAGTTGACCTTTTATTTGGCGTCAACCTGGCAGGACAATCAGGCGCGCTACATGGCCATCGTCTCGCCTTTGAATTTGGCGTTCCTGTTCATCAAGATCTGAATGGCCCGCAAATGGAAACCGACTGGCTTTTTACACTCGGCTGGCAAAAGGCCTTCTAGGCGCAGGATCATATTATGGAAGAATTTAACCCATGAAAACAAATACCAATCGAGCATTTCTCAAAGCGATGGCCGTACTGGCGGCCATCGCCATCACCTTTAGTTCTGTCTTTGCGGGCAATGAACATAAGACAGAGGCTGGCTCACTTAGTATCGAGCACCCCTGGGCACGGCCAACTCTTGGCAATGTCAAGCTAAGCGCCGTCTATATGCAGATACGCAATACAGGCAAAGAAGACGACACCTTGCTCTCAGTAAGCACTGACATTGCAAATCGCTCAGAATTGCATGAAACGGTGCAAACTGGAGATTTTGCCAAAATGCAGCCCATTGTTGGTGGCGTGAAAATTCCAGCAGCCGGGTCAGCCCAATTCGTTCCCTTGGGGAAACACATCATGATTATGGGTTTAACCAAAAAGCTCGAAGTGGGAGATAGCTTCCCTCTCAAGCTCATTTTTGAGAAGCAAGGTGAGGTGATGATCAACGTAAAAGTCACCAAGCCAGATACCAACGCTTCCAAGCACATGAAAAAAGGCTCTCATCACGGTTCACACACCGACGATAAATAACAAACTGTCTCCCATCACGTCGCGCGTCCAACCGCGCGCGGCGTGAATCGAAGCCTCGAGGAACACGCCACCTCTCCCCTCCAGCACCGCTGGTTACAAGCGAACGCTGATGTCTGAGATCGTCGCGCGTCCAACCGCGCGCGGCGTGAATCGAAGAATCCAATAAAGAAAGCCGGATACCTTCAAAAAGGTATCCGGCTTTCTCCCCCGCTGCCAAGACGCCAGAATAAACCGGCGTCAGCAAATCTTTAAGTGTCTTTGATAGCCCCGCTTTGATCCAGCGGGGCTATGTAGTCATGCATCCGCTGATTCAGGCGTACCCGCCACCGGTTGTACGGCAATCGCTGTTGCCGGTTGCGGTGCTGTGCGTTCACTGCGACGGCGTGCCTGAGGCGGCTGGAAGGCCCTGCGAGCGTGGTGTTCGCAATATGGAAGCCCCGTGACGCGGGACTTGCCGCAGAAGTGGAAATCCGGAAGTTGCGGATCTCCAATTGGCCACTTGCAGCTCGATTCAGTGAGTGTCTGGATCGTCTTGCGCTCTTTCAACGGTATAACCAGTTCGTCCGCAGCGGGCACGAATGGCTCCGCATCAGGCTGATACAGCGCACGCACAGCTGGGTTTCCCATCTGTTGCACGCGGGCTCTGGTTTGTCGCTTGGCAGATGAAATTCGTGCCCGTGGGCGATGAGATTTCATCCGTGAGGTTGTTGCTCGTCCTGAAAGTCCAAGGCGATGTACCTTGCCAATGACCGCGTTTCGCGTCACTTCACCCAAGCGGCCAGCGATTTGGCTGGCGCTTAGTCCCTCGGACCAGAGCTTTTTTAATAGGTCAACCCGATCATCAGTCCAGGCCATGTTCAAAGTACCTCCACAAAAATCACAGTTCGCCCGCGCTCTGAATCAACAGGGCGAACGAAACTTTAAGCGGACAGGCAACACTGAACCGTCATGCGACAGAGGTATGCAAACGAGCACACACGCGCACAGAACTTGCTCAGACCTGACCGATCTACAGACGCTTTACGGAATGGACGCTTGACAAACTCACGCATACACATAGATGGGACGATACAAGTCCCCAACGCGTGACAACCACCAAATGGGTGGGTCGCAAAATAACCTTGCGACATCTCTACAACGGATCGCAAACATAAACGCGATATCTCGTAGCAGGACACCCTCAAGCTACTACATCAGGACATGACGCCTCAAGAGCGCAACGCGTGCGCCGCACTGTTGACAACTTAAACGTTGCCTCAACGCAACAGATTGATTCGGTGATTCGAAGGAATTAAGGGTTCCTGACATGCGCTTACAACGTTTTCTCCCTATCAAAAAGGCGGTAAAACGCCTCTTAGATTGACAGTGACTATACTGCCGCGTATCAATCCGGCTCTCTTATGGCCGCCGGGTAAGGCGGCTTTTTTGATTCAAGATTTGGACAACAGGAGTTCTGATGTCCGGCTCCTCCCGCCCCAGGAAGAACGAAAATTCAAAGCCCCACCAAAGACGGGCTCCATCAAAGGCAGTGATGCCCACCTACGCACGCCAGGATTTGGTGTTCGAGCGCGGTGAAGGCGCTTGGCTTGAGACAGAACAGGGGCATCGCTATCTCGACTTTACCTCAGGTATTGCCGTAAATTCCCTTGGTCATGCCAACCCACATTTAGTTGCCGCCATCTCGCAGCAGGCGGGCAAGCTCATGCACACGTCAAACCTGTATCGGGTCGCCGGTCAGGAGCGCCTGGGAGACCGGCTTTGTGCGCTTACCTTTGCCGACAAGGTCTTCTTCTGCAATTCCGGAACCGAAGCTGTCGAGGGTGCCATCAAGACCGCGAGGCGTTATCATTTCGAAGGTGGGGCACCGCAGCGCAATCGGATCATAACAATGGAAGGCGCCTTTCATGGCAGAACGCTTGCCGCATTGGCTGCCGGCGGAACCCCAAAGTACCGTGAGGGCTTTGGTCCAGATGTGCCAGGTTTTGATTACGTTCCATTTGGCGACCTTGAGGCAATGGAGGAAGCCATAGGCCCGGAAACCGCAGCCATCATGGTAGAACCTATTCAAGGTGAGGGTGGAATCCGGGAGTTGTCCAGTAAAGACCTCAAGCATATCCGGAAGCTGTGTGACGAAAACGAAATCCTGCTCGTTCTTGATGAAGTTCAAACGGGAATGGGCCGCACCGGGCACCTGTTTGCATATCAACGCGCCGGCATCACCCCCGACATAATGGCAATCGCCAAAGGTCTCGGCGGCGGGTTTCCTGTGGGCGCATTCCTGGCAACGGACGAAGCCGCCCGCGCAATGGTTGCTGGCACCCACGGCTCCACATTCGGCGGCAATCCCTTGGCCATGGCGGCGGCAAATGCCGTACTGGATATCATCGAAGACCCGGAATTCCTCTCCCAGGTTCGCGACCTTGGCCTGCGGTTACGCCAGTCTCTTGCA
>JAJRZC010000048.1 GCA_024275435.1 Alphaproteobacteria bacterium
CGCCTAACCACGGCTGCACCTGACCTCGCTCCGCTCGGAGGGTACGCGGGGCGATTTGCAAAGATTGGTTCTGGTCGGCAGTGGTTCTGCGCCAGCACCGCTCGGCAGGTGAGCCAAACGTTAGCCGCCAAACCCATTTCCCGCATCCAGCGGGGTGATAGTACAATTCAGCAGTTGCATTGCTCATTCTTTCCGAACCAAAGGGAGTATCCATGCCGCAGTATTCCATTGATGACATTTTCAAAGACCCCAAAACACGCCATCGGCTGACGCTCTTCAAAGCCGAAGATGTGCAATGGCTGGAAGAGCAGATTTTCGAGAAAAACGGCAAGCCTTACCTGAAATGTCTTGCCAGCGACAGAGATCGCCCGGCCAAACCGGAAGAAATCGTCCGTCAGTTGTGGATCAAGAAACTGATGGACGAGTATCATTATCCCAAAGAGCGTTTTCGCATCGAATACGCGGTTTGGTTTGGGTCGGGAGTGAGTGAGAAAAGCGCCGATATTGTCATCATGCACGCGGATGGAGAGCATCCGTACATCATTTTTGAAGTCAAGAAACCCAAACGCAAGGACGGCATTCAGCAACTCAAATCGTACTGCAACGCCGAAGGATCGCCTATCGGGGCTTGGTCAAACGGCGAAGAACTGGTCATCCTGCATCGTGAAGAGCCGAATGTCTTTACGCAAATTTCATCCATTCCCACCGTTGACCAGACTTTGCAGGATGTCATTACCGAGCAATGGACGATTGACAAACTTGCCGTTGAAAACAAACTGGTGCGCGAGCGTCTTTCGCTGAAGAAAATCATTCTGGATTTGGAAGACCTGGTGCTGGCAAACGCCGAAGGCATTGACGATACCTTTGATGAAGTTTTCAAACTGATTTATGCCAAACTGTACGATGAATGGGCGGCAGCCAACGACCGCTCTCGCAGGCGCAGAATCCATTTCCGCATTTACGGCGAATCGCCCACAGACCTGTATCAAAAGATAGACGACCTGTTCCAGCGGGCAAAGAACAAGTGGCGCGGAATTTTTATGCCGACCGAGCATATCCGCCTGCGACCTGAACACTTGATGACCTGCGTTTCCTTTTTGCAGGATGTCAAACTCTTCAACTCCAATTTGCAAGTGATTGACGATGCCTTTGAATACCTGATGACCGACGTCGCCAAAGGCAAGAAGGGCCAGTATTTCACGCCCCGCTGGGTGATTGATATGGCCGTGAAAATGCTCAATCCCAAAATTCACGAGCGAGTGATTGATACGGCCTGCGGCTCATCGGGCTTTACCGTGCATACGATTTTCTGGGTGGCGGGCGATGAGTTTACAACAAACGGCTTGCCGCGCCATATTTCAGAATACGCGGGCGAGATGGTGTATGCCATTGATTCCAGCCCCAAAGCGGTCAAAATTGCCAAAGCCCTGAACCTAATTGCAGGCGATGGCCGCTCCAACGTATACGAACTCAACAGCCTGAACCCGCCCAAGTGGAGCGATGAAGGCAAAGCAGCCTTTCGCCCTTTACTTACCCGCTTCCCTGATGACCCGCAACGTGACCAGGAAAATCAAGAGACATTCCAGTATTTCGATTTTGATGTCTTGCTGACCAATCCGCCGTTTGCCGGAAACATCAACGAGCGCGAGATTTTGCGTCAGTACCGTTTGGCGGAGCGCAACGGACGCACGGTCTCGAAAATCGGGCGCGATATTTTGTTCATCGAGCGCAATCTGAACTTCTTGCGCCCCGGCGGACGCATGGCAATTGTTTTGCCGCAAGGCCGCCTGAACAACACCAATGATTTGTACATCCGCAAGTTTTTGTTCGACAAAGCCCGCATTCTGGCCGTCGTTGGGCTGCACGGTAACACCTTCAAGCCGCACACCGGCACGAAGACCAGCATCGTTTTCCTGCAAAAGTACACCGAAGAAGAACTGGCGGAAATCCGGGAAGTCCGCAACCGCCATGCCGCCGCCTGGGAAAGGCATGTGGAAGAACTGAAAGCATGGGCGGAACAAGGCATCCAAGAAGACGACGCGCCGCCCTTGCTGACGGCGTTTCTGGATGCCGAATTTGAAGACGAAATCCTGGCGCTGGAAGAAGAACCCCAGGGTGCAGAAGAGTTGCGAGAATATCTGGATGGCTTGCAAGCGCGACTGGACGCTATGCCCGGACGTGCCAAAGGCAAAGCCGCGTTGAAGCGCACCATCAAAGCGACGAAGCGCAAACTGGCGGCGCTGACGCTGCAAGGCCGTTTGGCGTATCTGGTCGGCGAAGAAGAACCCAAAATGCTGGAACGCTACCGCGAATTATGGCTGGAAGACCAGGCGGCGAAGGATTTGGATTACCCTATCTTCTTTGCCGTTTCGGAGCGCGGCGGCAAAGATAACAGCGGAGAACCAATATATAAGAAAGACGAAAACGGCCAGCCCTTGCTGGATGAACACGGCCACCTGATTGTAGACCACGACCTGGACGAAATCGCCGAAGCCTTCATCCAATTTGCCAAAGAGCAAGGCTTTGATTTCTGGATGGAAGGATAGAAATGGCAGTATTCTCTATCATTTCCAGAAGTGATGTAGAAGGACGATACAGAATAGATGCCGAATACTATCGTCCAGAATATCTGTATCTAAAGAA
>JAJRZC010000049.1 GCA_024275435.1 Alphaproteobacteria bacterium
CAACCGCAGGTAAGGCGTTGCCACCGCCAAGGCGGCATTTGGATCAGATTTCATCATGGCACCAATCTCCAGGCTAGCTTCCTTCAAAGCAGCCAGGGCAGCAAGCAGCGGCGGTGCACTTGAAGCCAGTTCTGTATTATTCGATGCGCCAACAGCCTCAAGGGTTTCAGCCTGATCCTGTAGGTGGCGCTCCAAGACCTTTCCCCCCAAAAGCGGCAACTTGCGAGCCACCAGGTCAATAGCCTGAATGCCGTTTGTTCCCTCATAGATCGGAAAAATACGGGCATCCCGATAATGCTGCGCAGCGCCGGTTTCTTCAATAAATCCCATACCACCGTGAACCTGGATCCCCATCTCAGCCACTTGACATCCCACATCCGTTGAAAATGCCTTGGCCACAGGTGTCAAAAGAGCCCCCATTGCACCACAAAACTCTCTATCTTGCTCACTTTTAGCCAGCTCTCCAAGGTCCAGTTCACGCGCTGTTTTAAGGCATATCAAACGACATGCCTGAGTCAGAGCACGCATCTCAAGAAGTGTGCGACGAATGTCCGGATGAGAAATAATCGGAACCATCCCACCATCAGGATTCGTAATCTCACTTCCCTGCAAACGATCACGTGCATATTCACCGGCCCGCTGTGTTGCCCGCTCCGCCAAGGCAACACCCTGCACCCCAACAGCCAGGCGCGCAGCATTCATCATGATGAACATGGTTTTGAGGCCACGATTCTCTTCACCAACGAGATAACCGGTGGCCCCGCCCTTGTCGCCAAAGGTCATCACGCATGTGGGGCTGCCATGAATACCCAACTTCCTTTCAAGTCCCGTACAAAGCACATCATTGCGCGCCCCCAGACTGCCATCCGGATTAACGAGAAACTTGGGAACAAGAAACAAGGATATACCACGCGTTCCCGAAGGCGCATCGGGAACGCGAGCAAGAACAAGGTGAATGATATTTTCAGTGAGCTCGTGCTCGCCATAGCTGATAAAAATCTTAGTACCAGAGATTTTATAACTACCGTCTGCTTGCGGCACAGCCTTAGATTTCAACGCTCCCACATCAGAACCCGCCTGCGGTTCCGTTAAATTCATCGTACCGGACCACTGGCCGGAAACAAGCTTGGGCAGATAAAGATTTTGCAAAGCATCCGATCCACCAATATGCAGCGCATCAATTGCACCTGTTGTCAGCAGAGGCCCGATGCCAAAAGCCGGGTTGGATGAATTCCAGATCTCACATACAGTCGATGAAATTGTCCTTGGCAGCCCCTGACCACCAAACTCCGTCGGACAAGACAAGGCGCTCCATCCACCTTCAGTAAACTGCCGGTAGGCATCAGCCCAGCCATCAGGCGTGGTAACAACACCATCTTTCAAGGAGCATCCTTGATGATCTCCCGGTTGATTGAGAGGATCGAGAACTTCACTGGCTAGCCGTCCCGCCTCCTCAATCACCGCACCAACCGTATCCATATCCAGATCACCATAGACCCCATCTGAAATGAGAGCCTCAATATCAGCTGCAGACTTGAGTGCTTGGATAATGTCGTCTACTGGAGCCTGGTATGTCATAAGTTCTCACCCCTTTGTTTCCTTACCGGAAAACGATGTTCCAACAGTTTTGACTGCCAGATTTCACTAAAATAATCAGTGTAGGCCTTCAAAGCCGACGACGAAACCCCTAGCTCATATTCGAGGGCCCCTTTTAAATCAGGTCAATGAAGCTCCAATACGGGTGTAGTAGCAAGAACAGCCCAAACATCAGGATCGAGAATATTTTTCATGTCCCAGGTGGATCAACAGGTGATCAATAATGCAGCAGAAATTTTACGCCAAGGCGGACTTGTCGCCTTTCCCACCGAAACAGTCTACGGGCTGGGCGCCAATGCACTAGATGGACGAGCCGTTGCAAAGATATTCAAAGCCAAGGGTCGTCCCCAGTTCAATCCACTCATTGTCCATGTTGGCAGTCTGGAAGCAATCGAAGCACTCTGTCATGTTCCCGCTGTCGCTCGCAAACTTGCAGATGCCTTTTGGCCCGGCCCACTGACACTGGTGCTCGCAAGAAAATCAGACTGTCCTGTTTCAGAGCTGGTTTCAGCGGGCTTGCCAACACTTGCCGTGCGCATCCCCGCCCACCCTTTGGCCCGCACACTCCTCAAGACAGCAGACATTCCCATTTGCGCCCCCTCAGCAAATCGTTCCGGTCACGTCAGCGCAACCCAGGCGACGCACGTCAGTTCTGATCTCGGTCTTCGGGTCGATTTTATTCTCGATGGCGGAAAAACATCTCACGGTCTGGAATCAACCATCGTGGCCATTTCAGAAATCAAAACACCAGATATCGCCAACGATACTTCCCAAAACAATGAAGTCTTTCTTCTGCGTGCCGGAGCCATCAAAACCAGCACACTGGAAAATCTGCTCGGCTATAAAATAACCAAGCGCACCAACATGATTGGAGCTCAAGCTCACGCACCTGGACAACTGGAAAGTCACTATGCTCCCGCGACAACCCTCCGCCTCAACGCATCTTCGTTACACAAAGGAGAAGCATTGCTGGCTTTCGGTCCCAACCAACCCAAACATGACGGACCCTGTAAGAATCTAAGCCCCACAGGAGAGCTTGAAGAGGCTGCTGCCAACTTATTTTCTTTTCTCAGAGAACTCGATACCTGCAAAGCATCACGCATCGCAGTTATGCCAATACCCGCGGAAGGCTTGGGAGAAGCCATCAATGACAGGCTGAACCGTGCCGCAGCGCCACGACCTTAGTGCCAGCGGCAACCTAGGCCCGTTCGCGCATATTCTTCAAGGCGCGCAACTCATCCTCAATTCGGGCGGTCTGAGAAGGCCAGCTTGCACCGACCCAATCATCCGTACCAAACAACCAGAACCAAAACCGATTACGCCGGTGATAGCGCTCAATATTGGCGCGATACATAACATCCATGTTTGAGGCAAGCTGCGTCACATTTGACGAAACGATCTTGAGCTCTTCAACGGGCTTGATCGAGTTAACTTCAATGGTACTTAGTCGCTCGCTGATAACTTGAAGATCGCTGACATGATCTTTGTGCCAGTTGGTAATCGTCTCCGCCAATGTGTGTTGATTTGAATTCAACTTCAAAATGGCTTCCTGTACCTCTCGCAACTCTTCAACAAAGTTACCCCTGGTCTCTAAATTCTCACTCTCAAGTTTGGTAAACTTCTCGTCAATTTCTCCAATGGCTTCACGAACACTCGACAAAGTGCGTTCCGCACTGGAGGCATGAGTTGCCGAGGCTCCAGCAAGAGCCTTGATTTCCGCACCAATTGCCGCGCCCGTTTCTTCAATTACCGAGCGTTCCCCCGCCAGTTCGTTATGAACAGCAGAAATCTGACTGGATGTATTCTGGTTTAGTTGATCAATCATTTGCGTGAAACTCTCACGCAGGTCTTCAAAGCTTTCCTTTAGCTGCGAGGAATCATCCGTTTTCTCCGGCTGCGACAGCAAGGCAATTTCAATGTCATTCAATCGCGTATCAATGGGCGAAAGGTCGAAAGCACTCTCTGGCGCAGACTTGATCAGCTTTTCCATCGACAACATTTGCTGTTCCAGTCGACTAAGATGCTCTCCTACCTGATTAAGTTTGTTGACCACTTGTGGCTCCATCTCTCTGGACCCTTGACTAGCAATAACGGCTTGGTTGGGCACCTGCGACGGCGCCGTCGCATAATTTTGACCTCCCGCTGCATAAGGATAAAGACTTCCAGCTTGAGCTTGCCTTCCCAGCGCCAGGTCATGTCCCAGCGAGCGCATTAAAATTTCAATCGCTTCCAGGCGTTTATCCTGAACCATATCAGAGGGAGACATATTTGAAGTCATCGTTGCGCCTGACTCTACCGTTGTTGAAGGTGAAGAAACTGGTGAATTTTGTTGACCTTGTGCTTCAAAATTTGGAGCTTGAGCAGCAGGTACCCCCGCCATATGACGGCGTAACAAATCCAAACCGGGAAGATCGGGACGAAGCACCGTAAAAACATGAAGGAGATCGCTGATGCCAGCCGGTCGGTTATATTTTTCGCCATGCGCACTGGCCAATCTCAACGCTTCATGAAAAGCCACTGAAACAACAGGCCGCGTTGAACCACTCGTGGACGCTGCAGGAATGCCACTGGCGATGACCATCGCACTTTCCCGTCTTAACCCCGCATCACGAATACCATTTGATTCCAGAACTTCACTCGCCGCATCCACCCGCGTGATAGCATACAGCAGATGCTCCAACCGGACCTCGGCAGAACGATGCGCGAAAGCAACGTCAAAAGCGTGGTTACAGCAAGCGAGCAAAATATCATCAACCCAGATTGTACCATCCGCTTTTGGCGCACCACTGCGTCCCGCTCCAGCACCATTCTGGTAACGGTTGGTTCCATTGCCAACTTGTTCAATTGATGATCGCCCAGCCTGAGAAGCAACACCTTGTGGTGTGCGTAAATCCAGATCCTCGCCCTTGTAGCCCATGACTCTATAACTCCCTACCGGGGCCCTATGTTGCTTCTGAAAACGATATTGTTACGCAAAAAAATCGCGCCGTTTCAGTCTTCAGATTTCGACCATAAGCAAAAGTCGTGCGAACGAATGCACAACCTGCAACCCAACATGCTCAAGCAAATATGTTTCCATCGCGCCCTATTCTCGATCGTCGCAGAATAACCGCTGATCGCGAACGATGCGAGAGGGCTAGACAAAGCATCGTTAGAATTGGTCAATATCGTTTGTTTTCAATACCATAGAGCCTCTTTACAGGCAATTGCACCACCCCTAAGTCCCCAAGCCTTGGTCATATCTTCCAAAATTTTCTTTCAAAGCAGCCTTGCAATCATGGGCTCTTGCACTTGCGGTCCCTCATTTCTCCAATTGTTAAGCAACTTGGAAACCGGAGTGATATCAAGAAAACCATTGGCCCCAGGACACAACCAATCAGATACTTCCGTTAAAGTGCCAGAACGACAATCCAGCCACGCATAAAACTGTTCCGGCTCCAGTATCAACGGCATCCGCTCATGAATCGCCCGCATTTCCCTGTTGGCGGGAACAGTCAAAATAGCTGCTGTCTGCAGCTCACTTCCATCCCCTCCCAACCAGTCTTCCCAAATTCCGGCAAAAGCCAATGGTCCGCCATTTCGCGTCTTCACCAGATGCGGTTGCTTATCCCCGCGTAGGCCCGTCCACTCATAAAAACCAGAAGCAGGAATGAGGCAGCGTCGATGACGTATCGCAGCCTTAAAAGAAGGTTTGACACCCACTGTCTCCGCTCGTGCATTCACAAGCGTTGAAAACGCCTCAGGGTCCTTGACCCACGAGGGAATAAGTCCCCAGCGCACAAGGTCTAAGACACGATTTTGCTTATAGTCATTGCGTACAATCGCTATGGGTTGTGTTGGCGCTATGTTGTAGCGCGGCGGATAAGCCTCAACGTTGACATGACCAAAGTATGCACGGATTTCCTCGGGTGGTAAGGTGAGAGCATATCGCTGACACATTTTTTGAACCTAAGTTTAAGCACTCGAGTTGGGAGGCAACATAATCTTCTACAGGAATAACAGTGCCTGATCTGGGGTGCTGGACCAAACAATAATTTCCAAGGCATTGAACATCTCTAATTTACGAAACAAGGACACCAACAAAAGATTACCTAGATTTGCTGCAAAGATACCTAGTCTGCCTGGGCCACCTTGGGCCACAAAGGCCCCACTAGGCACACCATATTGAATAGTATATTACGCCAACTATAATTAACACGACCATGTCTGGGACATTCCCTCGGACCTGTAATTGCCTCAAAACATGAGCAAAACATCCTTGAAAAAAGCGCATACGAATATGCCCAAAACCCTAAACCGCCTCGGCTGCCAGCTTATCAGTTGCACCTTAGCACTTGGACTGATGGCCATGCTCCTCGCCATGACACCGATACTGCTGCCCTCACAAGCTAACGCCGCACGCCTGACGAAACCATACGATTCAAAAATATTACGGCTTTCTGAAATTCTCGGGGCGGTTCATTACCTGCGCGCCCTTTGTGGTTCCGGAGACGGTCAACTATGGCGAAAGCAGATGCAATCCATCATCAAGGCTGAAGGGTCCAGCGCTCTGAGACGAGCCAGGTTTACCAAAAGTTTTAACAATGGATATCGCAGCTATAGCCGGACTTATAGTGAATGCACCCCCTCCGCAAAAACAGCAATTGAACGGTTTATCGTCGAAGGCATTGAAATCTCCGACAGCCTCGTAAAAAGCGAACCCTAGCACGAAGAAAACAAGCCAGCTGGAAACTTCACAAGGCAACTTCACGAAGCATCATGCTTCCTCCACCATTCACCTTAGTGCTGCCAAAGGACCCTTTCTCGGGAGCGTAAATTCACACGGAATTTACAATGAATTATTACCGATGCTTCTCCTTAAGCCGCGTTATGCTACCTCTAGGTCATGATGATCAGAACTGACGTATTCAAAAGCGTTCAGGATCATTGAAAAAATGCGTCTTCAAATCATTGTTCTAAAATATGGGATGGGTTGTCAGCATGCCTTTTGATGGGGATCAGAGGATAGAAACAACGCCCCTGTTAAACATGGACGATAATAGTTCCTACGCACTCGACCTCATCTTGACAGCCTGGAAAGAAGGTGAGGAACAAGGTGTGCCGCGTGAACATATGGCCTACGCAGCAATCTTCACCGCCATGAGCAGCCTAGTCTCAAACATGGGTGAAGAGGCCGCCGCACACTTGGCCCGAGGGCTTGAGCGCCGCGTTCAGGTTGGCGAGTTCTCACCAAACCGCACCCGTCAATAGTCTTTGCTCTCCACAACGAAGGCGAAACAAGCCTCACCCAAAAAAAGTAAGTCTTAGCCGGCAAAGAACAAGCCTCCCCAGTTGGCAAATCCCAATTCACCCAGCAACACAACGCCAAACGCAAAAAGTGCGAGACCGGCAAAGATATTTATATTTTGCAGGCTTTGAAATCCCAGCTTGTGTCGAATGCGGCTGATAAACGTAGAAAGCCCAAACCACCAGATCAACGAGCCCACCATAATCGAGGCAACAAGCAACAAAGCCTCACCCGTCCCCCGGATCGCCACAAATGAACTAATTCCACCGATAATCGTCATCAGCCCTAGCACCGCCCCAGGGTTGGAAATCGTCAGAAAAAAAGTCTTCAAAATATCCCAGTGAAGTATGCCACCATTCTCCACCGAGCCTTCTTCCACGCTTGGTTGATCTAAAATGCCGTTTTCAAGAGGCGGCGTACGATAAAGATGCCAACCAAAAAGTATCAAAACCATACCGCCCACAAGCTGTATCCAGTCACGGTAGGTTTCAACCATGCTTGTAATTGCCCCAACGCCAAGCGCCGCAAACAAGGCAATAAGACCGTCTCCCAGAACGGCGCCAAGCCCAGCGGTTACCCCTGCAAGCACGCCTCGCTCAATAGAACGTTGGATGCACAGCACATTAACCGGACCCACAGGTGCCGCCACAAGCACACCAATTGCCATACCGATAGGAATGATGAAAGGATTAGGGATCAGCTCAATCAAACCCATAGGCCAGCTCCCACCAGCATGATCTCTCTGGTATAAAAAGAACTAAGCTCTAAAGATCCCATCGGGCAAACTCGAAAGGACGCATCATGAACCCGCGTACCCAAAAAAAACCGTCTCAAATGTCTTGCCCTTTTTTTCTAAATCCCCGTCCCAATGCGCCCTCAAAACAAAGACACTCAAGCAATGTAAAGGCACGCACTTCTCTCCTAATGATGCTCTTGCTTGTTGTCCATTGCCTCTTGGGTCACGAAAATGCTGTTGCACAAGAAGCCCAAGCAGAAACGAAACAAAATACCAAAACCGTCACCCTCATCCAAAATTCGAAACTTCCTCCCCCGGTACTTGAAATGCGCCAAGCCATTCTTGACGCTATAGCAGATGGCAATATCGAAGACATGCGAACGGTTTTAGAGTGGAATGAATTACGCCCCGAACTGGGGATCAAGCGCGACCAGGACGCAATTCAAACCTGGCGTGAAATCTCCTCTGACGGCAAGGGTCTGGAAATTCTGGCAATCCTGGCTGAACTCCTTGAAACAACACCAGCGCGCCTGCCAATCGGTCGCGACTTCGAAAACAATCACGTCTATGTCTGGCCCTACATATCAGAATTGGAAACCGACAAACTCACCCCGCCACAAGAGATCGAACTCTATCGTTTGGTGCCACCTCAAACCGCTAAATCTATTGTAAAATCAGGAAAGTGGACCTGGTACCGACTGGCAATCGGCGCAGACGGCACCTGGCATGTATTCGCAAAAGACCCCTAGAGCCTGCACGGAAAAAACGCCCCAGTTCAACGGCATTATTTCACCTTGTTTTGGTTCCAAAACGCTTCAGATCGACCTTTGCTTTTCTCACCAAAGAACATGTAGCTTCTTAAACATCGTCTCTAAGCGCTTCATATTGCCTCATTTGTTGCGACGCAGCAACGCGCTACCCACTTGCCAAGCGAAGGTCAGTCCGGCGGTGCAGTTACGCACCCACCAGACAAGATATCGCAGCCGAAATACAAAAAACCTAACGCCTTACGCAAGATCCCATTCTCCAAGGCGCAGGGTTTTAAAACAGTTCTTTTCGTCGATGGGAGTATTCGAAAATGCGTAGGTTATTCCTCGCCATCCTTTTTATCAGCGCCGCAAGCACCGCTTCAAACGCCGGCCACTGGGCCATGGGCGGTTCTATGTGGGCCGACATGCCATCAAAATCCGGCAAATCAACATACAACTCAAAAAAGAAATCAAAGCCGTTCTGGATTGAAAACATACAGTCTGGAAAAAAGAAAAAATCGGCAAATTACACACAGATCAAAAACAAAAAAGGTGCCGCCAAGTGGAACGGTGGAGCTAAGCCGCACATCGCTTCAATCGCCCCCCCAATTGTCACCTTCCGCTCAAACTACGCCAAGGGATCCATCGTCATAGATACCGCAGGGCGTAAACTTTATTATATTCTCTCCAAGACGAAGGCTTACCGTTACCCCGTCGCTGTAGGCCGCAAGGGTTTCAAATGGTCCGGCACACACAAAATCTCAAAAAAGGTGAACTGGCCCACGTGGCGCCCCCCCGCCGAAATGCGCCAACGCCAACCTCACCTTCCAAAGGTTATGTCAGGTGGTATTAACAATCCGCTTGGCGCCAAAGCCCTGTACCTTGGCAGCACGCTGTATCGCATCCACGGTACCAACAAAGTCAAATCAGTTGGCCGCGCCGTCTCGTCTGGATGCTTCCGTATGTTAAATGGACATGTGACACATCTGGCGAAAATTGCCTCCGTTGGCACCACCGTTCGTGTTCTCAAGCGCTTACCCAAAAAGGTGCGTGTAGCATCAAAGTGATATTCTCGAACAAGAGAACGAACCTTTCAAAAGGAAAGCAGCCGTCTTGAACTCTCAAGACGGCTGCTTTTTTTTAAGAGCCAGACTATTCGTTACGTAGATCAAACCTGGAAATTACTTCACAAAATGATACAGCAGTTCATGAAGCGGGGAACGTGAAACAAACAGGTTAATGCCCAAGGCCGACTTGGCAAGGTAAACAGCAACAACACTTCCCAAGGCAAAAGCCGTGACGCAGGTCCACAGCAGGAATTTACGCACACCCCTCACGCTATGAGAATGAGAACGAAAAGAGGAAGTAAAACGCGTCATTTGCGACATTCAACAACAGACCTTATTGGAACAAACTTCTTGAGGTATTTGCAAACAAGCCTCAAAGGCAAGAATTTGAACAGACAAAAAGCGTTCAATAAGGTTATTGCCATTGCTTCATGCTGTAAAAGCCCTTGCCAAATGCTGGAAAAGCTCCTCAAAGCTTTTCAAAGCACTTGCAAATCTCATTCCAATCCAAGCGCGAGCGCATAAAACAGACGTGAAAATAAAGAAAAATCGCTCAATCAGCTCTCCAGAAACTTGGCAGGCTCGCCAATGCCTGTTCCCAGAATTTCTCCTTCCCACATCACACGCCGTCCGCGAACCACAGTACCCACCGGCCAACCCGTAACCGTTTTCCCATCATAGGGCGTCCAGCCGCTGCGGCTTTCAATCCAATCGTTGGTGATCGTCTCAACCCGCTTCATATCGACCACCGTCAAATCACCATCATAGCCCACCGCAATGCGTCCTTTGTTCCTCAAACCAAACAACCTCTGCGGACCATGGCTCGTCAGATCCACAAACCGGTCCAACGACAACCGACCCGCGTTAACATGGTCAAGCATAATCGGCACCAAAGTCTGAACCCCCGTCATGCCCGCATGCGATTGCGGATAAGGATGATCTTTTTCCTCCCGTGTATGCGGCGCATGGTCAGACCCAAGGACATCCACAACACCATTTTCAATTCCCTCCCAGATTGCCTGACGATGCGTATCATCGCGAACAGGAGGATTCATCTGGGCATAGGTCCCCAGTCGCTCATAGCAGTCCGGCGCCACCAACGTGAGATGATGCGGTGTAACCTCAACGCTGGCCCATTCCTTATGCGAAGCCAGAAAAGCCATTTCGGCAGCCGTAGAGATGTGCAGGACATGAATACGCTTGCGGTGCTTTTCAGCTAACCCCACGAGTATCTTCGTGGCAATCAGCGCGGCTTCCTCATCCCGCCACACCGGATGCGAAGACGGATCATTCGGCACACGCAGATCCGCCCGTTCAATCAAACGAGCTTCATCTTCCGCATGAAACGCAGCGCGACGCGTAATCTTTGCAATGATCCGGTCTAGCGACGGCTCATCATCAACCAGCAGATTTCCCGTCGATGAGCCAATAAAAACCTTGATACCAGCAGACCCCTCCAAGCGCTCCAACTCAGGAAGATCGTCAATATTCTCGCGCGTCCCACCAACATAAAATGCAAAATCACAAAACATGCGATGGCGCGCAGCTGCGACCTTTTCAGCCAAACGCTCGGCATTCGTGGTCAACGGGTCAGTGTTGGGCATTTCGAAAACAGTCGTCGTTCCACCCATCACAGCCCCCCGACTTCCGGTTTCCAGATCTTCCTTATGGGTAAGCCCTGGCTCGCGAAAATGCACCTGGCTATCAATTACGCCCGGCAGCACAGTCAGACCGGACACATCCACAACTTCCCCAGCCTTTGACTCTGGCAAAGCCCCCAACGCAGCGATCCTGCCATCCTTGATACCAATATCAATCTCATGGCAACCATTCTGGTTAAAAACCTTCCCACCTTTGAAAATCACGTCAAATGTCTGCGCCATTCCAGTCTCTTTTCTGATCACCAAACTATTGGGGTATACTTAGCATCCTGATATTTACCCGCGCACTTGCACCGCCCTTCAGCACCGCCTAACTAATTACTATATGCCATAACGAAAACTAGGTTGCGTTTTAACGCTCCAACACACCAGAAGGTTAAACATCAATACCATGAACGCCCTGAAGTCCATCCCACTTGTTGACCGTGGCGTTATCAAAGTCAGCGGGCCCGACGCAAAACAATTTCTGCAAGGTCTCATCACCAACGACATGGACTTGTTGCAAAATCAAAAAGCCATCCATGCCGGATTGCTTTCCCCACAAGGAAAAATTCTGTTCGATTTCTTTGTGGTAAACGATGGCGATGCATTTCTATTGGATGTCGCTCGCCATCAATCCGTACCCCTAAAGCTTCGGCTCGGAATGTATAGGCTACATTCCAACGTAACCATAGAAAACGTCTCCCCTAACTTCACGGTTGTCGCCCTGTGGGGGGACACACTCCCAACTCTTCCAAAAGCCTCCGATCCTATTCATTTCACTGATCCGCGTTTGGAACCCATGGGCATGCGCATTCTGGTCACGATCAAAAGTGGCTGGTTACCTTCAAAACTTGATGCCACACCCGCAACACAGGAAAAATATGATGCCCACCGAATTTCCCTCGGCGTCCCAGAGGGGGGCAAGGATTACGCATTTGGCGAAACTTTCATTCACGAGGCACTGTTCGACCAACTCAATGGCGTTTCCTTTTCAAAAGGATGCTTTATCGGCCAGGAAGTTGTCAGCCGCATGCAACATCGCGCCACCGCCCGCCGACGAATCGTTCCCATTGAAGGGCACACCCAACTTCCTCCCAAGGGAACTGAAATACGTGCAGGCTCTTCCCTAATTGGCACAGTGTGCTCGGTGGCAGAAAAAAAAGCTTTAGCTAACTTGCGCCTCGATCGCGTTCAAGAAGCCCTGAAAGCTGGTCAACCGCTCAAAGCGGACGACATTGAGATCGAAATTAAACTGCCAAGCTGGGCAACTTTTTCGCTGAGCGCTCCAAGCACCAACGAGAAAACTGAAAAGCCGAAAGCATGAACACGCGCAATCACAAGTCCCGAGAAACAGAAAAATCCGGTTGCCAGTGGCCCGGCTTAGAACACCCCCTATATGCCCGCTACCACGACAAGGAGTGGGGAGTACCCAAAGCAAAAGATTTCCAGTTGTTCGAAAAACTCATTCTTGAAGGGTTTCAGGCTGGCCTTAGCTGGTTCACCATCTTAAAGAAGCGACCGGATTTTAGAAAAGCATTTGCTGGCTTCAATCCAAAGACCATCGCCGCCTTTGATGAAAAAGACATTGAAAGGCTCATGGCAGACACAGGAATTGTTCGCAACCGGCTTAAGATTGAAGCAACCATCACCAATGCCCACGCCTACCTTGACCTTGTCGAACACACCAGCTTCGCCGAATTTCTTTGGTCATACCTGGAAAATGGCCCCATACAAAACAGCTGGCGCAAGCACGAAGAAGTGCCCGCTCACACCCCATTGTCAAACCAACTCTCAAAAGCTCTAAAAGACAAAGGATTTCGTTTTGTAGGCCCAACGACAACATATGCTTTCATGCAGTCCGTCGGAATGGTCAATGATCACCTGATTGGTTGCTCACGCCACCTAGAATGCACAAAACTCCAGCACGCCTACCAGCCTGAAACTATATCATAAAGAAAAACGAGAAAGTTATTGAACGCCCAAGATCAAAGCTTACAAGAGCGCCCACCTCGCGCATGGCAACGGATGTTGTCCGGGCGTAGACTTGACCTTCTAAACCCGGAACCAAAAGATATTGAGATTATCGATATCGCCCATGGGTTGGCCCGTGTCGCCCGTTGGAATGGTCAAACTTTAGGCAATCATGCCTTGTCGGTTGCGCAACACGTGACAATCGTCGAAGACATTACCAACGATAAAAACCCTAACTGGCCTTCACAGTGGCGCCGCGCGGCCTTGCTTCATGATGCCGCCGAATATGTCATCGGAGATTTGATTAGCCCCTTCAAGACAGCCATCGGGCTCGATTACAAGGCCTTTGAAATTAGGCTCCTGAAGGCCATTCACCAGCGCTTTCACATACCAGCCAGCCTTCCAGATGAAATCGCTCTGCAAATCAAGCAAGCTGATCGCATCGCAGCATATTTTGAAGCCACTGGTCTGGCTGGTTTCAATGAACAGGAAGCCCTTTCCTTTTTTGGAACCCCCAGTGGGATCTCAAAACAATTGTACTCAAGACTTGCCAATCTGAAACCTGTACCTGCCACAGTGGCTCAACAAGAATTTCTGCTTCGTTTTGAAAAAATCACCTGAAAATTAAAAAAAATCTCAGCCGAAGAAGTCCATCCTTTCCATCATTTCAAGCATTTCTATGAATGCCCCATTTCAAAGGGATAAGCGTACTTTAGAAAGCGCTTTTTCAACCCTAAATATATTAAAAGAGATCACTTCTTGTCCGTCTTATCACTCGAATGATATTAATTTGTTCCAAAAAACGCCATTATCCAGTTCTAGCCCGTTTACAGACCAAAGCCTTTTGGCGTCGCGGGGGCGCGCTTGGCTTAGGGCGCAGCTTGCGCGGATGCACCAGATCTTCACAACGATCATAATGCATCAACAAGAGCTGTTACCTTGCCACCGGAACGGTTGAAATCAAGCATGACGCGTGGGCATGCATTGCATTTCGACAGTGACGGGGTGACGTCTTATGACGTGGCATCGTTTTTGCGATGTTTCAAGATACGGATTAGGGGCTATGAAGGCAGAGGCAACTCACACGCAGATCGCACCTGAACACCTGAGCAAAGCAAGTGTTCACGTGCACTCCAACGGCATTCACGATCACAAAATTAAATCGGTCGTGACCAATCACAACACCCGTAGTTTGCGTAAAAGTCCTGGCGTAGAAATCGGTTTAAACGCCGCTATTGTCGCCGTTAATAACGATGAACCCATGGTACTCGTCGTCTCCGAACCAGCCGACATGGCAGGCGCCACAGATGGCTTGCCATTCGGGCCATTCTCACCACTTGAACATCGAACATTGGAAATTGGGCTTCGGTCCTGGGTATCCGCTCAGACCGGAATAGATCTAGGCTACGTCGAACAGCTTTATACATTTGGCGATCGTGGACGAGAAGCCGAACCCGTAGAAATACAGCCTCATGTTGTATCTATTGGTTACCTTGCCCTGACCAGGATTGATGACAACACCAATGATGAAAAAAGCGAGTTCTGGCGCAGTTGGTACCATTATTTCCCTTGGGAAGATTGGCGTTCAGGCCGCCCTGAAATTCTAGACAACGTAATAGCTCCAGCTCTGGAAGCCTGGGCCCAACAACATCATTCCAACGAATCACATGCTCAGCTGCATGATCGCAGCCGACGTGTCCGTCTCTGCTTTGGCCTTGATGGGACCACCTGGGATGAGGAAAAAGTCCTGGAGCGCTATGAGCTTTTGTTTGAAGCTGGCTTGGTGCCAGAAGCAAAACGCAACAACAGCTAAATTTCATCAATTTCACCCACATTCAATGGTGACCCCTCCCCCTTTGGGATCAGCATGCGTGCCGACCACCGTAGAATTCTAGCCACTGCTATTGGACGCGTTCGTGCCAAAATAAAATATCGGCCGGTTGTTTTTGAATTGATGGCTCATGAGTTCACTTTGTTCGAATTGCAAAAAACCGTTGAAGCCATTTTGGGACCGCATCTACACAAGCAGAACTTCCGGCGTCTTGTTGAAAGCGCAGGTCTTGTGGAACCAACCGGCGAAATGAAAACACGCACCGGAGGACGCCCAGCAAAACTCTTCCGCTTCCGCAAAGAGGTTTTGATGGAAAGACCTGCACCAGGCGTGCGTGTCAAACCACCAGGCCGTGTCTAAAAAATATGGCGGCTCTGCTCTCCAAAAGTCACGGGGGGCTCGAGCATTCCTAGTAACAACGCCATCCCGGTATTTTTCCTGTTTAGCTTAACTTTAAAATCAATGAATCGGCGAACCAACGCCGATCAAGCGCCCCCACGAGGGCATATTACGCAACCCCCTTGTACACTTCTGACAAGGGGGTTGCGGTTGGCGCTTTCCTGTCTTATCGAACACCTAAAAAAGGTGACATATGTTTCAAGAGTTCGGTAAGACCATCCTCGCTGCATTTTCGTTTGATATTCAAACATTGAACGGCATTGACAAAATCAATGCCGTAGCAGCCATAAGCCAGACAGTTGCAGCACTGTTATCATTATCCGCTCTGCTTCTTTCCATCTGGGTTTATTCTCGCCAGCAGCGCTTGAATCGATGGCAGCTACGCTTGCAACGGGAGGACCATATCATCGCCTGGGCACGCATGTGCCTCAAGTTGATGTCCGAGGTAGAAGAACACGTCAAATGCCGTCTGTTAAAAGGCGACGTAAAACTTTCTTCCGAAGAATTCATTCATTTTCGCTCTCGCCTCAGCGCCCTGATTGACGAGGGACGGTTATATTTTCCCAATATAAAAGATCCGAAAAAAGGGGCCAGCAAAGACCCCGCCTATCAAGGTCATCGCCAAAAAATCCTTGATGATTTGGTTTCATTTTATGATCAGCTAGATCGGATGCAAAAGACCTATACCGTCAAAATGAACGAGGAAACCGCCGAGTGTTTCAATCAACTTCGCCGTTCATTCGTCTCCGCCACTCAAAAAACCATCGACCCAAGGCGCTTCAACCGAATTAAAGCTTAAAAAAAAACTCATTATCGCAATTGCCGAAAATCGGAGTTAGACCTTTTTAGCACAAGCTAAGTGCATAACCCTTGGGCATTTTCGAAATACACCAATTCCCCGCATATAACCTGCGTATTATATGTAAAACGCTAGTTTCATGCCCCGGTCATTTCACCAACTACCATATAAGTTGACTAGGCAATTAAATTGCCGATGAAGCAGTCCACCAACCCTATTTTTTCCCTCAATTTGAGTACAATATTGTTTTCAGTTGATTTTCGACGAAAAGTGTCAAAATAATGCCGTAAAGGTTTCCAACCAATGAGAATAACCATATCAATTAACTCAGGATATTAACGTTTCGTTTTCCATGTTCATAATATCCACGTGCAGGGACCAGAATTAACAAGCATCTATCACTTCATCGGTGATGTTTTTTAAGAGGGATTCACCGATGGCGTTTAACGACGCTGACCAACACAAGTAGCGGGGTCAGGGGTGAAAAATGGACCGAAGGAAATTATTGGAAAATCCCTTCCGGCCTGGAGCGGGACACAGACCGCCTGTGCTGGCTGGCAGAGGTCGGGAGCAAGAGCACTTCCGACGATTGCTTCGGGAAGATTTTGCCACCGAGAATCTGCTGATCACCGGCCTGCGTGGCTTTGGTAAAACTGTCCTACTTGATGATCTCAAAAGAACTGCCCTAGCCGAAGGTTGGGTGTGGGTTGGTAACGATCTATCAGAATCCGCCTCCCTTAGTGAAGATCGCCTTGCCCTTCGCATCCTCACGGACCTAGCTCAATCCCTTTCCGAAATACTGGTACAGGGAGCCGACGGTCAAACAGCAACATCAAAGCACGCCCAAGACGAAGCTAAAGACGATCTCGACCCCACAACATTTGAAGCTTTAAAAACGAAATACGAACGCACCCCTGGTCTACCAAGCGACAAATTGAAATCTGTTCTCGGTCGCGTGGGTTCAATCCTGACACGCGCCAAGTTACGCGGCCTCGTGCTCGCCTACGACGAAGCACAATGTTTGAGCGATCACGCTCAACGCGACGAATTTCCAATGTCAATGCTGGTTGAAACCGTAAGCTCGCTACAAAAGCGCGATGGTGTGACACCGATCCTTTTGGTCTTGAGTGGTTTGCCTCAAGTGTTTAACGCACTCATCGCTGCACGCACGTACACCGAACGTATGTTCCATGTCATGCAGATGGAACGTCTCAGCCGGCAGGATACCGCCCAGGCACTTTTCTCGCCCATGAAACCACTTATGCCTCCACTCAATTGTCCACCGGACTTATTCGAAAAGGTCGTGGATCTTAGCGGGGGCTATCCTTATCTCATTCAGTTCTTCGGCAAAGAACTCATTGACGGGCTCCTTAAAAATGGCGGCATTCTTCACAAGGACCAATTCCCATCCCCAGATGTCATGGATCGGCTGGATGCCGGTTTATTTGCTGCCCGGTGGAACAAAACCACGGATAAACAGCGCCGATTCCTGAAACTGATCGCAAACCGCGGAACAAATCGCCCCAACGAATTCTCTGCAATTGAAATCGCAGCCCTGAGTAATGGCAGTGGTGAATTTGATAGTTCTCAGGCTAACCAACTCTTATTGGCCCTGTGCGAACGCGGACTCATTTATCGCACGCGCCACGGTCGCTACGCCTTCACAGTACCAATGTCCGAAGCAATGATATTAAGGCGTATCCAGGTTGAGCAGGATGTCGAAAGCAGCTGGGCAACCATCTCGCCCCCGCCCATTCCTATCGCTCCCTTGACACCTGAGGCACCCCCACCACCCAAGACCAAGCAAAAACACAAATCAAACGGTCTCCTGGGCTGGTTCAACTAACCTGCAAATTCTATTTGCACATCGTTTCTCAGGCTTTCACACATTTGCAAAACACCCACCTCAAACATCTGTAAATCTAGGCAGAGGTTTGAGCTGGGTTCGTGTGCGAAATGCTCCAGCTCGTAACAGGCCCCAATCCAACCTGCAAATTTCTAAAACCGGGTCAAAACCGCCCGTTTTCTGAGGTTCTCTGGAAATTCTCCTGAAGATCCATTATATTAGCATTAACAAGGAAGTACTCTAAGCGAGTATATATAAGCCAGTGGGCAAATATCGCTGTTCAATGAACCGCTTCATTCCCGCCATACTGAGCTGCAATCGCTTTGGGTAATACGTAGACTGGCCAGTCCCATGGCCGGCTTTTTCCGGGCCTATCTTATGCTCAATCTGAGCAAATTGGCTGGGAACAGATTTTTGGAAAGGACAACAACATGGCCCAGAACACCAGCGAGTGCGCAACCGCATCCAGTGTTGCCAGAAGCGAAAAGGTTTGGCCAAAGATTGCGCGTCCAGACCTCACCTTCACACCTGAAATCGAAGCTGAGATGAAGCCAATTTATCAACGGGTAAAACATGTCGTCACCCCCATGGAGTGGCCCCATTACGCTCCTCTCATAAAAGCAATCAACACACTCAAAAAAGAGAGAAACGCCGTCATTCTCGCTCACAATTACATGACGCCTGAAATATTTCACGGCGTTGGTGACTTTAAAGGCGACAGTCTGCAACTTGCCCGTGAAGCAGCCAATGTCGACGCCGATGTCATTGTTCAGGCCGGTGTGCACTTCATGGCCGAAACATCAAAGCTCATGAGCCCCGACAAAACCATTCTGATTCCAGACTTGGAAGCCGGATGCTCTCTTGCGGCCTCTGTTACAGCGGCAGACGTAAGAGCCTTGCGAGAAGCTTATCCCGGCGTCCCCATTGTCACTTACGTCAACACCTCAGCCGCCGTAAAAGCCGAATGCGATATCTGCTGTACGTCTTCCAATGCCGTACAAATCGTTGAAAGCCTCAACGCACCACGCGTCCTGCTGATCCCAGACGAATACCTTGCAAAATACGTCCAGACCAAAACGGACGTTGAAATCATAGCTTGGAAAGGACGATGCGAGGTTCATGAACGCTTCACAGCCGAAGAGCTGGAAACTCTGCGCGGCCAGGACCCCGGTGTAAAAATCATCGCCCATCCTGAGTGCCCACCCGACGTTATCAAGACCGCAGATTTCACAGGCTCCACAGCAGCTATGATCAATTGGGTAAAGGACAACCGCCCACCCAAGGTCATTCTCGTAACCGAGTGTTCAATGAGTTCGAACGTGGCAGCTGAAACGCCGGACGTTGAATTCATTCGCCCGTGCAATCTATGTCCACACATGAAGAAGATCTCTTTGGAGAAGATCCTCGACAGCCTTATTGACATGACTTTTGAGGTAACGATCGACCCAGAGGTGGCGCAGCGTGCTCGCCGCTCCGTTGAACGAATGGTCAACCTTACAAACTGATAGCCAAAGAAAGATTGGAGTGTCGAAAAAAATGGCACCCAATCATCGCATCGGCCCCTCTTGGTTGACACAATTAAATTGCTGCCCAAAGACTTCACCCCGATGACACGGAGGGGGAATGACAGGTTCAAAAACCACATCACACTCTATCGGGTTCTCAGCTAACTCCGATGAGATCAAATCTGGCTCCATCGTAATAGTCGGTGCCGGACTAGCCGGCCTGTTCACAGCCTTAAAACTGGCCCCAACTCCGGTCACCATTGTATCTGCGGCCAAGCTAGGCAAAGGCGCTGCAAGCGCTTGGGCACAAGGTGGTATCGCCGCAGCCGTGGGCCAAAACGATAGCGTAATCGCACATGCCCATGACACCATCGCTGCCGGCGCCGGACTTGTCGACCCGGACATCGCAACAATGGTCGCAAAAGAAGCGCCTGCACGCATCTACGACTTGCTCGACTACGGCGTACCCTTCGACCAAAAAGATGACGGCCAATTTATTCTTTCGCGTGAAGCTGCTCATTCCCAAAACCGTATCGTTCGGGTTTCAGGCGACAAAGCCGGCGCTGCCATTATGCAAACGCTCATTGAGCGCGTTAGAAGGACCCCATCTATCCAGATACTCGAAGGCTTTGAGCTCGAAGATCTGATCCTGACCAACGGCTCCGTTTCCGGCGTGAAACTGGCACAAGAAACCAGAACCGACACTATCCACTATGAGATTCACCAGGTTTCCGCTCTCGTCTTGGCAACTGGCGGCATTGGCGCGCTCTACGCCGTCACAACCAACCCGGCTTATTCACGCGGTACGGCATTGGCCATTGCCGCGCGTGCAGGTGCTGTTATCAGTGATGCTGAGTTCGTCCAGTTTCACCCCACAGCGCTTGATTTTGGACAAGACCCCGTACCTTTGGCCACAGAATCTCTCCGCGGTGAAGGAGCGCAACTCATCGACTCAAATGGCGATCCATTCATGTCAAAACTTCACCCCGATGGCGACCTGGCCCCACGCGATATCGTAACACGCGGCGTCTTTGCCCAAAATCAAAACGGGCGCGGCGCATTCCTGGACTGCCGTACCGCCATTGGTGAAAACTTTGCAAATAGCTTCCCCACAGTTTTCAAGTCCTGTGAGAAAGCAGGTTACAATCCGCAGACACAACCCTTACCCGTAACCACAGCAGCGCACTACCACATGGGCGGGATCGCCACCGATTTGCGCGCGCGTTCCTCCATACCAGGGCTATGGGCCGTCGGAGAAGTTGCAGCCACAGGCCTTCACGGTGCCAACCGTCTCGCTTCCAACTCTCTCTTGGAAACCCTGGTCTTTGGTGATCGCGCCGCTCGTGATATCGCAACCCTTTTCGCAAAACCATCCGCTGCCTATGACCAGCCCATGGAACACCTGCTGCTGAAACGCGTCTCAAGCCCAAACACAAGACTTGAAGACACACCCGCACGCGAAACCGCGATCCAGAAAATGCGAAATATCATGTCCCACCATGTCGGTGTCATTCGCAACAAACAGGGCTTGATGAGCGCTCTCCACGACCTGGAGCAGCTTCAAGAAACCTTCAACAAAGACAAACTCATAACCAACATGGCGCTGGCTGCGCGCTTCGTTGTCGTCGCCTCGCTATACCGAAAAGAAAGCCGCGGAGCACACTTCAGAAGTGATTTCCCCAAACAAGACAGCACAATTGGCAAACGCTCATTTCTTACTCTTGCAGACGTCGAAACCGTAAGTGCTCTTTATGCTCGCAACAAAATCTGCCAATCCCCCTCCTGTGACAGCAAAGAAAAAGACAAGCAACTTGCCATCCAGCATGTTTGAGTCCTTCGACCTTGAGCTGCGCGTCTTTTTACCGGTGGACACCCATTACCTATGAGTCATTCAAAACAACTGTTCAAACTACCTCAGCACTTAGTAGCCACATCTGTCTCATATGCACTGAACGAAGACCTTGGCCTAAGCGGCGATATCACAACACTGGCCACCGTTGAAGACTCTGCTCACGCTTGCGCAATGATCGTGGCGCGGCAAGACGGTGTGGTAAGCGGAATGGATCTCGCCCATGAAGCATTCAAAGTCTTGGACGCGCATTGCATCTTCACTCGGAACTCAAACGATGGCGATAGCGTCAAGAGCGGCATGGCATTGGCACGCATTGAGGGAAAAGCGCGCGCACTTTTAAGCGGGGAACGTGTCGCGCTAAACTTCATGAGCCACCTCAGCGGCATTGCCACCCTGACAAAGGCTTATGTAGAAAAAGTCAAAGGCACCAAGGCAAAAATAACCGATACTAGAAAAACGACTCCAGGACTTCGCCCATTCGAAAAATATGCCGTACGTTGCGGAGGCGGTCATAATCATCGCTCCGGCCTGTTCGATGCCATGATGATCAAGGATAATCACATTCTAGCTGCCGGAGGCCTCTCACAAGCCATTAGACGTGCACGTTCTTCTGCCGGCCATATGGTTCGCATCGAAGTGGAAGTCGATACATTGAGCCAACTCGACGAGGTCTTACGGCATGCAAACCTTGTAGATGCGGTTTTACTCGACAACATGGACCTCAAAACCTTGGCTCGTGCGGTCGAGACAGTATCTGGGCAAATAATTTGTGAAGCCTCTGGAGGCGTTTCTCTTGATTCCGTTCAGCAAATCGCACACACAGGTGTTGATATCATATCCATAGGGGCCTTAACACACTCCGCTAACGCCTTGGATCTCGGTTTGGATTTCATCCATAAGGACATCTAAAAACTGATCTATTGCGTCTCTTACGCTCCCATACCAGCATTCACCATCAATTCTTTTTCATTTTGCTGTTTCATCGGCGCAGGAATGGATGGTACTCTCCTTAAAGACACTTGAATTGCCACACGAAGAACACCACTATCGTGCCACTATAGGCATCGGCATGAATTTGATCGAATGAGAGATCTATATGGGCGGCGCGGTATTTTGGATTTCCATGTGGGGCTTGGTAGCTATCATAGCTTCCGCGGTCGCTGGCATTTTGGCTGGCGCCAAGAATCGAGATTACTCATTCTGGATGGCTTGGTCATTTATCTTTCCACCTATCGTGCTGATTCTTGCCTTGTTACCTCGATTTTCAGGCCCACGCCCCAGGCGCCCAACGCTTGATGAAGATGACAAAAATCTCTACTGAGGCACTCTTCTCAAAACCGGCAGCTACGATCTATTTTTCCAAAGACCGCAATTGCGCCTGCGCCGCTGCAAGTCGCGCAACCGGCACCCGGAACGGTGAACACGACACATAGTCAAGGCCCCATTGGTGACACAGCTCAATCGAGCGAGGATCACCGCCATGCTCACCACAGATACCAAGCTTCAAGTCCGGGTTCGCGCGACGCCCACGCTCGATGGCAATACGGATCAACTCGCCGACACCCGACTCATCCAACGATACAAACGGGTCAACCGCCATAACGCCCTCTCGAATATAGGCTTCCAAAATCATTGCCGCATCATCACGTGACAACCCCAGGCAGGTTTGCGTTAAATCGTTTGTACCAAATGAAAAGAACGAAGCTCCATCCTCCCCAGCAGCAAGTTCCTCGGCCAGTAACGCGGCGCGGGGCAACTCAACCATCGTACCGATTTCATAATCAATCTTTTCGCCCAGGTTCTTTTCGATTCGCTTCGCCACACGTCGTATTTCGCCGGCAAGTAAATCAAATTCCTTGCGATAAGCTACGAGCGGAATCATCACCTCAAGCTTCACCCGCTCGCCGGTCTTTTTATAAACCGCAACCGCCGCCTCAAACATCGCCTGCGCCTGCATTTGAACGATTTCCGGATACAGCACACCAAGGCGGCACCCGCGAAATCCAAGCATCGGGTTAAACTCTTTAAGCTCTGAAATCCGTGCCCTCAGCTTTTCTCCTGAGACCCCAAGCTCGCGGGCGACAGCCTGCACATCGCGATCCTCATGAGGAAGAAATTCATGTAAAGGGGGATCGAGAAGCCGGATTGTAACTGGAAACCCAGCCATAACCTCAAACAACGACTGGAAATCAGAACGCTGCATTGGAAGTGCCTTTTGCAACGCGCGGCGGCGACCCTCACTATCCTCGGCAAGAATCATCTCGCGCATGGCAACAATCCGCACTTCATCAAAAAACATATGTTCTGTGCGTGAAAGACCGATACCTTGCGCACCAAACTCGTGGGCCTGACGAACATCGCGTACAATATCAGCATTGGCCCGTACATCCAGTTTCCGGAAATCATCCGCCCAACTCATCAAGGTTCCAAATGATCCCGTGAGTTCCGCAGGCCGCATCCGCACCGAACCTTGGAAAACACGCCCGGTGGCCCCATCAATGGTAACAACGTCACCTTTTCTCAAAATCAGTGAACCCGCTCTGAGCGTGCCTGCATCAATATCAACACGCATCGCACCAGCACCCGTCACACACGGCCGCCCCATGCCCCGCGCCACAACCGCCGCATGAGAAGTCATGCCACCACGAGCCGTCAAGATCCCCACCGCCGCCAACATCCCGTGAATATCTTCCGGACTGGTTTCCTTGCGAACCAAGATGACATCCTCACCTTCGCTCGCCATCTCTTCGGCTTCTTCAGAAGTAAAGACAATCCTTCCCGAGGCCGCTCCTGGAGAAGCGGGAAGTCCCGTTGTAATGACTTTCTTATTGCGAACACTGGGGTCAATGGTCGGGTGCAACAGTTGATCGAGCGCCTGGGGATCAATTCTTAAGACGGCTTCTTCGCGTGTAATCACGCCTTCAAGAGCAAGATCAACAGCAATCTTAATCCCTGCCGTGGTCGTACGCTTCCCAGCACGGGTTTGAAGCATCCAAAGCTTACCACTCTCAATGGTGAACTCGACGTCTTGCATATCCCCATAGTGACGCTCAAGCTTTTCGAGCACCTGTCCAAGCAACTCAAACGTCTTTGGCATCAAGACTTCAAGTGAGAGAACCGAACCGCCGGGTTTATGACCCGCACTTCGCAACAAGGGCTGAGGTGTTCGAACCCCTGCAACCACATCTTCTCCCTGGGCATTACGCAGGTATTCTCCAAAAAGCTCTTTCTCACCTGTCGAAGGGTTTCGGGTAAATGCCACGCCGGTAGCAGACGTATCGCCCATATTTCCAAACACCATTGCTTGGATATTTACAGCCGTACCCCACGAGTCGGGAATGTCATGGATCAGGCGATAGGTACGCGCACGTGCATTCTGCCACGAACCAAAAACAGCGCTGATAGCCCCCCACAACTGCTCAGATGTATCTTGAGGAAACGACTCCCCGGCATTGTCAAAAACCGCCTTCTTGAACGAGGAGATAACGCTGCGCCAATGATCGGCTGTTAAATCCGTATCCTGCGACATCGCATTGAGGTTCTTGTAGTTTTCAAGGATATCCTCAAAGACCCCGTGATCGACCCCCAAAACCACATCCGCGTACATCTGAATAAAGCGCCGATAGCAGTCATAGGCAAAACGCTCATCACCTGCGCGAACGGCAAGTCCTTCTACGGTTTCATCATTCAAACCCAGGTTTAAGATGGTATCCATCATACCGGGCATCGAAGCCCGTGATCCTGAGCGAACCGAAACCAGCAAAGGATTCTTTAAGTCACCAAATCCCATCCCCGTAAGATCGCCCACAACCTTGAGTGCCTCAGCCACCTGAGGCTTCAAATTGGATGGAAGTTTCTGGTTATTTTCATTGTAAGCGTGGCAAACCTCGGTTGTAATCGTAAACCCTGGAGGGACCGGCAAACCCAAATTCGCCATTTCCGCCAGGTTTGCTCCTTTACCGCCCAGCAAAGCGGCCTGTTTCGCCCCACCTTCACTACAGCCAGGCCCAAACACATAGACCCATTTTTCCAAGGCCTTTTGTGTTGACGTATCTACCGTCATTTAAAAGTTGCTCCGAGCTACATACGGTGCCTATCGACAATTCTAGCGCTTAAACCAGATCATCAAGCAAACCCCTGATCAAGTGGGACCGTGTTTCCCAAACGGTAATATTTCACAAGTTTGGATTGAAATGTGAGGTCATAGCCAATCTATTCCCTCGAATTTCAACGCAAAGGTAGGGAATTAAAACCGAGGAAACATCTCATAATTTGTACCAGGTTTACTTAACACAACTAGCCATGTCTTCGACAAATTAAAGCCGTGTCAATCGTATCTTTCCCATCTCAACACTGATTTTTTGTTTATGGCATAGTCCAGGGCCACTTTCTCCACTCAACCCGCAAACTCGAAAAAAGGAAAGTTACTGCATCCTAAAAAAACGACCCATCATCCAATCACCTTTGACTTCACACCCCTATCTCAAGCAAATAACCAAACCTAACCAAGCCCCTCTCACAGCAAGCCCATTTACACGAGACGACATCATGACATCCAACCTAACGAATGTTTTAAAGCTTATCGACCGTTCTCACGAAAATGCCCTGAAACGCTTGTTCACTTTTTTGAAAATCCCCAGTGTCTCAACCGACCCCGCATACAAGAAGCACTGTCTTTCTGCAGCCCAGTGGTGCAAGGCCGAACTCCAGGATATCGGCTTCAAGGCTCAGATCAAAAAAACCGATGGACACCCAATTGTCGTTGCTCACGACGGCAGCAAGATAAAGGGAAAACCCCACGTCTTGTTTTACGGTCACTACGACGTGCAACCACCGGAACCTTTGGAACTTTGGAAAACCCCACCCTTTGAACCTCACATCACAACCGAGCGCCGCAACGGCAAAGTCATCATCGCACGCGGTGCCGAAGACAACAAAGGACAACTCGTAACATTCCTGGAAGCCGCCAGGGCATGGAAACAGGTTACCGGAGAACTACCCGTTGGTGTCTCCGTAATGATCGAAGGGGAAGAAGAATGCGGCTCACCCTCGCTGCCGGGTTTCTTCAAAAAGCATGGCAAGGAAATCCGCGCCGACCTGGCATTGGTCTGCGATACCGTTCAGTGGGACAAGGACACACCCGCCATAACAACAATGTTGCGCGGACTGGCCGGACTCGAAATCATCATCCACGGCCCAAAACGCGACCTTCACTCAGGGCTCTACGGTGGACCCGCTGCAAACCCCATCCGCATCTTGACCAAAATTCTTGCAGCCATGTTTGATAAAAACGGAAAAATCACCATACCCGGCTTCTACGATGGCATAAAAAATCCAACGGCAAAGCAACGACGCCAGTGGGCGGAGCTTGATCTAGAGTCCAAAGCCTTTCTAAGCTCCGTTGGCCTCAGCTCACCCGCCGGCGAATCCCGCTACAGCGCCATAGAACAACTTTGGTCACGGCCCACCTTGGAAATGAACGGCATCACCGGCGGCTACCAAGGCGTCGGCTCCAAAACCATCATCCCAGCGCAGGCTTCGGTAAAAATTAGTTGCCGTCTGGTCCCGGGACAAAACCCAAAGTCCGTGTTAAAGAGCCTCAGGCAATTCGTGAGTGCACAGGTACCAGAAGATTGTAGCGTCGAGTTTATCGGCAATCACGGCAGTGCTGCCATTGGCTTTGATATGAACACCCAAGCCATGCGCCAAGCTGCAAAAGCCCTAAGCGAAGAGTGGGGTAAACCCGCCGTTATGATGGGCTGCGGCGCATCAATTCCAATTGTCACATCGTTCAAGGATGAACTAGGCATGGACAGTCTGATGGTGGGGTTTGGCGTAGACGACGACCGAATTCATTCACCGAATGAAAAATACAATCTAAAAAGCTTCAAGAAAGGCGCGCGAAGCTGGGCACGCATTCTAGAAGCTTTGGCACAATCTTGAACATTAGGTGCGCCACCTGTTCGACTAACGACAAGACAGAATGGAAACTTAACCCATGAAACTTACGCGCAAACAAACCGGTGCCATAGCAGCCCTTGTTGTTGCCCTGATCACCGGAGCGCTTTACGGCCCTCAAAACTCTGGAAGCAATACCCAGCCCCAACAATCAAACCCTCTTGGCGCACCGGGTGAGAGAGTTGCCTATAGTGACAAATCAAAACAACGCCAAGGTTACAAGCGTCGCAAAGAACGAAATGTCGCGGGTGAATTCGACTATTACGCCCTGGTACTATCGTGGAGCCCGACCTTCTGCGCGACCCGTGATAGAAAACGGCCAGACCGTCAGTGCAATATCAAAAAAGGACGCGGCTACGCCTTCGTTCTGCATGGCTTGTGGCCACAATACAACCGCGGCTTTCCCGATACCTGCTGGACAAGACAAAAACCATTCGTTCCCCGTCGCACCATAGATTCCATGCTCGACATTATGCCAAGCCCTGGGCTCGTCATTCATGAATTCAAAAAACATGGCACCTGCACAGGCCTCTCCCCGGAAGGTTACTACGATTTATCCCGCAAATTATATAACACCATCAAAATCCCTCAGCGGTACAAGCAGCCCCTGCAGCAACAAATGGTTTCTCCCGAGCAGCTAAAGAAAGAGTTTATCGCCGTTAATCCAGGACTGCGCACCAACATGATGGCGGTATCCTGCAGAGGCTCGGGCAACAGACTTCGCGAAGTCAGGTTTTGCTTCTCAAGAGATGGCGCGTTGCAAGCATGTGGGCGCAACGAATCACAAAAGCGGCTTTGCTCGGCACAACGCATGTTCGTACCACCTGTGCGAACCTCAAGCGCCGGCAGGTAAAACAACATCAACCAGACCCAAATCAATTCTTGGCTGGAAAAGTCATAAAACGACCTGACGCCCCACAAGCCACAGAACAATTACTCCTAGATCGAATCAGTCTGACCCATGGGAAAATGCGTCAGTGATGCATCCCTGCGCTTGCGTCAAAAGAAACTTCCCGCAAACTCTTAAACAAACTGATTCTCATCAAACAGGTTGCGGAGACCCAAGAATGCACAATGACCGCCCCAACGACATCTGGGCAACGAATAAAACAGATGCCGACAAGGGCGTTCTGGAAGAAGCGGTCGCCAAGCTTCAAACTTCTATTCCACCCAAGCAAAACGACGAACCCGATCAGAAAAGCGCGACAAAAGTTAACACTGGCCCACAGAACGATCAGTCCGATGCCCACGTCTTGGTATCTCCACACCACTTGCTTTCCAAGGCTCAGCTGTTTCCAACCCTATTTGGCTTTTTAGCTGGAGCAGTATTTTGGCACTTGGTCGGTTTTTGGAGTTTGGTCTCGGATATGGTCTTCCACGGCCCTCGCGAGAAATCCTTTGCGCTCTCACAGTCCAATACAATTTCAAGCACCAACACTCTCCTAAACACGCCAGACACCTCTGGCCTATCCATTCATTCTCATGGACAACTCGTCATCCAGAACGAGGTCAAAAATTCACAGCAACAAATCCTAGGCTCAGCCAAGTGCACGACCCTCTCGCAGGAAAAGCCTGGCGGCCCAATGAAAAAAGTACCCTGTAATTTAGCAGTCCAAGCCGCACGCAATTCCATAGCCAATTCATTCAACCCTGACGATTTTGAAGCAAACCTGGATCTTTCGCAGGAATCCATGCCGTACACTTTAGAGGGTCAAGGCTGGAGTGCGCTTACAACGGGATCCATTCAAAAAAAATCAGATCGCCCACCGGTTGCAGAGACAAAAGCGGAAGGGTGGACAGCCCAACTCGAAGAGAAACTGACACCGACTCAATGAGTCTTTCCAGTCATCTAACGCAAATAGCTAACAGGTATGACGAGGCGACACTGGCAACAAAAAGCTTTAACTCATTTTTAACCTAATCTCGTTTATTTGTTCATTGCCCAGAGTATCTGCACGCTGCTTCAAATTTAGACTGTTCGAAATCCACGATATCTTTTTACTCGAAAACCAAAAACACCCGTATTTTTTTGATAAAAAATCAATCAAAAACAGCTCTGACCACGGACATTACCTGCCTCAGCAAGGCAAGAAAACATCATAAATATCAATGAGATTAAACCTTTTGCTAAGAGCAAGGGTTGGCTGGCGCGATGTCCAAAAATGCGCCAGTAATTTAGCTTACCTTAACCATAGACATGAGAGATTATCTTCAGAAACGGAGCGTGGGTGCTCCTCCAATATTCTGAAGTTACTGTCATTTCTGGGTGGATCGATATGCCAACGCGTGAAAAAACGCTTTGGGCTCGAATTTTTGAGTCACTAGCAAATCTTTTTAGAGGCAAACCAAAACCTAACGAGCCATCGTTGGTCTTGGCCATTGAACACTATCCTCAGTTTGTTCAAATCAATCCTGAAATAGAACTGACAACCAGCCATGTCGAGAGCACGAAGCAGGCCGAAAAAAAGGAAATAAATCCTGAGTTCAAACTTTCAGCTCGGTTATCGAAAGTCGCAGCTTCAAACACACCCAAAGCACTTCGTAAGCAGCGCCGCCCCCTGAGGTCCACTGCGGTACGCCCGGCCCCTATAAAAACAATCCAGGCAAAACGTAAAAAGCGGGACATCGGCCCCGTAACCTGGGCAGCCTACAAGGGCCGCAACTCTGCTCCCTCTGTGAAAATAGCCTTGTCCACGAAGCGAAGTGCGCAGGTCCTCCGGCTTCACACCAAACCTCATATGAACAACCAGCCTATGACGAGCAAATCTCGCTCTAGCGTGCCCAAAACCATAAGTTCTGGGTTTGCCCGCGCAGCATAACAACGACAAAAAGTGCGCTTCCAAATAAAATGACCAAGGCACCATCAGGTAAGCTTGGCGAAAGGCAAAGCGCAACCTGAAACAAACAATGCCCATGGTACCTGCCACGGGCTTTTGATGAAATGAGTGTCAGAAAAAAACAAGCATACTATAATCAAGTCTGATACCTTCAATGAGAGACAAGACAGTATCCTTGACCAACAGAGCCGATGTTCAAGCAGCAGGCCGACTGCGACGCAGGGCTCCACGCTTTTTTGTCCTCGCCCGCTCAGCTCGCCATGAGCTTGGTGCTTTCGCAACAATACCTAATCCCGGCATAGCATCATAATGGTCAACAACTGACGGGTCGACACTCCAGCCACGCGCGATATGCAGAACATGTTCTTCAGTGGGGTAAAGAATAATCTCTCCTCCCGCATCACCCTTGCGCCCGTTAACACCACGCAGGTCGAATAACTTCAAACCAAGCGCCTTTTCCTCCTTGGAAATACGCCCCTTGTTCCAAATGATACCCTCATCGCCAACAGCGAACGCCCGTGCCAAGCGCCCATCAACGACTCGCATCCAGGCAAAAAAATCGATCAAGGGATATGTCGCGTAATATTGGACTTCGCTGTACTCCCCAGACAACCGCAATAAAAGCGGTGTCAGTTTATCAACGAATGTTTTGCCAACGGGGTGCGGCAGAGGGAGCCCGATAACAAATGTCCAGCCCCCCACAGGCGGCGAAACAAAAACCCGCGTTTCTCCCAGTTCAGAATCATAAACGGTACCAAGACCGGAATCCCAATTCGCAGGGGTTCTCTCTTCCAACCCAAGAATACGCGCCAGCGTGGAGGTGTTCTCAGTACGTACAATCAGCCACGCCATATTGCATCCAAAAGGAGTGGGCAGGTCCGGATCACGGTCGAAAATCACACTAGGTGATGTCGCCCGCATAGACATCCAAAGTGCCAGTGCGATGGTAAGACCAATAAGGCCTGAAATTGCTAATACCGAAATCATGTGCGAGCACGCTCCCCCATGAAATGGAGATAAACCTGCCAACGCACCGCCTGCAAGAGACGCTTATGAAGAATTGGGGATAACGAGTATTTTTAGGGAAAGCCCGTGACGAAACACAAACAGTTGTCTCTATGTCGGATTTTCATCCCAGGACAAAAAAATAAAAAGGGAACCGGAGACCAACTTAAGTCCAATTCTGGCAGCGGGGTTGTCACCAAGTGCGAACTATAAAATTGGTCTCCTCTTTAGGGTGCAGTGTTCTCAAATAGAGGGCGTCGAACGCTACATCCCAAAAACTGTCCCTTGTCCTGCTAGCTCTGACACGAGAAGCAAAACATTAGGATCGTTAGTTCCCATTGCTGAATGACTTCAACATCAAGAAACTTAAGTTCAGTACATGACAGTTTCTCAACAAAAATCAATTGACCGCCCAATTTTAGCCGCGAATCACAAAAACCCTTGTGGATAAATACCAATTCGCCACATATTCGGGACCCAATTAACCAAGCCCTATTAGGGCCTTATTGAGTATTTCCAAAAACCCTCCGGAGACAAATTAAAAAACCGACCTGAAATAATCAGGTCGGATATCAAACTCTCACCATAAAAGACGGCGGCCAATTTGAGAAACTTTCAAACAATCCGACCGCTGAATTGTTTTCACTTCATTTCCCATAACTTACAAATGAAATTGGAAACAAGAATCACAAACAGGCATCAGCGACGACCTGCAATTTATGACGTGCGCTGAAAAACCTCATTTCAAGAAATTCAATACGAATTGAACCCCAGGTCTAGAGCTCTAATCGTCATCCTGCGAACCGATAGCAGCAGAAGCCGCCTTCTGAACAGCCTGCTGCACTTTCTCAAAGGCACGCACTTCAATTTGACGAATCCTCTCGCGCGACACACCAAACTCCTTTGACAACTCTTCCAACGTCAACGGATCATCATTCAAGCGCCGAGCCTCAAAAATCCTTCGTTCGCGATCATTCAGAGAAGACAGTGCCGAGGCCAAATACTCACGTCGCATTGTAAGCTCTTCATTCGACGCCAGCATCTCCTCCTGGTCGGGCGTCTCATCGGCAAGCCAATCCTGCCATTCACCGGTCTCATTATCGCTACGCAGCGGCGCATTAAGCGAAGCATCTCCACCCAGGCGCCGATTCATCGAAACAACATCGGTCTCATTGACCCCGAGTCGGTCAGCTATAGTTTTCACATGATCTGGATGTAAATCACCATCCTCCAAAGCATGAAGCTGGCTTTTCACGCGACGAAGATTAAAAAACAGCTTTTTCTGTGCCGCTGTCGTGCCCATTTTAACAAGGCTCCACGAACGCAGAATATATTCCTGAATGGAAGCACGAATCCACCACATCGCATATGTGGCCAGCCGGAAGCCCCGGTCTGGGTCAAACCGTTTGACAGCCTGCATAAGGCCGACATTACCCTCCGAAACAACCTCACCAATGGGCAAACCATATCCCCGGTATCCCATTGCAATCTTGGCAACTAACCTTAAGTGTGAAGTGACAAGCTTATGCGCTGCATCCGGGTCGGCATGTTCCTGCCAGCTTTTCGCCAGCATGAACTCCTCCTCCGGCTTGAGCATAGGAAACTTTCGAATTTCCGAGAGGTATCTCGTTAATCCGTTCGTTCCACTTGTAACCGTGGGTAATGATTTTACCGCCATCTCTTCTTTCAAACTGCCCATTTTTTTGAACAGCACCTCATAGGGATCAAATTGCCAACTATCTGCACCTTCGCACAGTGAGCCCCTAACATGGGAACTCAAGCCCGTAATCACAACTTTACTCACACTCAGGTGAAAGGCTTTCCACCAGTTGCGCTACAAGTTAATGAAAAATCACAGAAAAATGATGCCAACAAGGCACCCGAAGCCTTCCAGACACGATACCACATGAAAGATGTTTCATAATCTTAAAACAGACTTTCCAGGGCTTTTCAGCTCTTAAAATAGCCCCTCAATCCTTATGAATCCGTTCGATCAACCAGCTCTAAACTGTCAACAAGCCTGGCCATATCCGAAGGCAACTCTGAGCGGAAAAGAAGTCTTTGCCCACTTACGGGATGCTCAAAACCGAGTTCATAAGCATGCAAGGCCTGGCGCCTCATCTCACCAAAGGCACGCTTACCTGCATCAAACAGACCCCGGGCACTGGCTTTGAAGCCACCACCATATACCGGATCCCCCAATAGAGGATGGCGAATATGAGTCATGTGAACACGGATCTGATGTGTTCGCCCCGTCTCAAGTTCAAAACGCACCAAACTGGCAACACCCGCACCATCAATACCAGAAAACGTGCGCTCAACACTGTAGTGTGTAACAGCCCGCCGTCCCGCTCTCTCAGCAACCACAGCCATCTTTTGACGATTAATGCTAGAACGTCCCAGCGGAGCATCGATTTTACCCTTGGGCGCAGACGGCACGCGCCAGCACACACCAAGATACGCTCGCATCAAACGCCCATCTTTTCCATGGGCCGCAAATTGATCAGAAAGTCCTTGATGAGCACGGTCCGTTTTAGCCACCACCAGCAATCCGGATGTGCCTTTGTCAAGACGGTGAACAATACCAGGCCGTCGCACACCCCCGATACCCGAAAGTGAACGACCACAGTGCGCGATGAGAGCATTCACAAGTGTCCCGCTCTCATGGCCGGCCGCCGGATGAACCACAAGACCAGCGGGCTTATCAATCACAATAAGTTCGTCATCCTCATAGATGACATCCAGTGCCATATCCTCGCCCTTTGGCTCGGAAGAAACTGGCTCCGGAATGAGAACCTGATAGCTTTCACCGAGTTTGACCTTGCGCGATGGATCATAAATCTTTTCCCCCGCACGCGTCACATGGCCTTCACGCATCAGCGCTTGAACCCGCGATCTGCTAACCCCGTCCAATCGCAGAGCCAAAAACCGGTCAACACGTGCTCCCACGTCCAAGTCAAGAACATGTTGCTCAAGGCTTGCATCTTTCGCCTGGTTCGCATCATCTGCCATTAAAAAGCCCGAAGGTTTCATGTCCTGCCCATTCAGGACCTGCTATTGTGGAAGAGCTCATTTTGAAACAAGAGCCAAGAAACAATATTTTCCCAACAAGACTTGAACAACTCATGGGTCATTTGCCATGAATGAACTTACACCTAAGACTCGACACAGAAAGCTTATCTATGACATCCGTTGAGACCAACAAAGTACCTGAAACCGAAAACCCGAAGCTTCAAGATCAAACCGGACTCAACAATCCGAAAACGGTTCGCATCTTGCAAATCGCGGTTGTTGCAATGGGGATCATTCTTGTCATTGGCCTGATCACCGTTTTAGGTCGTATCTTTTACCTCTACTTTGGCATGAACAAAACGCCTTCATCCATAAGCCAACACATGTCTTCAGGTACCACTTCGTCCCTCACCTTACCCCATGGCGCTCAAATAACATCCATGTCGCTATATCAAAATCGTCTGGCCATTCATTTCAAAGCGCCTTCGGGAAACGGCATCCGTGTTCTCAATACCCAGACGGGCATCGTTGAAAACACAATAAACATTAGCCCCGCCATCCCGGAAAATTAAATCAAGACTCCGAATCTTCTTTCTCAGCCCAATCCGAAAGCTACCCCTGCTTCTCTTTTGATTTTTTCTTTTTTGGTTTCCCACCAAGAGGCTTGGCATACTTGGACTTTCCAAGCTTCTTGCCCGCCGAATTCATTGCGGTTTTTTTGCCGCTCTTTCCACCAATCTTGTCTGAAAAAACCTTCCCGCCACCATCTTCAGTAGATTTTCGTCCAAACTTGCGTTTCGGCTTCGGCTTCAGATTGCCTTCCGCACCCGCCCTGGGGCCATGAAAAGATTGGGAAGCACCCGAGGGAGAACGCCCTCCAAACTTTGATCCAGCAAAAGGCTTCTTAGCCCCGAAGGGTTTGCGAAAAGAACCTTTGGCAGTCTTAGGCACGCCCTCCAAACGTTTCGCAGTAATATTCTTTTCCAATGTCTTATGCGGACCCAGTGCAGCCATAAACCGTTCAGCTGAATCCGCGGCAATCTGAACAAAGGTTTCTTCCACCACCATTTTAATGGCACCGATCTCACGCTTGGTGATTTTACCAGCTCCACATAACAGCGGTATCAGCCAGCGCGGTTCGGCATTTTGCTTTCGACCAACAGATATGGAAAACCAAACGCTGTCGCCAAAATCATCATGGTGCCGTTTCTTCTCCCTGGGTGGCGCCATATCCAGCAATTCTTCAGGTGCCGAATGGGAGGCGCGATATTGATGTACAAATGCTGCAGCGATCTGCTCAGCCCCATGGCGATCTAAGAGTTTCTGGGCAAAAGCGTAATCTTCATCCTTCAATTTTTCCGTTAAAACAGAACTTTCAAGAATCCGCTCATCATCACGCTTGCGAACGTCCTCAGCCGATGGCGGTTTCGCCCAGGTGGCCTTGATACGTGCACTGGCCAGCAAACGGTCCAAACGTCTGCGGGCATTATGGGGAACAATGAGCGCACTGACACCTTTGCGCCCAGCACGCCCCGTGCGACCACTCCTATGCAAAAGGGTATCTGGGTTGGTTGGCAGATCAGCGTGGATTACCAATTCCAGGTTCGGCAGATCAATTCCGCGAGCAGCCACATCAGTCGCAATGCAAACGCGCGCGCGACCATCACGCATGGCCTGCAAAGCATGTGTACGCTCGCTCTGGCTTAACTCTCCCGAAAGCGCCACAACCGCAAACCCTCGGTTGTTGAAACGAGCCGTCATGTGATTGACCGTGGCCCGGGTCGCACAAAAAACCAATGCACTCTTCGCCTCATAATAGCGCAGCACATTGACAATGGCGTTTTCTCGTTCATTCGAAGCCACAGTTAGCGCGCGGTATTCAATATCAAGGTGCTGTTTTTTCTCCCCTTCGGTCGTGATACGAACAGCATCGCGTTGATACTTCTTGGCCAGGTTGGCAATAGTTCGCGGCACCGTCGCTGAAAACAGCAACGTGCGTCGCTCAACAGGCGTCGCTTCTAGAATAAATTCCAGATCCTCTCGAAAACCCAAATCCAGCATTTCATCTGCTTCATCCAGCACAACGGCACGAAGCTTTGATGTGTCGAGGTAATTGCGTGTGATATGGTCACGCAATCGCCCCGGCGTGCCAACAACAATGTGCGTTCCTCGATCAAGCATACGCCGCTCGGTACGCATATCCATACCACCGACACACGATGCCACACGCGCGCCGGTCAATTCGTAAAGCCACTCAAGCTCCCGCTTGACCTGTAACGCTAGCTCACGCGTAGGGGCCACCACCAATGCCAACGGAGCCCCAGCATTTGAGAAACGTTCAGCCCCGGCAAGTAACGTAGGTGCCAGCGCCAGGCCGAACGCAACGGTCTTGCCAGAGCCGGTTTGCGCAGAAACCAAGGCATCCGCGTCACGAAGCTCTGGAGCAAGAACTGCCTTTTGCACAGGCGTCAATTCTGAGTATCCACGTTTGCTCAAAGCTTGGCCAAGCGCCGGAACGATGCCTTCGTATTCTTTCATATTTCGTCTTTCGGAAAACTTGAAGCCCGTTAACGAATCGTCCGATTCAGGTGGGCCGATCGCGGCAACCTAAGTTGCGGCGGATCAATTCGTTTCAGCTGTTAGTACTGGGCGTTGGCTGCGATGTACAGAACCATTGCGTAGGCAATGAAGTTTACAATGCAGTTGAGAGGGCTGACAGGTCGATTAAAGACCATCTTCAAGGGCGCACAATACCATTAAGGATACACTTAATCAGAATAAATTCTCAAAAACTTCTGCTTCAAACATCAGCGAAAACGACGCACCTTGTCGCACGCCCTTCCATAAACAAGCAACACCTGCTTCCACAATTTCTTCTCAGCAGAACAACTCAAAGGAACTTGACACTCAAAAAAACGCGGCACTCTCCTATTGGTACGCTCTCTTCACTGGCCACCTAGAAGCTACATTTGCAACTTCAGCCTATCTTGCCCCATACTCTTTCAAAAGAAGATACCTTTGGGGGACAATACGACAACCATGGACCCAGAAACCCTGTTCTTGGCGCGAGCACAGTTTGCTTTCACTGTCGCCGTCCACATCATATTTCCCAGCTTTACCATCGGTCTAGCCGCCTTCATTGCAACACTTCTCGTTCGATGGCGCCTCACCGGCCGAGAGCATCTCTATAGGCTTGCTCGTTTCTGGACCAAGATTTTCGCCGTCTCCTTCGCCATGGGTGTCGTTTCAGGCATCGTACTCTCCTACCAAATCGGCACCAACTGGAGCCAATTCTCGGTCGTCGTCGGAAACGTACTGGGCCCCCTGTTAGGTTATGAAGTTCTCACGGCCTTCTTCCTGGAAGCGACATTCCTTGGCATTATGCTTTTTGGCTGGAATCGCGTGTCTCCAAACCTGCACGTAGCATCAGCAATTCTGGTCGCCATAGGGACGTCAATGTCCGCCTTCTGGATTCTTGCCGCAAACAGCTGGATGCACACACCTGCCGGCCATGAAATGATCAACGGCATAGCCCATCCGGTCGATTGGTGGGCCATCATCTTCAACCCCAGCTTTCCCTATCGCTTTGCCCACATGTTCACCGCTTGTTATTTAACAACGTCAATCGTCATCCTTGCCGTAGGCGCACGCTACATGATAGCCGGTCGTTTCGAGGAAGAAGCCAAGACGATGCTTCGCATGGGCATTGGGATGGTCGCGATACTAGCACCGCTACAGCTTGTAATCGGCGATCAGCACGGACTGAACACGCTTGAGTATCAACCGGCAAAAGTCGCTGCAATGGAAGCCCACTGGGACGGAAGCAAACCGGCCGACCTGATATTATTTGCACTGCCTGACGAAGAAGCCGAAAAGAACCACTACGAACTGTCAATCCCATACGGTGCCAGTTTGATCCTGACACACCATTGGGACGGCTTGTTTAAGGGCTTGAAAGATTTTTCCCGTGAAGATCGTCCACCTGTCTGGCCGGTCTTCTTCGCCTTCCGCATCATGGTCGGCATCGGTATGGTCTTGATAGGGTTGGGCCTTCTAGGAGCCGCACTATGGGCCACCGGAAGACTGTTTGCATCTAGATGGTATTTGTGGCCCGCCCAACATGTTTGGCCCTTAGGATTCATCGCCATCCTTGCCGGCTGGTGGGTAACAGAAACAGGGCGCCAGCCTTGGATTGCCCACGGCATCTTAAGAACCGCCGACGCCGCTTCTCCGGTGGCCTATGGCGCAGTATTGACCACCTTGATCCTCTTTGTCCTGGTCTACACATCTGTGTTCTCTATGGGTGCCTTCTATATCAACCGCCTTATAGAAACTGGCCCCAGCAAACGCATCCTTGAAGCAGAGACCGACAAGGCCATGCCCTCCAGACCCTTGTCGGGAGGAACCGCCGCTGCTCGCGAAGCAACCGACAAGCACGTCAACACGACGCGTGAAGGAGCTGACGACTAATGACCGACATGTCATATTTCCTACCGTTGATCTGGGCTGGCCTGCTTGGCTTGGCCGTCGTGCTTTACGTGGTACTGGACGGCTTCGATCTGGGCCTGGGAATTTTGTTTCCCATAACACCCGCCGAGCAAGACCGCGACGTCATGATGAACACCGTGGCCCCATTCTGGGATGGCAACGAGACTTGGCTCGTATTCGGGGGTGGCGGACTGTTCGTCACCTTCCCTCTCGCCTACGCCATCATAATGCCGGCGTTCTACTTGCCAATCATCATCATGCTGCTTGCGCTTGTGTTTCGAGGAGTCGCCTTTGAATTTCGTTGGGTATCCAAACCAAATCACAGGTTTTGGGACATAGCTTTCGCCTGGGGCTCAATCATCGCTACGTTTATGCAAGGTATTATCCTGGGTGGATTCATTTTGGGCATATCCGTTAAAGATAACGCCTTTGCCGGAGGCTCGTTTGATTGGCTTGCACCCTTTCCGATTTTCACCGGACTTGCCCTTGTTGTAGGATACGCGCTTCTTGCCTGCACTTGGCTGCTTATAAAAACAGAAGGCGAACTAGCAAAACGATCTCGCGAACGCGCTAAAATCCTGCTTGTTGTCGTGCTGATCGCCATGGCCGTAGTCAGCTTCTGGACACCACTTGTCTCCGAACGAATTGCGGAACGCTGGCTGACTTGGCCCAATATTCTCTACCTTTCACCAGTTCCCTTACTATCCACCATAGTGGCAGTTCAGTGCTGGCGTTCTCTCAACAGCAAGCAAGAACTTGCACCATTTCTATATGCCACCGCATTGTTTCTACTGGGCTTCCTGGGACTGGCCATTTCCACAATGCCCTATATGGTCCCCCCAACGCTCACCTTCTGGCAAGCGGCGGCACCTCCTTCATCTCAAGGGTTTATGCTTGTGGGAACATTGATTTTATTGCCCGCTGTTCTGGCCTACACTGTCTTTACCTATTGGACCTTCCGCGGAAAAGTCCGCCCTGGAGAAGGTTATCATTGAAGCCCGTTCACTTCAGAATGTCACAGCTGACAAGTTGGTTTTGGGTCAAGATCAAGTGCTCTCGTAAAAAAACATTAGCAGTCTGACCAATCACTCTTATTCCACTGACAGCTGCTCTAAGCTGTTCAATCCTTGGTGCAGAAACAAACGTCACTCAGTGATGGGGTAATTGTGTCAGTGTCTGATTTGCGTTTTGCTGTAGGCGGACAGGTTGTAAAGAGAGCCTGACTGACAAAAGAGAGCTTCTACTTGGAGCTATCCATTCGCGTAATACGATCCAATAATCCGCCGCGACGCCCCACGGTCTTGCGCTTACCATCCCCTTTCTCTTCACTCAAAGAGGATTTAGATTTCTCGCTACCCTTTTTATCCGAACTCTTCCCGGTTGCACTCCCCACCTTTTTCTCAGCAACCGTAGCCTCACCGATCGAGGTGCTTTTTTCTTTCGATTTCACTTCTACTTGTGCGGGCGCGACAGAATACGGCCCCGAGCTCTTGGCACCAGCTGAGCTACTTTCCCCTCCAGCTGCTGAACCCTGCATTTGTCGTTGGCGGGGGTCTGAAATTCGGTCTGTGAGACGACGTCGCTGATCGGATCGTAAGTGTCCAGCCGACCGTGAGGTAACATCAGCTTCCCCAGTTCCATTTCGACCATGTGTCCCAGCGCCAGCAGGCATTGCCATTGGCATAGAACCGGCACCTAACCGACGCATCTCATTTGTGAAATGCATCGCTTGCCGGGCAAGCTTCTCGTTGCTGGCAGCCACTTCCGCTCGCAATCGCCCAATTGTAGAGGAATGCTCCTCACTCAACGCCGTCAACTCCAGTATCCGAGCCTTCATTGCCACCTTACTGCCGGGAATTGCCTTCTCGCTGGCTTCCGCAACCCTGTAAGCACCCAAAGCCGCCTTGAGCTTGGCGATTTCAGCGATTTGATCTTCATTTTGCGCCTTCACCACACGCAATTCATTTTCCAGTGTGTCGCGATCAACATCACTTTCTTCCGCCGTACTTTGCACCGAACGGAGCGTTGCCTCCGCCTCGCTGAGATCCTGCTGCAACCGGGCAATCTCATCTTCTGCACGAAAGACACCCAGTGGCGAGGAAGATTTGTCCGAACCATTCTCAGATGCCGCAGAGCTCTTCAAGGCTCCCGCTGCGAGCGACTTCGAACCTCCGATTGACGCTCCGGTCAAAGCGCCTCCCGTTCTTTCAAGAAGTCCCTGCAGACGTGTAATCAAAGCTGCCTGATCGCGTGTCTTCGCTCGCAGAGCTTCGATTTCGGAACGTAGCGCCACCTCACCATCAAATCGACGGTCTCCCATACCCTCGCGTGAGCGAGCAGCACGTGTCGCCAAAGCAGCATTGAGGCGGTGAATCTCATCACGGTTTTGGGTGTTGATCTGTGTCGCTTCTTCCAAAGCCTCAGCCTGCTTGACAGCCGAAGAAGACAGTTTGGCAATTTCTCGGTCCCGTTGCATCAACAGCTTACGGGCTTCCGCAAGTCGTTGCTCCACCTTGGGAAGCCGATCCATGATCGTATGCTCTAAAACCCGCCGTGCGTTCTCATGCTCCTCAAGTGAAGTGCGCATTCCCGCAACCTCACCCTCAAGTCCACTGATCGCAGCATCCCGCCGATTGATCTCAACCCGTTGACGAGAAACATCGAGCGTTCGTTTCTCCAACTTCGTATTCAGGTCGTGAATAACAATGGCGTAGTCGGCTCTCAAGCGGTCTTTATCCGCCCGGATCTCAGCTTCGGTCAGCGGCATGGCCTGCTTGATCTGATCTCGCGTCAAACGAGCAATCCGCCGCCTGTAGGCCGGGCCGATCACGAGGCCAAGCAACGTCGCGCCGAGAAAACCTAGGCTGATAAGCATGATCGCGTGAATAGTGATCACTAGCTGATCCTGATCCCTAGCACTAAGCCCTCAAAAGGCAACCCATGAACCCTAGTGGTTCCCAAACACGGCAAAAACTCAATCCTTCGCCATCTCAAATGAGTCCCTATGAAATTAGGCACCCAACAACTCCAACGTGGATCCTCTACCCTAAAACCCTGAAACCGACCACCAAAATCGTCAAATCGCACAACAGAGTTATCGCCCTGCAACAGAAGAAATGAAGAATGCTTTTTCCTGCTGTTTCAGATCAAACTCTTGGCTCTTATAAGGCCGGTGTCGAGCAATTGAGATTAGTGAAACCCAATGAAAATGTTCTCTAATCTTTTAGCGAAGACACTTCAGCTGCCAAGAGCCAAGAAAAACACTAGAAAGGGTTCCATGTTGGATAGCGTGTATACTTCAGATAGCCGACATTTGCTCCAAGCCGCAGCCCAACACCTGAGCGAATAGGAGCTAACACCACATTGCCATGCTGTTGGAATTGGATACTGACACCACCTACAAGATAGGCAGACCCCTGCACACCTCCAAAACGATGATATATTTCTGAAGGATCCCTCAGGTTGTAGACAAGAATCATGGTTTTCGATCCTTCCCCGCCGAAATCGTAGCCAATCGAGGGGCCCTGCCAATAAACTCTGTGTGTACCCGCATCCCGCGTATACAGGCGGCCTTCTCCATAGCGTAGACCGGCAAAAAAGGCACCACCTGCGTCTTCACCCAGGATGTAACCGTTAGGCCGCCCCGATTTTTGGAACGCATACTCGATAATGTTCGCCAGACCCTGGCTGACAGAACCGAAAAACTTATGGCCCGCTGACTTAATATCACTCTGGCTGTAAGTTCCAGGCTCCTCATAACCTCGCTCAGGCCCATCTCTGTACGCTTCCCCCGAGGGCCGACGTCGGTCTTCATAATCATACCCCTGCTGAGGAGCACGATAAGACCCATCACCCCTGCCATTTTCTGGAGGTAGCTTCTCGTAATACTCATAACCCTGGTCATTGCGCCCGCGTGGTTGAGCACCATTCTGATTCGGCTCAGATGTCTGTTCATGTGGTGCGTTGCGCACAACCGGGCCGCTATTATACGTGCTCCCGGATCCATAACCGCTGTTGGAATCGCGGTCATCTTGGGCCACGCGCTGATTGTCGGACTTCCAAGGCAGGGTTTCCTGCGCAACAGCAGGCGACAAACAAACAGCGAAAAACATCAAAGAGATTGTCGCACGCCGGCAAAAGGCACCAACAGTGCTTGTCCTGGCTAACGGCATCAGACACTCCGTCTTGTTTGAATTTGTTGGTTAGCAGAAAACCAAGGGCAAATTTATAAAATGCGCCTTTCAATCTGCTGTTTTGTAACTTTTGCGCGCAAGTTATTACCAAAGTGTGGCTGTCAGACGCCTTCAATATGACCTTGTTGTCGAGAAAACAGCTTCAGGAACAATCACCTTAAATACACATTGAGCATAATTGAAAATCAAACAAACTTGAGCCAAGTAAGGCCCACAAATACGGCATCTCAGCTTTTTCAAAGGACATATCCACACACTTTGTGAAACCGCCCGTCCCGTGAATCAAAAAAGAGAGATACCACTGATCTGAAATAACGAATCGAGCGCAATAAGCCCACCAGCAGGAAAAAGACCCAATTTTCACTTTGGACGGGCCTGGAAAAAGACCACCAAACGACAGAAATAGCAGATAGAAGAAGGCAGACCATGAGCCAGAATTCCGCACCCACCGACATGGAGCTTGCCGCTCTGCTCTCCAGTAAGATTTGCCATGATGTCATCGGTCCTGTCGGTGCCATTCATAACGGCCTGGAAATTCTAGACGAAGACGATGACCCGGAAACCAAATCCTACGCCATGAATGTCATCAGAGACGTCACGCAACAGGCTTCATCAAAACTTCAATTCGCTCGCTTTGCTTTTGGCGCGGCAGGGTCTGCAGGCTCCCTTATCGACCTTTCAACCGCTGAGCAGATCTCTCGCGGCTATGTTGGTCAAAAAAAACATAAACTCGTTTGGAACGGCCCTGCAGGTCACATGACGAAAGACAAGGTCAAGTTGCTGCTAAACCTCATCGCAGGGGCTTTGACAGCACTACCCAGAGGAGGCGAGGTTCAAGTAACGCTTCAAGGTGATTTGTAAAAGCCCAGCTTTGAATTACGTTGCGTGGGCCCAAATACTCGCCCCCCACAGTACCTAACCGAATTTGTCTCCGGCCAAGACGCCAGCGGACTCGACGCCATGTCGATCCAGGCTTATTACACCTGCCGCCTTGCTTTGCTTGCAAAGATGCCTATCGAAATTCTGCAAGATGGCGACGACATCCTCATCGTTGCCGAAGCCTAAATCTCATTTAAATATTCAAAGTTCGTTTCGAGACCGTTTGAAACACTCTATTAACGCGATCCAATTTACAATAGTGGCCACCAATAAAGACCTGAGTTGCACAGTCAGTCATACATTCTCAAA
>JAJRZC010000050.1 GCA_024275435.1 Alphaproteobacteria bacterium
AAGGCAAACCGAAACTTGTCGCCGTGCTACCGCACAAAGGCCATGACGAAGCGGAAGTTCTACGCCTTGCTGCCTCCCTTGAGAGAGGTTCAGAACATCCTCTGGCAGAGGCAATTGTCGCCGGTGCCGAAGAACGCGGCGTTACTTTTGCCAAAGCTGAAGACTTTGAAGCCATAACCGGTAAAGGCGTCACAGGTCGTGTCGACGGCAAGACCGTAGCGCTCGGTAACGCCAGGCTGCTTGCAGACATGAAGCTTGATGGCAGCGTCCTGGCCGAAGAGGCGAACGCCCGTCGCGACGAAGGCGAGACGGTAATGTACGTAATTTTGGAAAATGAAATTGCAGGACTTGTGGCAGTTGCCGACCCGGTTAAGAAAACCACGCCAAGCGCACTGAAGGCATTGCACGCTGAAGGACTGAAAATTATCATGGCCACCGGAGATAACGAACGCACTGCAAAGGCGGTTGCCGGTAGGTTGGGAATTGACGAAATCCGCGCCGACGTTATGCCCGAAGACAAGGCCCGGATCATTAAGGAACTGCAAGCTAAGGGACACAAGGTGGCCATGGCCGGTGACGGTGTCAACGATGCCCCAGCCTTGGCTCAGGCCGATGTAGGCATCGCCATGGGAACCGGAGCTGATGTCGCAATAGAAAGTGCCGGTTTCACTCTGGTCAAGGGCGATCTCAATGGCATCGTCCGCGCCCGCAGACTTGCGCGCGCCACCATGCGCAACATCAAGCAGAACCTGTTTTTTGCTATGATCTATAACGCTCTTGGCGTACCCGTAGCCGCTGGCGTCCTCTATCCGGTGTTCGGCATTCTACTCTCGCCGATCTTCGCCGCCGCCGCTATGAGTCTTTCCTCTGTTTCCGTAATCGGCAATGCTTTGCGATTGCGGACGGTGAAATTGGAAGCAGACAAATAAAATCCTGTAAAGCCAGCCCAGCATGGGTTTCCCTGCTGGCTTTACAGCGAACGCCCGTAAAAATACAGCCACTCCAACCCTAAGCAAATTCTGCCGCGAAAACGAGCCTGTTTCCAGGTTTTTATTTGCCTGGAATCAGTTCCACGCATAACAAGCCAGATGCGGATGGTGGTGGCAGCGCTCCTCATCATACTGGACAGACGCATGATGATAACCCTTGTGGCTAGCCAGATGATGGCAATGTTTATGCGACCTAGCGCAGCCGACAAAATGACTGTGAGAGTCTCGAACCCGTGTTATGCCCTGCGGCATACGTGATGTGTTTGCCAACGACATCAATGCGACTTGCGTTGCACTGGCTGATCCATTTGAACTCTGCAAAACGCTATCATCGGCAAGCGCAGCAACAGCACTGGTCAACACAAGTGCAATGGCAAACAAAATATTTTTTTTCATATAAATCCCCCTCACCGGAAAGTCTAACCGAGAAACCGAATCAAGCTAAGGCTTCCCACAAGAGGAGAGCGTACTTAGAATTAATATAATTGTCGAATGCTTGGAGAATGATCTGCAGATATAAGTTTCCAGGCCGAACCTTGTCACAATGAGGCAGGTGACAAACCAGCTATAAACAAGAACCGGTATCGATCGGCCTGGAGCAAAAAAATTATCGTGCCGATCTATATGAGGCACTTAATCTAGGGCAAATACGTTCACCACGATTCACTAGTGGTGACCGCCACCATGACCACCGCCGTGACCACCACCATGTCCGCCGTGGTGTCCACCACCATGGCCTCTGTGACCACCATGACGCCAGCCATGACGTCTATGGCCACCGTAATATCCATAGTATCCGTAATATCTGGAATAGCGGCGATGCCCATTATGTCGTCTTAAACCATGACGCCAATGGCGCTTGCTACGCCAACGACGATGTTTGCGATGACTAGCCTTCAAAACAAGACTCGAAGCCTCATTCGTGTGTGCCAATCCCGCATTCGTACCGGCAGCAGGCAACGCATTCGCTCCGGGAACGGCAACCCCTAGCAATAAAGCAGTCCCTAAAAGAACTCCAGCCAACTTCATTATTGTTACTCCTTTTTCGACAGCTGCTTTTAAGCCAAACAGGATGTTAGGCGCTGCCGTAAGGAAGTGAGGGACGGATTATCCCATCACCAACTAAAATCCAATTTGAACTTACAAACTTGAACGCAGGATGAATGGAACGAACAAGCACAATGAATTGATAAACTGTCATCAATCATATTGTTCGCATTTCCATTCGACGTTGCCGATCAAACCCTCCAGTAACATGAGGGTTTAGCCACGGAAAGAAGGCTACAGTTATGAGCAATGTTGATCATCGTTTTGCATGCTGAAATCGGACTTTGGTAAAGGCCAAGATGAAAAAACGTACATCTTACTTTTTGGACTTGACCCTACAGCGACTGATAGCTGTAGCGTATTTTAACTGTAAATTTGAATACGAGGTCTAAAATGAAAATCGCAAAATTTTTCAACTTGAGCGCTGCCATGGCCATGGTTGGAATCGCTGCAATGTTTATCAATTTACCAACCGCTTTAGCTGGGCCAGGCAAACATTCCATGGCCGTTAAAACACACACAGAAGAAGCAGTGAAGCATGGCAAAATGGGTCACGCCGAAGAGCTGGCAACCCATGCCGGCGAAGCCTTAAAACATGCCAAGGCCATGAAGGACAGCGCTGGTGATGGCCACTACGATTCATTGGTAAGCGCCCTGGAAAGTGCAGTAAAGCAGGGCAACGAAGGAAACGCAGCAGTTGCCACCGAACATGCAAACATGGCGCTAAAACACATCAACGACTTAGCCGGCCATGATGAAATGGGTCATGGCTCACATAAAGATCATGACGACATGGGAGCCGCACCTCACAAGCACTAGCAAATTCTTCTTGTGACACTTGCAAGGCTGAAAAAAGAAAAAGCCAACGATTTTCAGGGTGAGATATTCAGTTGAAATGCCCCCGAAGCAACAACTGGAAAAATCACCTCTGAGTGCTGGTAGCGAAAAAAATAAAATACTGTCGCTACCAGCACACTTTTTACCGTGGATCTAAACTTCCCCAATAGTTTTGAGGGGACCCAGTCAACCAACCAGATGTTGGATCAAAGAACGACAGGAGAAATGCAATGCCTTCACGATACTCCAGAATAAGAACTTTTCTACTTGTGCCCATGATAATGATCGCCGTTCTAGGAACCGGCTTAGCTGCCTGCGGTACAACCGGCGGATCCGGTCACAGCGGCCACGGCTCTGGCTCTGCACCCCACGGGCACTAGGTCGAACAACAATCAGACTTGGGACTTTTCATTCTAAAATGATAAGAATATGTAAGAAGAGTGAAAAGACCCAAGTTTTCAAAACGCTTTTATCTTTCACAGCGCGGTAAATTCAAAATGCCGTCTGCCTGAACCACAATAGGGAGACCTCTTATGATCGGTTCTCTAGATCAAATACATCCGATCTTCGTCCATTTCACGGTGGCATTATTGCTGACAGGAAGCGCGCTTTATGTTCTTGCTACACTCGCACCTTCAGGTGCCAAGTGGAAACAGACAAGCCTTGCTGTTGCTCACTGGAATCTATGGATAGGAGCACTGGTGACTGTGCTAACGGTTAGTGCTGGCTTTCTGTCATATTACACCGTTGCTCATGACACGCCCTCCCATGCGGCCATGACCGATCATCGAAATTGGGCGATCGCCACAGCAGCAGTGTTCCTGCTTTTGGTAATCTGGAGTTTCATCCGTCGAAATATTGAAGAGCCTGCACCTATCCTTGCCGTTCTTCTTGTCGGCGCAAGTGCATTGCTCGGTATCACTGGACTAAAGGGTGGAGAATTGGTTTACCAGTACGGCTTGGCCGTAAAATCAATGCCCCAATCCGATAGCCATGACCACGCAGCCGGTACCTCGGGCACGCCCCATCACGACACGGCGCCAAAAACGTCCAATGGAATGGCACCCTCCGGTGACACGGCGACCGAGGGAGAGAGCATGACAGATGGTCACACAAGCCACGATACAAAACCGCACGCTCACTAACTAGGCGGACATCTTTGCTACTCAAAAAACCACACAACAAATGATGACGGCAGCGATACGAAAAACACCAAACTTATTTATTTTTTAGATTTGTTTCGCAAGTCAACGCCCCATAGGCGCATGGCTTTAAATGCTGCCTCATCTGAGACAACGTCTTCATCTTGTGACTCTGAAGAGGATGCTTCCGCAGTGTCCTCTTCTGTTTCTGCTGGTTCTGCTTTTGTCGGGGTCTTCTCATCCGATTTCGCGTCTACTTGCTCATTAGAACCATCATCGCAAGATTCAAACGCAGTCTTTTCAGTAATCTTGCCATAAAAATCTACATGAAGATGATATCTCTCACCATCCAGGCAGGCATCAAGCTTGAAGGGCGGCTTTTTTCGACGGAACTCAAGCTGTTCGTACCCTGCCG
>JAJRZC010000051.1 GCA_024275435.1 Alphaproteobacteria bacterium
ACACTGGTTCAAGCAATACATCGGTTCCGCCGAAATGATTAGGGGTAAGCGCCGAGGGTGTATCTGGATACCCGATTCCGATGCAGAAGAAGCAAAGCGGCATGAATTCGTTGGACCTAGGCTTGAGAAGGTCCGCATCATGCGTGCGGAAAGCCGGGCACCATCCACTCAATCATTCGCAAATCGACCTCATAGATTTGTCCAAATACAGGGTGTCGCCAAGTCTTACACCATTGCTGTTGCGAAAGTTTCTTCTGAACGGCGCAGGTTTATTCCGGCGGATGTCTTCGATCACAACACTATAATTAGTGATCTACTTTTTGGAATTTATGACGCTCCTTTGTGGAACTTTGCGATCGTTTTATCTTCTTTGCAAACCGTTTGGATTGCGACCGTTTGCGGTAAGATGAAAACAGATTACAGATACTCGAATACTTTAGGTTGGAACACCTTCCCCGTGCCGAAGCTCACTGAGAAAAACAAAGAAGACCTGACCCGCTGCGCCGAGGAAATACTCTTGGCCAGAGAGACACACTTTCCTGCCACCATTGCTGACCTCTATGATGATGAAAAAATGCCGAACGACCTCCGTGTCGCACACGAAAAAAATGATGAAGTGCTCGAGCGGATTTACATTGGCAGGCGTTTCAAAAATGATACCGAGCGACTTGAGAAACTGTTTGAATACTACTCAAAATCTATGCGTAAAGAGGTGACAGCATGAGCGTGGGGTTGTTTTTTCAACAAGGGCCGAATCCCACAACCACGCTCTCTGAGCTGGGGAGAATCCGTAACCTGGTAGAGGCAACAGAAACTTTTTCATTGTTCGCCTATGCCACACAATCAGGGCTTGCGGCGTTTGACTTGGAGTTTGGCAATGATTTTTGGGAGGGAACTACCACTAGATGGTTATTCGGGATTGACTACGGTAGGACACAGCCACAGGCAATTAGAGCGCTTTGTGAAAAGCCAAACTCCACAGTGCGGGTTCACGATGGCGCTTGGGTAGTTAACCAAGCTGGTTTCTTACCACGCCGTGATTTTCATCCGAAAACTTCTTTTTTGATGTGTCCTGATCTCGGAAAACTTGGCGTTGTCGCGGGTTCCGGGAACTTCTCATCAAATGGACTACGGCAGAGCGTAGAGGCTGGAACTACGATACTTATTGATTCGAGAGCGGGCGATGTAAATATCGCGGAAAAAGGGTTGAATGCTGCAAACATATTTTGGGATGCAGCTACCCCCGCCGAACAAATCTTAGACGACTACCAAGATAGGTGGAAAAGCTCGTTCTCAAGGTCAAACCACAACCTAAACGAAGAGGCGAGAATACCGGGTCCTAAAGAAATTTTCTGGATCGAGACTGGTTACGTCACACGGAATCGAGGACTCGATAAGCCTGGAAACCAGATCGATCTTCCTAGGGGAATGTCGCGGTATTTTGGCATGAATCCCCAAGAAGATTTGCCCTTGAACTCCACCATCGGCCCAATCAATTTTGTGACCCCAACAAATGGGCCTGTCGAAAGAAACCTTAGACTCGGCAACAACTCGATGGAGAAGATCACTCTTCCAATTCCCGAAACGCATGGCTTTGACATTTATGATGGGAAAGTACTCGTGTTTAGGCGTTCGGGCGATTCCTATGTTTTAAATGCTCTTGAGGCTGCTGACTTTGAAGCAACTTTTGGAGACCGACTGTCCACGGTGATGATGATGGGCAGCGGCCGCCGCTATGGGCACATTGATTGATTAGAAAGTAAGAAAAATGGAAAATAAAAATGTACCATCCGTTTCCGTTACCTACGCCCAGACCGGCGGCTCGACCAAGTCCAATGAACTTGGCATGCGGGCGATGCAGGAACGTGCTTATGAGAAGCGGGGCGAGCAGTATCTTCTGATCAAATCGCCGCCTGCATCCGGCAAAAGCCGGGCGCTGATGTTTATCGCGTTGGACAAGCTGCATAATCAGAGTTTGAAGCAGGCCATTATTCTGGTGCCGGAAAAATCCATCGGTGCCAGCTTTAATGACGAACCGCTCAGTCAATTCGGCTTTTGGGCGGATTGGCGTATTGAGCCAAAATGGAATCTTTGCAATGCACCGGGCGAAGATGGCGGCAAAATCAATTCCGTAAAAGCCTTTCTGGAAAGCGATGACCGCGTGTTGGTGTGTACCCATGCCACGTTTCGTTTTGCTGTTGATAGATTTGGCGTTGAAGTATTCGATGATCGCCTGATCGCGGTGGATGAATTTCATCATGTATCTGCCAACCCCAACAACAAGCTGGGCGCGCATCTGGGTGAGTTTATCGCCCGCGACAAGGTGCATATTGTGGCGATGACCGGCTCCTATTTCCGGGGCGATGCGGAAGCCGTTTTGTCACCGGAAGATGAAGTCAATTTTGAAACTGTCACCTACACATATTATGAGCAGCTCAATGGTTATGAGTATTTGAAAAAGCTTGATATCGGATATTATTTTTATTCCGGCTCATATTCCGACAGCATTCTGGCCGTTTTGAACCCTACAGAAAAAACGATTATCCACATTCCCAATGTCAATTCACGAGAGAGCACCAAGGACAAGATCAAAGAAGTCGAGCATATCATTGAAGAGCTTGGGGACTGGAAGGGGATTGACCCCAACACCGGTTTTCATCTGGTTGAAACATCGGATGGCCGCACCCTCAGAATTGCCGATCTGGTTGATGATGACCCAACCAAGCGGGATAAGGTTTCAGCAGCGCTGAGAATTCCAGAAGAAAAGAACAACCGCGACCATGTTGATATCATCATCGCGCTTGGCATGGCCAAGGAAGGGTTTGACTGGATTTGGTGTGAACACGCATTAACCGTTGGCTATCGTTCCAGCCTGACCGAAATCATTCAGATTATCGGTCGCGCCACCCGTGATGCCAAAGGCAAAACCCACGCCCGTTTTACCAACCTGATTGCCGAGCCTGACGCTTCAGAAGAAGCCGTTACCGATGCCGTGAATGACACGCTGAAAGCCATCGCCGCCAGCTTGTTGATGGAGCAGGTGCTGGCCCCAAAATTCAACTTTACGATCAAGAAACCCAACAGCGGCCCCGCTGAAGGATATGATTATGGCGAAGGCGGGTATAATCCCGAGGGAAATAATGTCGGGTTTAGCGAGGCGACCGGCCAGTTTCAAATTGAAATCAATGGTCTGAGTGAGCCGAAAAGCAAGGATGCACAGCGTATCTGTCAGGAAGATTTGAACGAAGTCATCACCGCTTTTGTTCAGGACAAGACCGCGCTGGAACGTGGCCTGTTTGATGAAGAGATGGTGCCGGAGGAACTGACCCAGGTGCGCATGGGCAAAATCGTCAAGGACAAATACCCTGAGCTTGATGAAGAGGATCAGGAAGCGGTTCGCCAGCATGCAATTGCTGCCCTTAACCTGACACAAAAAGCCAAAGAACTTGTCAATTCGGACGATGACCTTGAACGGGGTGGTAGCACCGCTCTCATAGATGGCGTGCGCAAATTTGCGATGGACGTGCGCGATCTTGATATTGATATGATTGATCATATCAATCCATTCGGCGAGGCCTATGCCATTCTCGCAAAGTCGATGAGCGAGGAAAGCCTGAAGCAGGTCGCTGCCGTTATTGCGGCCAAGCGCGTGAACCTTACTCTGGATGAAGCGCGTGAATTGGCCAAACGCGCCCTGAAGTTCAAACATGAGCGCGGGCGGCTGCCATCCATCACAGCCGCCGACCCCTGGGAAAAGCGCATGGCTGAAGGTATCGCCTTCTTGCAGCAGAAAACTGCGGAGGCTGCCAATGGCTGAATTATCTGATCTGGAACTATTGGACGAGCTCGGGGTTGAAGTTAAGCCTGAGAAGAAATCTGCGCGCACCCCACGCGAGGAGCGCATCATTGCAGGATTTGAAGAAATCCAGCGGTTTTTTGAACAGCATGGTCGTTTGCCTGCCCATGGTGAGGACAATGATATTTTTGAACGACTCTATGCCACGCGGCTGGATCAGATTCGCCGCCAGGAGGAATGCCGTGCCATTGTTCAAGAGCTGGATCATCAAGGCCTTTTGGATGCCTCATCTGTAGAAGCCGAAACACCAATTGACGAAATCGATGATGATGAATTGCTATCCCAACTTGGTGTGTCAGCAACAAGCGACAGTGATGTCACTCAACTACGGCATGTCAAACCTCGCGCTGAAATAAGGGCGGCAGAAGAGATTGCGAACCGTACGCTCTGTGAAGATTTTGACACATTCAAACCGGTCTTTGAAGCAGTTCAGAAGGAGCTGGATAATGGTGTTCGGGAAACGCGCCCATTCAAAGATGATGCTCGCATCAAAAAGGGTGATTTCTTTATTTTGACCGGCCAGAAAGTCTATGTGGCTGAGGTTGGAGAAGAGTTTGTCACCGAATACGACCGCCGTGATAACCGGCTTCGGGTAATTTATGATAATGGCACCGAGAGCGATATTCTCCTGAGATCATTGCAGCGCGCACTCAACAAAGATCAGGCTGGCAGGCGCATTACGAACCCATCCGCAGGGCCGCTGTTTTCGGGTGACAAGAATGATGAAGACCTCGCCAGTGGTACGGTCTATGTGCTTCGAAGTAAGTCCGATCATCCCGTTGTTGCCGAAAACCGTGATGTTGTTCACAAGATTGGAGTAACTGGAGGGAGTATTGAAAAACGCATTGCAAACGCTTCTCATGACCCAACATTTTTGATGGCCGATGTTGAAGTTGTCGCTACCTACAAGCTTTACAATATCAATCGAACAAAACTTGAAAAACTCATTCACAAATTCTTTGCGGCTGCAAAGCTTGATATCAAGATCAAGGACCGGTTCGGCCAACCAGTAGTTCCAAGAGAGTGGTTTCTTGTGCCGTTGTTTGTGATTGATGAAGCGGTGGAAAAGATCAGGGACGGGACTATTGCTGAGTATGAGCACGACCCGCAGGCTGCGTGCTTGAGGCGATCTCAATGACTAATTCTTGAAAAGATAATTGATAACCTGAAAGTTGGAAGTGGCATGGCTACAAGTATCCTCGTCAAACGAACCATACAATCATTGGGAGATTCGGCCTAGTGATCACATTTGAACCGATTGGTAATGGTAAAAATTGGAGTGGGACGGAGTGGTCAATTACTGACGAAGATGAACTGGCAATTCTGATCGCTCGCGTTGCACTCGGCCAATACCGCCACGTCCTAAAGGTTCTCAAAGAAACAAATTGCATGGCTTACGCACCTACACGCAAAGTCTTAGAAGGAGCAATTCTCTCCCTAACTGCCAAGGACGTTGACAAGCCATGGCAGCGTGACGGTTGGCTATTTCAAGTGATTCCTTGGATTGCCGCAAATATTCAAAACCCCGACACGCTCAAATCACCGCCTCATATGATCCATGCGGACAAAGGTTTCGATGGCCTTCATCTCAGTATAGATGATTCCGATAAGAATGTTGTGTTGGTCATTGTTTGTGAAGAAAAAGCGACCACTAACCCACGTGGAAAAATCACTAGTCAGGTCTGGCCAGAATTCAAATCACTTGAAGCTGGTTCTCGTGACAATGAGCTGGTTTCAGAGACAACCACACTGCTTGCTCAAAACGGCCACTTGAACCCTGACAAAGCCGTTCACGAGATACTGTGGAAACAAGCGCGCGCATACCGTGTTTCGATCACGATTGGAGATAATGACTGCTCTGAAAACGGACGGAAGGCGCTGTTCAAAGGCTACAAAAATACAACGCCGGGTGGCAATGTCGAAAAGAGAAGGGCCGAGACATTCCATCAAAGTAATCTGCGCGACT
>JAJRZC010000052.1 GCA_024275435.1 Alphaproteobacteria bacterium
CGGCTTCATCGATGCTTCGCGCGCAATCTCGATATCAGATTTTACACTCACGGCATTTCCTCCTGTCGTAACCGGCCATTTCTCGCGGCTCAATTATTGCTCTGAACTTACCCGTAGATTTTCCACGCGTCGAATATATTGATGCCCAGACCCTTCCATCATGCCTGAATCATAAAAGCAATCCCCTGTCAGCTTATCCGTTGCGTAACAAACTTCCAAGAACTCAAGACCCTGAATGCAGCAGGTGCTTCTACAAAATCCTCAATGAAGACTATAGGAAACGTGTCAATAGGAAGCATACACACCTTGCGAAATGCCCGCCCACCATACCAACTCACCCCTACGACACAAAAAGAAACAGCCGGTTCAACACCCAACAGCCCCGTTCAACGACCCCGTATCAATCGGGCTTCACGACGGGTGATATAGGCCGAAGCAATAAAAATAATCGCAGCACCTATCCACGTCCATTGGTCCACCGTCTCTGAAAATGCCAAATATCCAAGCAAAACTGCAAACGGCAACCGAACAAACTTGAACGTCATGACCAAGCTCGCATCAGTAGAAACATACCCACGAACAAGACACATATGCCCCAGCAAAGCACAGCCACCGAGCCCCGCGAGATAAGGCCACAGATAGGCATCAGGCCACTGCCAAACAGCCAAGGCGGGTACCAAAGACAACGGCAACAAAAGACCGTTGGTAATAAAAACAATCCGGTCCGCATCATCATTCAGGGTCATCTTCTTAACAATCGGTCCAATGAGCCCCAGCGAAGCAGCTGAAATGAGAGCCGCGATCTGCCCCAAGCCTATGCCCGATGTTGCCGGCCGCAACACAATCATCGCTCCAAGAAACCCAACAACAAGAGCACTGATACGCCGAGCCCGTACAACTTCGCCAAGTAGCAAAACGGCAAACACCGTCCCCAGAACTGGCGAAAGAAATCCTATAGCCGTAACTTCACCAATAGGAATAAGCGCGACGGCATGAAACATCCCCATCATGGAAATAAAACTTAAAACGACCCGCGTGCCATACAATGAAAGGTGACGGGTTTTCGCAATCTCAAGTCCACGCACAAATAGCAGCGGCAGCATGAATAAAACGCAAAACAGATTTCGAAAGAAGAGAACCTGAGCTGGGTCCATGCCTTCAAGAGCTAGATATCGCCCCAAAGTGACGAGACCCGCCAGAAACGCCATCCCTAAAATCGTCCATATGGCGCCAGCCACCGGATTATTTCTCCCGTCGCCAAATCCGCTACCACGAAAAAAGCCGGAAATCCTTTGCCGAACCACACTCACCTCATAGAAACCAACATCACACTTAATCCTCGTACGCACATAAAATTTGCCTTACTTTTCAATCAGAAAGATGCTTCCGACAAAAAACAGATGGCCCGATCGATGTCACGTTCACCTTCCAAGCACAAGCCCCACACACTGCGTCACCGAATTTATGAGATCATGGAGGCCGGCAGCGAAAGTGACCACGCGAGCAAGTACTTCGACATATTCATCGTAACGTTGATCGTACTGAACATCGCAGCATTTTGCGCTGAAACCGTTCCAGAATTGGAGCGTGCCTATGGCCCCTGGTTCAACGCATTCGAAATTGCCTCCGTTGCAATTTTCACCGTGGAATACATCCTGAGACTATGGAGTTCCATTGAAATTCCATATCTCTCTCGCATGCCTGCTTGGAAAGCGCGATTGAAATTCGCCAGCCGTGGCCCGCAGATCATCGACCTCCTCGCCGTGCTCCCCTTTTACCTAAGTCACTTATTCAGCATCGATTTACGTGTTTTACGGATTTTGAGGTTACTGCGTTTCCTAAAACTGTCTCGCTACTCTCCCGCCATGCACACGCTCATTCGAGTCATGCATAATGAGGGACGCGCTTTATCAGGAGCCGCGCTGTTGTTGTTGGCAGCCGTGTTGTTTGCCTCTTCGGGAATCTACTATCTGGAATCTGTCGCTCAGCCGGATAAATTCGGCTCCATCCCCCAAGCATCCTGGTGGGCCATCGCCACTCTCAGCACTGTCGGTTATGGTGATGTCGCCCCCCAGACTGCACTGGGACGCCTGTTTGGCGGGCTTATCATGGTTCTTGGATTATGTGTTCTCGCTTTACCGGTGGCAATTATTTCAACCGGCTTTGCTCAGGAAGTTAGCCGCCGGGATTTCGTCGTCAACTGGTCTTTGATGTCACGCATTCCAATACTTGCAGACCTGGAACCCCATGAGGCCGCAGATATCCTTCCACTGCTCCATGCCCACACGCTCCCCCCCGGAATGCGTATCATCAACGAAGGAAACCCTGGTGATGCTATGTATTTCATCGCCAGCGGCCGGGTAAGATTACAGTCAAACTCCACTCAGTTCGACTACGAAACAGGTGACTTCTTCGGCGTCGTTGCAATGTTAGAGCAAGACATACACCACGCCAGTTTCACGACACTGACACGCAGTCGCCTGTTGAAACTGCACCGCGAAGACTTTGATCACTTAGCCGTGGCGAAACCGGAACTCGTGGCACACATAAAAGAGATCGCAGAAACAAGAATTGCTGAACGTGGCTTGCAAGAGGGAAACGGCCTCAAGCAGACAGACTCAGCAAACGATAGGAGCTAAACAGCAGGATAATCCAGATGGTGAAAGCAACCATGAGAAAAGAACAAGACGGCCTCGCCAAATATTCAAAACGACAGGCAAAATCGCCGTGAAAACTAACTCAGCTTGCCTTCATCCATCACACGCACAACCACAACGGTAGCGTTATCCTGATGCGGATCTCTCATCGCCTCCACAGCACGAATAAGGGCACCAGCAACGGCATCTGTTCCATCATTTGAATAGGCTGAAATAACCCGCTGAACCTCGTTTTCCTCCAGCGTATGCAGCCCATCACTTGCCAGGATCACATAGTCATCGACCTCCAACTCAAGCGCTTTGCGAGAGCGGTCAATCAGTTCCATATCATCACCCGTCACTGCCGAACGCAACATATGGCGGCGCGGGTCCTGGCGTGCTTCCTCAACCGTAATCTTACCCGCCGCAGCCAGGCGATCAAGCTCAGGTGCGAGAGAATGATCCTCATTCAGGTGGGCAATCTCACCACGCCGGAACAACAGCAGCAAACTGTCACCCACACTGACCCAATGCAAACCATGGGTTCCGAAACTAACTCCAACCAGTGTTGAGCCCATGCCCGATAACATCGGTTCAGACTTAACCCGTTTAGCAAGAGCTTCATTAGAATCGTTTAGCGCCTGTAAAAGACACTCAGACACGCCACCGTTATTCTTGGTAAAAACATCGAGAAATGTGTCGCAAACCATCTGGCTTGCCAAATCACCTCCCGCGTGCCCGCCCATGCCATCGGCTAGCACCGCAACAACTTGTGAGGCGGCATTTTTGTGACCGTCAGACACGCTCAATCCTTTGGTTGAAGTAGCCGAAACGCGACCATCAGCCCAAATCTTGGCCATGTCCTCTTGATAATGCCGCGCCCCTTGTGTGGTACGGCTTGCGTAAGAAAAAGCGTGCATTAGGTCCTGTTGACAATTCACCTGAGAAAACATCGATATTCAAAACTGCCAACAAACTCTAGCTTTTCGAGTCGGCGAGCTCAGCCCAATCGAACTCTTGACCACAGAACGGAACAAACACAAGCTGCGTCCGCCCCATCGTAATGACATCCATCGCCACCAACTCGACAGCTCCGGTAGGACGTTTATTGTTCAATGAAACCACATTGGTCTTAGCAAGGTTTGGCACAAACAGGAACGACCGGTCACTGGAATCATAGCGGATATAAGCCTGCTCCTCTGAAGAAATACTTTCATCTCCAAAATCAAGCGCAATCCTCTGACTGCTTGAGCGCCCTATCGCATTGTTACCCTCAAATATGGGCCTGTAAGCTCCAATTCCCGGACCGCCAACAATGACGAGCCAGCCCACAACCGGATCACTCTGAAAAGCTCCTCGCTCCACCGCCTGTTTCCCTCGCACAAGTTGTGTGCGTGCAGAACCTTCAGCAGGTGCAGGAGCCACTTTCTCAGGTTTCACAACACGTGTCGTTGGTGGTGACATGGTATCAACAGCCTTCTCATCTGGCGCCGTCGTTTCCGCGCGTGCTTCACGCGCCGCCTCGGCAGCGGATTTACCGGGAGCCCCGGAGGATTTACCAGCAGCCTTGTCTGATGGCGATGGCGGTGGAGGTGGCAGCGACTCCGAACTTCCACTCGCGACCTGTGCCTTGGCACCAGACTCGCTAGAACTCGAACCACTTGTCTCATCACGCCCCGCCGCGGCAAGGGCATCTTTTAGAGAACCTAAAAACCGTGCCGACTTTGGTCCATCGGACCCTTGTTGATCGTCACCCATGGATCGTTGCTCCTCTGCCAGTTTTTTTTCTTTACCTATTTTTTCGTGCGTTAGGTATTTCACCTCTTGTGATCCGGCACCTGAAGCCATGGCAGCAGAATCATCACCACCACCAAACAGCCGAATAACGTTTTTCAAAATTCCATTCATTGCAGCTTCAATCGATATCTTAGCGTCACAGCTCCAAGAGCAATATAGTCGCCATCCTTAAGAGAGGCGCGCTTAATTCTTGTCCCATTCAACACCACGCCATTTCCATCACCACTGGATAAATCACTGATAGCTACGCCTCCATCCAAACCACGATCAATCACAGCGTGATAACGATGCACTGTTTTATTACAAATCTGAATTTCATTATCATCCTCTCGACCGATCCTCATAACGAGGTCACCTCGCTTCAACGGAAATATCCTAGCTGCAGTTTCTTTTCCCTCTTCAAGAACCAGCTCCAACACCGCATCACCTGCAAACACTTGGCTCGTCGTTTCAATTCCATCTCCCCCCGCACCTGAGCTATCTTGAATTCCTGACAACCGAATCCTTTTCGTAAGCTGCGTACCTGATTGGAATCTTTGAAAAAACCAGCCCACAATAGCAAGAGGCGGAAGCAATAGAACCAACAAAAGCCCCATCACCAACGCGGGCGTATGCTCCATCCCGTCGCTGAACCACAAAATAACTTGAGAACTAATTTGTTCCCACACGGAGCGATCCCATTCCTGAAATTATTCAGACCAAAACTGGACATGTCGAGACGAATACACAACGCACAGCTCGCACCGGATATCCCATCACCTCTCACACGCGCCGCAATGCAAAAAACAACCCCAAGACGCCAACCAGCCTTGCAAAAACAGCTTCAGATACAGCTTCACAGGTCGTAACCGCACAAAGTCAGCACAAGCTCGCATAACCTCACCCAAATTCCTTATTAGGGTGTGAGGGGAAACTGAACCCGATTGACGGCAGGAACATGGCTCAATTTACGAAGAAATTGAACAATTCCATAGTTTGAGAATAAACAGCCATTCTAGGCCCATGACCAGCACGTCAGCGCCACATTCATAATGCAAATACCCAAGCCTGCAACGAGTTGTGTCTATCATTGAAATAATTGCCGGGGGACAGGCCACGCATAAACCAATTATCAGTGGAACAATCGAAATGAAACACTGGATTTTGGGGCTTATGGTGGCATAAATGGGAACTATGACCAACCTAGCTGCGTTGCCAGGCGGAACAGAGCTGGTCAACGATTTTAGGATCGACCAGGTGCTCGGAGCCGGCGGCTTCGGCATAACGTATCTTGCCCATGAGATAGCCCTCGATCGCCTTGTCACAATCAAGGAATACTTCCCCTCGGACTATGCCGCGCGCGCAAACAGCCTAGAGGCATTGCCTCGCTCTAAAGAGTGCGGAAGTGACTACCGCTGGGGCCTTGATAGATTCATCGAAGAAGCCCAAACCCTCGCGAAATTCAATCATCCCCATATCGTGCGCGTCTACCGATACTTCCGCGCAAACAACACCGGCTACATGGTTTTGCACTTCGAGGAAGGACAAAGCTTCAAGAACTGGCTGAAAGGCCTTGGCCGGGCCCCACGGCAAAAAGAGCTCGATGCCATTGCCGAACCCTTGTTGGAAGCTCTCGACCTCATCCATAAACAAGACTTCCTCCACCGCGACATCGCTCCAGACAACATCATTATCAGAAAAGACGGCTCACCCGTTCTGATCGATTTCGGCTCGGCACGCGGAGACATAGCTGCGCAATCCAAAACTGTCTCGGCCCTGGTTAAGCCCGGCTACTCTCCATATGAACAATACGCCGAAACCAGCAGCAAGCAGGGCCCCTGGACTGACATCTACGCTCTTGGAGCAACCCTTTATCACGCAGCCACGGGAAAACGCCCACCTGACGCACCTTCACGCATGGTCCACGACGAATATCGTTCAGCAAGCACCGCCGCGCTTAGCTCCTACCGGCCGCGTTTTCTAAATGCCATAGACATGGCCCTCGCACTCAACGTCAAAGAACGCCCGCAATCCATCGGCGCTTGGCGAGGCGAACTTTTGATCCCGGACCTGCCACCTGTAAACAAAAACAAGCCCGCCAAGCAAGGTTGGCTCACGCGAAGAAGAAACAAGGGTAAAAAAGATAAAACCAGCGCAACGTCCGTCCCCGACACACTCGGAAATACGACTCCCATTCCGCCCCCACCCGATGCGCCTGGCCCAAAAGGTGGCATTGTTGATTTCGTAGACGCGCTAAAACAACGCCCGAAACGAGAACCCCTGGCCGCTGCCCTCGCACGTGTTAACGCACCACAATCAGATTTGGATAACATCGAACCCGATGGCACCCCCGAATCCAACAATCCTGTTCCAGAAAAACAGGCCGCCCCCAACCAACCCCTCTCAAATGAGACCGGCCATGACAATGCTCAAATGGGCGCTTCTCCCCATGCTCGCACCCAAAGATATTCACCTTCTCTAAACTCACCTAAAAATAAAAATCGATGGTTCAAGAACGACCCAGACAATTCAAATCAACAACACGAGCCCCTTCCGCCTCAGAAAAAACCCCGAAGGTTGGACAGAAAAGCCGCCAAACTCAAACGCTCGCGTGCCAACAAAAACTCTCAATCAAAACGACGGCCGGCGCGACCACGTCCCATGCCCTCGCGCTCCAGGTCTAGCTGGACGAGCTTTTTAGCAAAATTCGTCGCAGGTGCAGGCATCGTCGGCATCTTTATCGCTGCCCAAGACAAACTACCAAGTAATGATGCCGCTAACCCGGCTTCAAACGTGCGGCAACAGGCCAACAGTAACACGACAATAACAAAACCTTCCCCCATCCGCAGAACTGAAACCGCTGCCATTCGCAAAAGAGAAGCGACCCCACGGGCTGCATCTCGATCCATTGCCATTCCTTCTTCCACACCGCCCCTCAATCCCTTGCTGCGTCAAACCAAGGCACACGAGCGCGCAGCAACTGCGCTTGCCTACACGCCTGATGGTAAATTGCTGGTGACCGCCTCAAAAGACCAGACCTTGAAAGTTTGGAATGCACAGACGGGAACATTTGTTCGAGCCATTCAGTTAGGCCCTGTTCCAGCAATAGCCATTGCAATCCAAAATCATTTGGTTGCAACGGGACATGAAGATGGTTTGATCGAAGTATTCGACCTCAATACAGGACTCAAACAAGCATCAATGCGCCGCAATGAAGCCAGCATCTGGTCCCTAGCTTTTACCAACCAGCAAGGTCGCATCGCCGCAGCAAGTCACGATTGGAAAATCGCCCTGTGGGACATGAAACAACCTCAAGCCCCTGTCCATATCTTCGATGGCCATAAAAACGCCGTGCAAGCCTTGGCGTCATCTCACCAAAGTCCCTATCTTGTCACCGGCGGGGCCGACCGGCGCATCAAACTATGGAACCTCGACACACTCGATCTTGTGAAAACCTATCCACGCCAGAATGATTTCATAACCGCTCTCGCTTTCTCAAACGATGGCAGAACATTCGCTTCCGCCACCCTTAAAGGCGATATCCGGGTTTGGTCCATAAATTCCAGACGCACCATCCGACGTCTGCGCGGGCACAAAGGTTTAGTTGAAAGCCTTTCTTTCTCTCCCGACGGCAAACTTTTAACCTCGGCTGGTTCCGATGGAACAGTAAGACTTTGGAGTATCAGACGCGGACGAACCATCAAAACGCTGGCAAGTCACGCTGGCTCCGTCAACGCTGTAGAGTTTGCACCAAGTGGGCAACAGTTCGCCAGTATTGGAGATGACGGCCGCTTGAAAACATGGTCCACACTCACCGCTTTGGGTAGCCGGTAACACCTCAACAACCCAACCAACGGTCATCTCATCATTACCAAGCCTTGAAATTTTCAAGAAAGCTGAAGCTTTCTTTATCGATAAGAAGATAAGCAGCCAACAACAGCACGCACGCTAAGATTACCCGTAAAACCCAATCGGAAATAAAACCGACAAACCGGGAACCCAGAAGAATGCCTGGCACCGAGCCAATGAGCAGAACCAGCAGCAGGTCAAACTTCACATTCCCCATGGACATATGGCCAAGTCCGGCAAGCAACGTGAGCGGAACCGCATGAGCAATATCTGTTCCCACAAGTCGGCGCGCCAGCATTCTTGGATACAACATGGAAAGTACTGCAACGCCAATGGCACCAGCACCAACAGAGGTAATCGTCACCACAACACCCAGTAACAATCCAAACAACACTGTCCAAGTTATATGAACTTCAACGGAATCTGTCTGCCCCAACACTGGCACTCGCATCAAAAGCGGCACAATAGGAATGGCACAAGCACTGAACACGAGAGCAACAGCCAGAAATTGCCGGATCATGAACGCCATATCGTCCACATTTGGAGCAGCAAAATGTAGCCACAACAGCGTTGACATAGACGCGAAAAGACTGCCCAAAGCCAGCATCCCCAAAACGCCCCAGTGAATATTGCCAAGCTTATGGTGACGCCAAGCAGCACTACCCTTGGTGATCGAGGCAAACAGAAGGTCTGTTCCAACAGCGACCGGTGGCGGAACCCCAAAGCCGGAAATCAACATCGGCGTTGTAAGAGCCCCCGCTCCTACCCCCGTCATTCCCACGAGGAAACCTATCACGAACCCGCCAAAAGCAATCAGCATCCAGGGTTCGTTATAAAATATATCCATAGACAGCCGCCACAAGCCTTAATCTTAAAACGCCCTCTCGTCTGTCATTGGACAAGAGAATTTGAAGTTCCCCAGAACTTCACCCAGGTTCAAAGATTGACCTTAACCCGAATCCCGGCAGCTTTCATCAAAACACTGACTTCACGAGCCCGCCGCATGAATTCCTTGTTATCAGCAGCCGAATTTCCCAGATCTCGGCAAAGCCCGCTCGCCAGCAGCGCTCGGTCCAAAATGAAGGCTTCCCCTTCATCATCACCCTCGATCTCATGACCGTCTCGCAGCTCACGAACCGTACCTCCCGCCACGGAAGCTCCCGTCAGCGCATCGACAATCATGAAGCAACCCGTCTCGGAAACTTGATCAAAAACATCAACCGCAGCAGCCCGCCCCAGATCAATCTCCGCCCACGCGATATCATTCATCGCACACGAATAGTCGCTCGGTTGTGCTGCCAATGTTTCAAGATCAAGAAGCGCCGTAACCTGAAGCCTTTCAATTGGAACAAGGTCTGTAGCAGTGCGCAAAAGATAACCGGCACCGGAATCATAAGGTGTTTCCGACAACCATACTAGGTTCGCGCTGAAGCTCTTGGTCACAACAGATGGACGCTCCTCAGCCCCACCACAAAGCACATCTCCACGTGCCACGTCGATATCCGTATCAAGACCGATGACGACAGCTTGTCCTCGCACCGCCTCCTTCAGGTCACCATCCATTGTGCCAATTCGAGCAACAAGAGCACGTTTCCCGCTCAGCGCATCGACAACCTCATCCCCAACACTAATTTTGCCAGATCGAATAGTTCCAGCCAATCCTCGAAAGTCCCGGCCATCACGCAACACCATCTGAACTGGCAATCGAAACGGTCCCTCAGAAGTCGACACACGAGGAGGCACACTCTTTAAGTGATCAACCAGCGTAGGCCCGTTGAACCAGGGCATGTTCTTTGATTTCGTCGCGATGTTATCACCCGACAAAGCCGAAACCGGTATCGCTACTGCTTTCTCAAAACCAAAACGCGCGGTCAAACCAGCAAAGTCCGCAGAAATATGTTCGAATTTTTCTTGGCTATAATCAGCAAGATCCATTTTATTGACGGCAAGCACAACGCTTTTCACACCCATGAGATGCAAGATTGCTGCGTGGCGCCGCGTCTGGCGTTTCACGCCGTGTCGAGCATCCGTAAGCATGATCGCGATATCAGCGTGGCTCGCACCGCTGGCCATGTTTCGCGTGTATTGCTCATGGCCGGGACTGTCTATGACAATATACCGACGCCCTTGCATATCAAAGAAACGCCAAGCAATATCAATCGTGATACCTTGTTCGCGTTCAGCCGCTAAACCATCCACAAGAGTGGAAAAATCTGGCAGCACATCGCCTTGCCCGTTAATCGCGCGTGTCTTGGAAAGAGTATCGCGTTGATCGTCGTAAAGCTCGCATGCGTCCCAAAGCATACGCCCGATCAAAGTCGATTTCCCGTCATCAACAGAACCGCACGTCAAAACCCGAAGGCTGTCGGTAAGTTCGACCTCGACAACAGGATCCGCGACAATTTCCTTTTCCGCCAATTCCACATTAGCACTCATCAGAAATAGCCTTCCTGTTTTTTCTTTTCCATGGCGCTCGCTTCATCATGATCAATAAGCCGCCCTGTTCGTTCCGACGTTCTCGCTGCCAAAGTCTCCTCGACAACTTCTTCAATGGTCGTTGCCGTAGATTCCACTGCCGCTGTCAAAGGCCAACATCCCAATGTACGAAAACGAATGCTTCTTTGTTTCACTTCTTCGCCAGGGCGCAACGGCATCCGCTCATCATCAAGCATCAACAACTGACCATCGCGTTCAATGGTCGGACGTTTTGCAGCCATGTACAAAGGAACCACTTCAAGCTTTTCACGCAACAAGTAGCGCCACACATCGCGTTCCGTCCAATTTGACAATGGAAACACACGAGCCGTTTCCCCCTTGCCAAGCCGTCCATTCAGGATGTGCCACATTTCAGGTCGCTGCCGGCGTGGGTCCCACCGGTGGCCACTGGCGCGAAAAGAAAACACACGCTCCTTGGCGCGGCTTGCTTCTTCATCGCGGCGTGCACCACCAAACGCTCCGTCAAATTCATATTTATCGAGCGCCTGCTTGAGTGCCACGGTCTTCATTGTGTCCGTATAGAAGGTTGGAGAGTAATCAAGCGGATTGATATTTCGTTCTTTGCCGTCCTGGTTCGTATGAACCAAAAGCTCAAGTCCATACTCCTTCGCCTTGCGATCGCGAAACGCGATCATGTCACGAAATTTCCAAGTCGTATCAATATGCAACAACGGAAACGGTAACGGCTGCGGCCAAAAAGCCTTGCGCGCTAGATGCAGCAAAACAGTGGAGTCCTTGCCAATGGAATAAAGCAGAACAGGCTTGCGGAACTGAGCCGCAGCTTCGCGAAAAATATGAATACTTTCCGCCTCCAGCATCCCCAGATGATCAATCTGCGAATTCATACGCGTGCCCCTTCCGTTTTATCTTTTTTGCTCTTAACCCCAACCGCGTCATCTGAAATAACCGCAGCTGAACCACCCTCGCCAGCACTCACATGCAGACCACATTCTTTTCCATCCTCGTTTTCCCACCACCAACGACCAGCTCGTACATCTTCACCAGGCTCGATCGCACGTGTGCAGGGCTGACATCCGATTGAAGGATATCCTTGAGCATGCAAAGGATTGATTGGTACGTTGTTATCGGCGACAAAAGCCTCGAGCTGCTCCACCGACCAATCAGCAATTGGATTCAATTTGATCAACTGGTATTCATCGTCCCATGTCGCAAATGGAACGCCAGCCCTGCCATTCGACTGACTACGCCGCATTCCCGTTATCCACCCACTGGCACCCGAAAGTGCTCGTCGAAGTGGTCTGACTTTGCGAACGTCACAGCAAGCTTTACGAGCATCAACAGAAACGCGAAACCCAAAGATACCATCACGGGCGACCAGCTCTTCAAGATCTTCACGCTCCGGCGCAACAACACGGATGCTCCGTCTGTATCGCAACTCACTGCGCTCCAAAGTTTCAAGCGTTTCCTGGAAATGCCGACCCGTATCAAGCGTGAAAACATCAATATCGCCACCAGCAGAGGAAATAACATGCAGCAAGGCTTGATCTTCGATCCCCAAACTCGTGGAAAAAGCAATACGACCATCAATCTGCTCAACGATGAGTGCAAGTCGTTCCTCAACACTTGAGAGTGCGGAAAGTCTCTCCTCAAGGATCTGCGCGGCTTTGCGCCCAATTTCCAAACTCATCGTCATCTTAAAAGTCCAATTCTTTTTCTCACATCCAAATCACGTAAAAAGCGCATTCTTTGAACAAGCAAGTCAGCCTTGAATTTGCCCACGCCAGCGGCGCAACCGGCCGAACCTGTCATTCACCGGAGATTGATAAGTGTGCATAATTCCTGGCAACGCTTCAGATTTTAGCGCAGCAATCGTCGGCTCATGACAAACTTCAAAAGCATCAATCCCACAACGCATCATCAGCGGAATCTGATCCAGCAGGATTTCCCCGCGTCCCCGAATTTCTCCTTCAAACCCAAGCTGCTCGCGCAACATCCTGGCTTGCGAATAACCTCGGCCATCCGAAAACTTTGGAAAGGAAAGACTCACCAACGAAAGCTTTGAAAGTCGATCGGTGTGTTCATGAAAAACATCATCTGGTTCAACAAAAACACCCACCTGCCCCTGAAGATCGGAAAAACACGCACCGCCAGCGCGCCAACGCGTCAGTGACACGATCACATTCCCGGTTTCGGGAACAGGCGCATCATCATTTATATAAACCCACGTATCTTCCAAAAACCCGCCGCGATAGTATTCGCTCATGACTTCACACCTCCTCCAACGCATCTGACTGCCCGCCACTGTTCAAAGCATTGGGGTTGTAAAGCGCGTCTTTGAAAGGCTCCTTTCCAATCCTGCGATACGTCGCAAGAAAGCTCTCTTTTGGGTTTTCCCGCTTCTCAAGATAGATCGCGACAATCGTCTCTATGGCTTCAGGTAGATCTTCCGCCGGAAAGCTCGGCCCTAAAATAGAGCCGATACTCGCATCATCTCCCGGGCTTCCCCCCAGTGTGATCTGATAGTGCTCGGTTCCCTTTTTATCGACCCCGAGAATCCCGATGTTTCCAGAATGATGATGCCCGCAAGCATTGATGCACCCGGAAATATTGAACCGCAAAGGCCCGATGTCTTCTGCCTTCTTCTGCTCACCAAACCGTTTGGCAATATCCTGCGCAATGGGGATCGCACGCGCATTGGCGAGGTTGCAATAATCAAGACCAGGACACGCGATAATATCGCTAATCAGTTCAAAGTTTGCAGAACACAACCCTGCCGCCACCAAGCCGTCATAGACAGCAACAAGGTCGCTAAGCGCAATGTTGGGAAGCACAAGATTCTGCGAATAGGTGACGCGAATTTCATCATGACCAAAACGTTCAGCCAGTTCCGCAACAGCATCCATCTGGTCTGCCGAAGCATCACCTGGAATCTTGCCGGGCTCTTTTAAGGCGATTGCCACACTCACATGACCCGGCACGCGATGTGCAAAAACATTGTTGCGTTTGAAGGCCGCAAAAGCGGGATCCGCTTTTTCCCTGGCCGTCACTTGTTCATTCTGAATGGGGGCAGCTTGCAAGTTAACCGGTTCAAAATAAGCGGCAATACGCTCATATTCCTCAATAGGCAGATCAATACTCGGCTTATCGAGTTTCTCCCATTCCTCATCAACCTGACGCTTGAATTCCTCAATGCCCAGCGCCTTGACGAGAATCTTGATTCGAGATTTGTACAGGTTATCACGACGGCCATGCAGATTATAAACCCGCAAAATAGCTTCTAGATAAGAGAGCAGTTGTTCCTTCTTTAAAAACGGACGAATGAGCGAAGCCACAACCGGGGTGCGACCCTGCCCTCCGCCAACATAAATCGAAAACTCACTCCGCCCTTCCTTACCCATGACAATACGAATACCGATGTCGTGAAACGCTATGGCAGCACGATCCTCAGCAGCACCGGTAATGGCAATCTTGAACTTGCGTGGCAAAAACAAAAACTCAGGGTGAATCGTCGACCATTGACGAATAATTTCCGCCCAAACCCGCGGGTCTTCAATCTCATCAATTGCAACACCCGCAAAAGGATCTGTCGTAGTGTTTCGAATGCAATTCCCGCTCGTCTGGATGGCATGCATTCCCACACGAGCCAATTCATCGAGAATATCTGGCGCTTCTTCCAGCTTGATCCAGTTAAACTGGATATTCTGCCGCGTTGTGAAATGCCCGAACCCACGGTCAAACCGCCGGGCAATCTCACCCAGCTTACGCAATTGACGCGCCGACAAAACACCATAGGGAACAGCAACGCGAAGCATGTAAGCATGTAATTGCAGGTAAAGACCGTTTTGCAGCCTCAGCGGTTTGAACTGATCTTCTGAGATGTCGCCCTTAAGGCGTCGTTCAACCTGGTCGCGAAATTGGCGACAGCGCTCCTCAACAAATGCTTGATCAAATTCATCGTAGCGATACACGTCAAATCTCCTGATGGCCTGAGAGCCAGTAATTCCTAAATGCTCGGACCATGCGCTGCTCGAATAATCTCTCTAACCGTATACGGTCGCGCCTTGCCCTCAACAACATCAACATCCATCGCGTAAACGCTGATCACCAGTTGTGCATCACTTGCACGTTGACCAGCAGCTTCCAGTTCGGCCAGTTCGTCGCTGTTATGTGCAACAACAGCATCCTCGATATTACGAACCCAAACCTCTTGCGGCCCCAGGTAAACAACGTCTCCGGTTTTCAGCATATTCGCCGTCACGACACACGGCTTCCAGCTAGGCATTTGTTCCATCTCCAAAATCAACGCGTTCCAGAGGAACATCAGCAGCAACAATTTCAACTTCACCCGCCGACGCCAGCCCGGCAACTTCACCGCATATCAACAGCGCAGGCCCCTTGAGCTGCAAACGCGCTGCATCGCTGGACAAAACATCCAAGGTGCTTTGTACGCGCCGTTCCGTTGATTGGCTGGCCCGTTCAACCGCCATCACCGGCATAGCTGGAGACCAGCCTGCCCGAATAAGTTCAAAAGCAAGCTCTCCGGCAGTCGCAACGGCCATATACGCAACAAGCGTTGTTCGCTGACGCGCCAGTGCAGAAAAATCAATATGCGAGAAGTCTGGTTTCCCATTCTCAGCCGCATGACCCGATACAAACGTCACCGACTTGGCAAATTCCCGATGCGTTAGCGGGATTTGTAATGAGGCCGCTGCTGCCGTTGCTGCCGTGATCCCTGGGACAACCTCACACGAAACCCCAGATGCCCGTAGCATCTCAACTTCCTCACCGCCACGCCCAAAGACAAACGGATCTCCCCCCTTAAGCCGCACAACATTCAAACCCTCACGGGCAAACGAAAGGATCAAGGCGTTGATTTCCGCTTGGGTTTTTGTGTGGCGTCCAGGAGCCTTGCCAACATTGATAATTCGCGCTTCCCGCCTGGCGTGCTTGAAGACCCCTTCGCCAACCAGAAAATCCGTCAAAATAATATCAGCCGACTTAAGTGCTCTGATCGCCTTTAGCGTCAAAAGCTCCGGATCTCCAGGACCGGCACCCACCAAAGACACCCGCCCCATGGCCGGTAAGGCATCTCCATCACCCGCATAGTTTTTCTCTTGCTCATTCAGCGCTTTTTCAAACTTCGCGCGCGCACTCTTTTCATCACCCGAAAGGATGTCACGGCCAATATCACCGCCAAACACAAACTCCCAAAATGAGCGCCGCACAGCACCAGATGGCAAAGCCTTCGCCACCAGAGAACGAAACTTTCCAGCAAATTCAGCCATGCGGCCCAAACGCGGATGTAACTGCTGCTCAAGCATGGCACGCAGCCGCGTCGCCAATACGGGCGCCGCACCCTCTGTACCAATCGCAATAGTTACAGGATCACGGTCAACGATGGCCGCTAACGAAAACGTACAAAACTCAGGTTGATCTGGAACGTTGACAGGAACCCCCAGTTCACGGGCAATTTCAAAGACCCGCGCATCACCAACCTTGTCGCACAGCGCCGAGATGACCAAAGGCCGCCCTTTAATCTCATCAATACCAACACGACCCCCGATAATCGAAGCACGCCCTTCATCCACAAGCGCCGTCACACTCTTACAAGGCTGGTCTGTGGCAAATACCACTTGGTCTGCACGCATCAACAAAAGTCGCGCTTTGATAGCCGCAACTTCGCCGCCCCCGACAATCAGCGGAGCAACCTTCGATACATCGACAAATATCGGAAACCCGGCCATTTCTATTATCCAGCTGCCTCTACTTTTACGTCTGACAGACTATCCGCCGTGATCTCAAATTCGAGCCCATCAAGCTCTTCAGTCATCTCGATCTGACAAGCGAGGCGGGAACTATCATCAGCCCCTGGGATTTCATCGAGCTTATGCAATTCTTCTTCATTCGCTTTGGGGATCAAAGCCAACCATTTTTCCGGCAAACGAATATGACAAGTGGCACAGACACAGGCTCCGCCACACTCAGCCTTTATGGGAACACCGGAGGCCCGCAGAAGATCGAGAATCCGCATCTCGGGCACCGCATCCACGACAATCGTTTCACCAGACCCAAGCTTTACATTCATTTTCAAGAACGCCGCTTCTGTCTCATCGATTCCCTTAACGCTATCCACGTTTCCTGTCATAGGCACGACCCTCTCCAAGGCAGACCGTTGCCAGCCTCCCTTGAGCCCTCCGTTATCTAAACCGAACCATCCATTGTTCTTGAAATCTCTCAGAACAACTTAGTAGAAAGACATTCTAATTTCCACCCCACTAGCAGGAATTAAAAAGAATATTATTTCAATATCCGGCTATTGGGGTAAATTTTTACGCTTTCAATGGGTCGTGGAAACGTTTTTACCCAGTCACCACCAATAAGAAGTTGCCTCAACCACCTCCAACCACGAAAGCTATCCATCGCAGTATCTCTAAGTTGTTGAGGCCACTGACAGTTATCTAGTTTCCTAGAGCAGAAAAGAAGACAAAACATCAACCAGTTACAATGATCAAAAACAAGCCCTAGTCAAAAATACATTCCATCCAAGTCAACATCCGGCCAAGTGTCTAAAAAAACCGCGGTTCCCATCAGAATCTGGAACGATTCTATAAATGATACATTTCAGCTGAACCATTTGACAGCGCCCACCACCTGAGTATTTGTTATCTATCTTCTCCAGGATCAGCAAACATTGGTCCGAGAAGAAACCAATAGTCTTTTCATCCTTTGCGGGGCCTTGAACCCCGACGATTGGAGCAACGATGTTCAAAAAAACAGCCGTCCTAGTCTTAGCTTGTGCACTAACCGCCCTTACACTCCTTCCCCTCATCTTCAGCGGTCCGCTATCCGCAAGCCAATCCGTAAACATATATTCCTACCGCGAACCGGGCTTGATCGCCCCGCTCTTAAAAGCATTCGCCAAAAAGACCGGAATCACAACCAACGTTGTCTACGCTAAAAAAGGACTCAATGAACGAGTTTTAGCAGAAGGTCGAAACAGCCCTGTCGATGTAATTCTGACCGTTGACATAGGTCGCCTCAGCGACGCCAAGGAAAAAGGCATCTCTCAAGTCATCACCTCGGATGTGATCACAGCAAATATCCCTTCCCGCTATCGAGATCCTGAAGGCCACTGGATCGGCCTCTCTCAGCGCGCACGCTTGGTCTACGCTTCTAAGACCCGCGTCAAACAAGACAAGATCACCTACGAAGAACTGGCCTTACCGAAATGGCGTGGTCGCATATGTGCCCGCTCAGGCCAGCACAGTTACAACATCGGCCTACTCGCTTCCATGATCGCTCATCACGGAGAAAAAGAAGCAACTCAATGGGCTCTTGGTATTAAAAACAACCTCGCCCGCAAACCTTCTGGCGGTGACCGCGATCAGGTAAAGGGTATCTTTTCCGGAGTTTGTGATATCGCCATTGGCAACAGCTATTACATGGCCGCAATGCAAACCAACCGAAAAAAGCCGGAACAACAGCAGTGGGCTAATTCAGTAAAACTTCTTTTTCCAAACAACGATGATCGCGGAACCCACGTCAACATCTCCGGTGCCATCCTTGCCAAACACGCACCCAACCCCAAAAACGGCCTCGCTCTCATCGAATTTCTGACATCAGCTGAAGGTCAGGAAATCTACGCACAGATCGTCAATGAATACCCACTCAAAGAGGGTGTTAAAGCATCTGCCCGCGTCGCCAGTTGGGGCAAATTAAATCCTGATCCCTTGTCCTTGGAAAAAATAGCCCAGCTTCGTTCCACAGCCTCGAAAATCATGGACCGCGTCAACTTCGATGCCGGCCCTGATTCCTGAAGTCGGCCCCCCAAGGCATGATCAGAATAAAATTATACCGGCACCAAAAACTGGTGCCGGTCACATCAATGCCCTGAGCCAACACTCACGCCACCCAGCCAGCATTCAAAAACCCAGCCAGATCATCGGTCAAGAATTGTACATGCCCCGGTAACTCCTGCCATGTCGCAATTTTCTTTTGAGCCGGATGATCCATGTAATGCGACATCACCAAAACGGTCTTC
>JAJRZC010000053.1 GCA_024275435.1 Alphaproteobacteria bacterium
GACATGTTGCGAGTCCAGCAGGCTTCCCAGGGAGTATAACCCACCATGACGCAGACCACACTTGCCCTGGATGAAGTTTCAACCAGCAACCCGCCTTCATCACCCCGACTGACTCTACGGTGGGCCTTAAAACGCGCATTGTTAGGTATTTCAATTTTAGTCATAGGCGTCGGTGGTTTGGCATGGCTCACACATGCTGCAATCGACCAGAATTCTGATGCAAACGCAGCAACCGCACCTGCAGCCTTGACCGTAACGTCACAACCAATGGCCGCGCATTAGAATTAATTTTACCGCCAACAAAAACACATAACCAAACAATGCCGAGCCAGATGCGTGCTCAAAAATGTTGCGCCCAAATTCTCAAGGCCCACAAATACTCAAGGTCAACAAATCTGCAACCATTGCTGACTTTCACAACATCCCCAGACACGATCGTTGAGATGTCCAGGACCCGTTCTCAGGAAAACGGTGAGACTTTAAGCTTTACAAACACTGCCCCCACAGCACCGTACCGAACACATCAGCAACAATTGCTGCCAGAAGCATCCGTTGGTTGACAACACGTACCTTCAGCAAGCTGTTCCATCACAACGAAAGGATTGCTGCTGCCACACCCGGGAAATGACCCGTAATGGGTTTTAAAGTCACCAACAAATTCGAAATAGCGTGCAAAGCGCGTTTCTTTCAACATCCGCCAAGTATTACCACAAACCGGAAAGACGCCATCGCGGGGAATTTTGTGATGGGCATCCAATTCCAATTGCGCACTATGGTTTTCAATTCCACCACGATAGATCACCGATTGCCCATAGTTTTCACACCCAGCTTCGAGACCATCGATCTTGAACAAACGATAAGTGGCAGAAGTAAATCGCGCCGCACCCAATTTTTCTTGTAATGCCGGCTCTCCCACCTCAAGTGGCCGGGCCGTCACAAGACGCGGGTCACCAAACCCCGTATCCTTGGCCAAGGACAGAAAATCATTCCAATATAGTGCGCCGCCAAGACACTCACCCAACAAAACCGGATCTTTCCGAACATCATCATCAAGACGCCTGTCCGCGTAAACATCCGCAAAGTAGATCTCTCCACCGGGGCGCAACAAATCATATGCGCCTTTTAGAACAGCATGTTTGTCCGCAGATAGATTGATCACACAGTTGGAAACAACAATATCAAATGACCCCGGCTCCAAATCAAGATCAGAAAGCCTTTCGATATAGCCGTCCAAGAAACGGGTATTGGCTTTTTCAAAACCAAATTTCTCCCGATGCCATTCAACATGTCGCTTGGCCACTTCCAGCTGTTCAGGCGTCATGTCAACACCGACAACCTCGCCCTTTTCGCCAACAAGCTGCGCAAGCGCATAAACATCTCGGCCTGAACCACACCCCAAATCCAAAATACGCATACCGCTCAAGGCCTCAGGCAACACTAAGCCGCAACCATAATACTTGATGAGAACCTCATCATGAACATTCGCAAGCGCCTGCTTTAGAAAGTCGGGCATTCCCGCAGGGGTGCAGCAAGCATCAGTTTTAAGGTCTGCAGTGGTCTCAAGGACTTTTCCATAGTAGTCCCGCACAGTATCAATGTTCATCCCTATACCCTTCATCCTTCAGACCAGATCACGACGTGATGCGTCATTAATCATTGACGTTCAAGTCACCTTCTCTTGAAATTCATGTTATTCAGGCAACCTGAATCCTCGTCCCAAAAGGCACAAAATTCTTCATAGCTGGCCGCTAAGACTTAGCAGACTTCTCTCCAGATTTGCAGCATCATTCCACCAACCACAAGTCCCTCTAGAACAGGGCTTCCTTTGTGCCCGACAGCTTGACTTGTAAGAACACCGCATCCCCAAAATCTTTTACCAGAACTTTATAATAATAAAATGTCTTTGACACCACCTTGCGAGGGCAGCGCACAATCACCTATCATTTAAAGATGCTATGATAATATAGGGCTAAAGTGCCCTTTGGGATGAAATGAAACAGTTTTACGAATTAAGCCGGCCGTATCATTGGTGCTCAGATTAAATCACTTCGACCAGGATCAGAGGCCACCTTGCTGCCAAGACTGTCAATTGAAATACGAGGAACCATCAAACAGGGAAAACAGCTCATGACTTTACCACAGGCCCCTTAACTTTTTTGCTGTACCTTGATGTCTGCCCACGACAATTCCTCGCCAAGATTTATCTCTCACCGAAGACACGGCGCCCCGAAACCATATTAAGTAAACCCATGAGCGAGCAACAAAAACATTTTCCAGAGTTTTATGTCACAGCCGAACAGCCGTGTCCGTACCTGCCTGACAGGATGGAGCGGAAACTCTTTACCCATCTGACAAACGACAAGCCCCTCCATATGATCGACAACCTTTTGCGAGGAGGCTTTCGCCGCTCCCAGAATATCGCCTACATGCCCTACTGCGAAGGTTGCCGTTCCTGCATTTCCGTTCGCATCGTCGTAGACGACTTCCAACCCAGTCGGGGCATGAGGCGAGTGAAAAATGCCAACCGGGATCTCCAGTCAAGTTGCATCCCCTCCATCCCCTCGCCCGAGCAATACGCATTGTTTCGTCGCTATATCGACGCGCGCCACAAGGATGGTGGCATGGCCGACATGGCCGTTCTCGACTATGCAACAATGATTGAGGAAACTGTTGTTGACACGTTTCTCACCCAATACCGCGTAAAACCAAATGATCCCCTTGAACAAGATCTCCGCAAGGGTGAACTCAAGGCCGTGGCATTTTCCGACCGCTTAAGTGATGGCATCTCGATGGTCTATAGCTACTATGACCCCGATGAACACACACGCAGTTTGGGCACCTACATGATCCTCGATCACATAGAGCTTTCACGCCGCTTGGGCCTGCCCTATCTCTATTTGGGGTTTTGGATAAGTAGGTCGCGGAAGATGGACTACAAGATGCGCTTCAAACCTCAAGAGCATCTCACCCAGTATGGCTGGCAACGCGCTAACCTGTAGCATCGCGGTTTTGCTTTATAAAACGCACATATTTGAAACTTTTTCATCAACTTTCACAACACACTGAAATAACGGCCACATGCGCCTTTATTCGCAAGCGGCCGTTATTCACACAATATTGGCAAGCTGCTCTACATCACAAACCAACCCGTCCAGGTTCAATTGCAAATGGGAAGCGCAAGACCCATCATTACGAGCCAGGTAAGGCCCCCAAAGATGATCCCAGGCCTTCAGGTCAACAGCCGTTTCCGCAACGCTAGCTCCCGTGGTCAACGGAGAAAAAGCGTGCTTTGAGACCCATTCTTTGGCAACACGCGCCACAGAAGGTGCAGGGCGTGTGTTCGATGGCCCCTGCAGTTGGGCAATCCCGTAAGGAACATGCCAACCACACTTAGGGCGTACAAGCTCCATTGTCGCCAGACGACGCTGACCCCGCCGGATCGAAACAATGATACACTCACCATTTGCCACCCGACGATCATAGGAGCCAACACAGTGGTCCATGGCTTGCCCTTCAGCACGAAGTTGCGCACCCGTGCGCAACACAACCACATAGTAACCCTTCAAGGCATTGGACCGACTATAGCGTCCAGGTCCTCGACGGCGTGGCGGCAAACGAACTTCCGAAGAAATCCGATTGATCCATGCTTCTGTTTCCTCCACTGCCTTGCCAAACCCCATTGAGGGCTGCCAGGGACGTTTGATCAAAGCACGGCCCAAATCATTGGAGGAATGCAAACTGAACCATGCATAGGCGGCAAGAGGTGCAACAGGTACGCAATCGTGCGCAGACCTGTTTAAGAAGGACAATCGCGCCGCCAGCCACAATGCAAAACGAGAATTGCAACCGCGATAGCCTGACAAAGTCCACTGCAACCAAGCAGCACAAGCATCAACATTTCGCGGCATGAGCTGCCCAACCTGACGAGCAAACCTTTCCTCATCAGGCAGAACACCCAAAGGCCTATAAAACGCTTCTGGTGGAAGCTTACGCATCCACATGGGCATTCCAAGCTCGTTCGCAATATCTTTCAAAGGCGCACCTTTCTTAGCCAGTGCAACCGCTCTGCCTCGACAATCAGCATCGCCAAAATCGGAAACAAGAGCGAATGCAACAGCAGGAAAACTGTAAAGAAGATCAGCCAGTCGAGGGTTACCAACCACCAGCTTGCGCAAGCGCCTACGATAGCTTCGAGCAAAACGCTTGATCTCTATTTCAGTTTCCCGTGTGGAGTCCACTTTAGCAAACATGACGCCTGCTCTCTTTCTAGTTTAAATGTGAAAGACCCCCCTTTTGTTGAGCGGAAACATCGCGCCCTTCACCGGAAATCAAAAAAACAGTGAAGGGCAACGAGTATCCGACACACGAGTGCACGCCACTGGCATCCCTAAGGCTAGCGCCGTAGAGAAATCATGTGTTTGTGAACCCGTGATCTCAGATCACAGCTGGCCGAAAATATGGGCCAACCGCAAAACCAAAATGGCCTGTTAGGACCAATTCAACTTTTATGGGGAAGAGAATTTTTCTGGGTAGGTTGTTTTAACGCTGACTTGTCGTCTTAACGCCGACTCTTTGTCTCGACGTCGCTTTGTCGTCTCAACACTCTCCAAGCGAGCATTTCAACAAGCCTTTGAGACGGAAACAGCATCCACGCACCATTTAGGTGTCATGAAAATCAATTCAGCGAAAACGAAACGGCTGGAGCGCGCAACACGGCCACGACCCAAGCACCGGTCAACCCAGTTCTGGTATCATTAGCTTTTTGCACGTATCCAAGTCTCCTGAAACATTTTGAACGAAGCCCGTCCGTAGCCATCAATTTTGGCCAACAAATGACGGGCACAAAAAAAACGGTGCCGCTATTGGGCCAGCGCCTTATCTATATTCTCAAACATGTAGGCCCACTTGCTCTTTTGCGTTTTAACCAGCACATCCATACGCGCACGCAGTTGGGCAAGAACCCCACAGTCCAATGTCGTAGCCTCGGATCCCTCCTGCCCTAAAGCAGCGATCTCACTCAGCAGCTTTGCCGACATAGCATCAAATTCAATAATCTTAGGGTCCCGAACATAAGGTTCAGCTCCCTTCAGATATTCCTCGTTACTCCATTTGTTTTTGATTTTCAGTTCGCGCAACTTTTTCTGAAAATCAGCCTTGCTGGTTTGATTAAGCTCGCGAAGCGTACTAGCCGCCTGGTCAACAACAGCTACAAAATCATCACGAACACAAGAAGCATTCTGGGCATACGCCACTGTGAGGACACCAAAGGAGGCCCAAAGAAGCTGCACTCCAACAATTGCAGGCAGGTGCTTAAGCCAACTCCCCATACTGCCTCCCTCGATCACGACGTCTTGAAGCGCCTTTTAGGCCAACTATATCTCTTCTACAAGCGCCGTATGAATTCACAAAAGGCGAATATAATGCATGAATTCAAAAAATAAGTACAATTCCCGCCATATTCATCAAAACCGAATAACTAAAACGCCGGACCGAATGAATTGGACCGCGGGAAACCCTTGGGCACAATGCGCCCTGTCTGGGCCCGCTCACCCACCCAATTTCTCAATTCGCTCATACTCAAAACATAAGTTCGCCCGGCACTATCATCCCAACTTAGCCCCTCTTTCTTGTCAAACACACGAACATCCGCAAGCCCACCATCTTTGAAGCGTTGCAGTATGACACCCTTGCCGCGTGTCAGTTCATTGACATCCTCAAGCTTAAACACCAGCAAGCGACGGTTTTCACCCACGCATGCCACCCGGTCACCTTCCGCAGGAACAACAACAGCAGCTTCATCAGAACCCTTAATGTTGAGAATCTGCTTACCTTTCCGGGTCGACGCAATGACCTCGTCTTCGGGAACCACAAAGCCATAGCCTGCGCTCGAAGCCACCAATAGTTTGCGCCCGGGTTCATGAATAAACGCCGTGACGAAATCATAGGATGCCTCAAGGTCAACCATCAAACGTAGCGGTTCACCATGGCCGCGCCCACCGGGAAGCTGAGACGCCTCCAAGGTGAAAAACCTTCCATTTGTGGCAAACAGGAGAATCTTGTCAGTAGTATAGGCGTGCAGTGCCTGACTAAAATCGTCACCTTGCTTGAAGTCGATCCTGTCCAGGTCCTCCACATGGCCTTTCATCGCTCGAACCCATCCCTTCTGGGAAAGAATGACAGTAATAGGTTCCTTCTCAACAAAAGCCTCCCCAAGATCAATATCTACATCCGGAGCATCCTCGATGGAAGAATGACGCCGTCCCAGGTCTGTTTTCTTAGAATATGCGGAACGTGTGGCCTTGATCTCTTCCGTAATCTTCGCCCACTGCAATTTATCGCTGGCAAGCAAGGCACGAATATCGTCACCTTCAACGGACAACCGTTCATGCTCTGCTTGCAACCCGATTTCTTCAAGCTTCGATAAAGACCGCAAACGAAGATTCAAAATTGCGTCAGCTTGAACCTCGGACAGCTTGAACGCACTCATCAGCTTTTGCTTGGGCTCGTCCTCATAACGAACGATCCGAATAACCTCGTCGAGATTCAAAAAAGCAATCAGATAGCCATCAAGCACCTCGAGCCGGTGCTCAATCTTTTTCAATCGAAACTGCGAACGCCGCACGAGCACTTCAACTCTGTGCTCAAGCCATTGCTTCAAGACATCTTTTAATGACAAGACATTTGGAACC
>JAJRZC010000054.1 GCA_024275435.1 Alphaproteobacteria bacterium
ATATCCAGCAAGCAACTCATCGGCGCCTTGACCATCGAGCATCACGGTAACACCTTGGGATTTCGCTTTTTGGAAAACACAATATTGGGCGTATATGCTGGTGCTGCCAAAGGTGGCGCCTTGAACATGGACGAGATTTTCGATGTCTTTTTCAAGATCCTGCGGGCGCGGGCGGACTTTATAGCTGTTGGCTCCCACGTGGTTCGTGACTATGTCGACCCATCGTTCCTCGGAGTAGCGCGCGTCATCGGAAATATAGCTGAAGGTGTTTAGTTCCAATTCAGGTTCCAGATACCGCATTGCGCAAACTATGGCTGAGGAATCAATTCCACCTGAAAGTGCGGCACCCACCGGCACGTCCGAGCGCAGGTGCAGCTTGATGTTTTCCAAAAAGTGCTCTCGCGTCTGGGCGACAGCGTCTTTAAAATTAATGTTATGGGTCCGTTTCCCCGGCTGCCAATAAATCTGGGGGTCAGAGACACGTGCATTGGCGATGTCAATTTCAATGAGGTGGGCTGCTGGCAGGCTTAAAATATTCTTTAACAGCGTGTTGCCGGCACTGCCGCTTGTGCCGAACCGTAAATATTGAAATAGAGCGGTGGGATTAAGTTGCGCATCAAGGTTGTTGAGCGTGATAAGTGGCCACACTTCGGAAGAGAAAAAGATCTGGTCTTCAAGAACCGCATAAAAGAGCGGTTTGATTCCAAAATAATCGCGTACGGCAACAGCACGTGCGGTCTTGAAGTCCATAATAATGAAACTGAACATACCCTTTAACCGTGTCAGACCATCACGGCCCCAGTGGATCCAGGATTGCAGCAGAACCTCACTATCGGTCTGGGTTTGAAATTGAACACCTGCGGTTTTCAATTCCTGACGCAACTCGATATAGTTATAAATTTCACCATTAAACACGATCCCATAGCGGCCATCAGCACTCAACATCGGTTGGCGACCGTGTTGCGCCAAATCAATGATGGAAAGCCGTCTATGGCCAAGCCAGACTTCTGCTGGCTGCAAAGACGGTTTGGAAGACGTTTTCAGAGTTCGGCTGCGTGACCAATGTAGCGTGCCTTGGTCGTCAGGCCCTCTGTGGGCCAACAGATCAAGTTGTGCAGAATAATCCATCGGGCGCTCGCCGCTTAGGCTAAACGCTGCAAACAGACCACACATCAGGCTTTCCCTGCGGCCAAGAAGCGGCAACGCGCGGTATGCCATTTGGACTGAGGGGCACTCGTGATTTTCCTGGTCCCTTCGTGGCTCGTCAGCGATAGAAACATCACAAAACCCCAATTTCTTTTTGAATCCGATCGAATATTTTCCCAATTGCCTGCAGGGAATGATTGCGTTCAACATAGTCGCGACCGGCTTTACCTGCGACGGTTAACCGATTGCGATCACCCGCCAACTGGCGAAGGGTCTGCTTAATGGTTTCTGGTGTTGACGAAATCAACGGGGGTTCATCTTCTTTCAGCAGGCCGGCTCGCCAATAAAGCTTTTTCAACACAGGGTCGATATAACAAATACAAGGCGTCGACAGAGCCATGGCCTCGATGGCGAACATGGCATACCAGCCTATGACCAGTTGATCGACAACCAGATCCGCTTCCACAATGGCCTTGTGCACCTGCTCGTTTGGGACTCCCTCCAACAAAGTGAGTTCGATTTGAATATTTTCAGCCTTTAGTTCTTCGACCGCTTTCAGTAAAAATTCCGTTCCCTTGAGCTCACGGTGATTTGGTGCGTGGACGATCCGTAACGGTGCATCATGTGTTTCAGGCTTAGCGTCGGGAGCCTTTACGCGATCGCTATCAATGGCGAAGTGGGCAAGGGTGAGGGTGTCCCAGTAATGTAGATGGTAAACCCAATCCACACCGGCAATGGTATGATCAGCCCAGTTCACCCAGAGATCTATTTTTCTTACAGTGCGCCGGTGCAAAAAGCGCAGTTGAGGATAGCAACGCCCCATGGCGTGGACGTAAAAAGGATCCGGGCTTCGGCTTCCAGTAAAGACATCGGCCCCATAGCCCATAATCACCGTTCGCACATTGGCGAGCCGCAGAAGAGCAGGCTCCAGGTAGCAGAGGAAAGTTGTTGAGTGCAGTGAGCCGCCTTCGAAATAGGTATAAAGCGTGGAATAGCGGAAAAAGCACCTCGCAGTCAGCCAGTAAGGTGCAAGAAAACGTGCGGGCCCCTTACTCAGCAACATGGGGCTGTAGTCATAAGGAATGTCATACCAGAGCCTATCGACAAAGATTTCTGCGCTGTGTCCGAATTTTTCCAGGGCCTGTTTGTGATATACGGCGTTGATGAGTGGCAGCGGGCCCAATCCAACCTCCACGGGTTTTGGAAAAAAGCGCGCCAGTACAGCCAGGAAAAATAATGGCAGCACAAAAATAACATCCAAAAGGCCTCTGAAGGTCTTCAAAAGGAGGACCCGGGAAATGTCGCCACGCGGTCTTTGCTGCGCTCCTTCTTCCTGACTTTTCTTCATAAAACATGTTCCTGATGGTCAGATCTTAGCCACAGGTTGGCGCGCTTCACTAAGCGTTTTTTGCAGGCCGTGGGCCAAAGTGGAGAAGCTTTTAGAGAAAATATCGCGGCCTAGCTTTTTGGCCAATTTGTCTGTTTCTGGCAGTATAGGGGTGGGGGCTTGATCGGCAACCTTCTCGAAGATGGGCGTAAACCCAATTTCGTTTCCAATGTGCTGAGCCAGATTTTTCAAAGTGATGATCTTCGGTGAAGAAATATTGTAGGTCCCCGACCACTTCTGTGAAATTGCTTTCAACAAAATCTGAGCGACATCACCCGTGTATGTGGGCGTTAATTGGATACCTTCCTCACCTTGCAGTGTAACGGCAGAACCCTTGCGAATGCGTTTGGCCAAACCGTCTATTAGCATGCCGCGCTGCCCGGCTCCATACAAGTAGAACAGGCGCGCGATCATCACTGGCATGATATCATTGTATGGGGCCAGAAGGTTCTCCGCTGCGAGTTTCGAAGCACAGTAGAATGTTGCGGGCTCCGTTAAGCCTGTCTCATCAATAGGTTTCTGGCTTGGTTGATAGACGGAACCTGTGGAGGCAAAGATGAAATTTTCAGCTCCCGCTTTGCGCGCATAGTCGGCAAGTTGAAAGGTCGCCTGAGTGTTGATTTTGAAGACATCGTGGGCCGAGCCGGGAAAATCCCGATAATTTCTGGATTGCGCCAGGTGGATGACGATATCGCAACTTTGGGGCAGATGCTGTTGCACAAGGTCCAACCTCAGATCCATGGGCACATGTTCAACTCCCGGAACTGTTTTTTTGGTCTCGTTTGCAGGTTGCACAAGGGCCAACACCTCATGGCCATCACGGCTTAGTGCTTCTCCAACGGTTTGGCCAAGGCATCCAGTAATGCCGGTGAGAATTATACGCATGCGTGCGACCAATGCATTGAGGAAGAATTATCGAGGCGGCTGAAATTCACGCTTCCTGCTCCATATGCGAATTATTCATGTTATCAGGCCGGTGGGATAGCCTGCCTTGCGCAAAAGCCAATAAGCGCTCTTTCAATCTGGGTTTATCATCAAGTTGCAAGGCACTCTCACCTCCTTGTTTGACAATGTTTGTCACAATCTCTCGTGCCATTTTTGCAGAAATACAAGCGCCCAGGAAATAGTCCGACTTCATCGGGTCTTGATACCATTCTCTTTTAATATCCTGACCTTCTATTATGATTTTCCAACGCGCAGCAACTGCTTTCCTACACCATCTTCGCGCGACGAATTCGCGAACTTCCCGTGCAACCTGAACTCGGTAGTTATCATCGACAATGAGACGTTCTATTGTCTCCTCGACGCGGTCGGGCGTTACAAATGGGCCTGGTGGAATATGGTTTGCAGGCATTGTGTCATGCATAAAAGCGGCCCAATATCCTCCCACGACGGGCGGGCGACCATACCATGCGGCTTCCATGGCAAACCCTGCCATGGGCTGATCGCTATAGAGTTGATCAATAACGAAATGACAGTTGCGTAGTTCTTCCAGGACTTCGTGATTCGGGCGATCGATAACTTCGACCCATTCAATATCATGGCGTTGTTGCAACCGGGAGATTATGGCGCGTATTTCTTGCGTACCTTTGGCTTCAGGGTGTGAGGGAGAGTGCAGAATTCGCACGCTTTCGTTTTCACCGCGGGGCTTTATAGCTGTGGCCAACGCGGCCTCCTCATCATCCAGGTTTAGCTGACCTATGCTGACCCGATCGATATGAGGGCGGGTCATGATAATCGATTGACCGACCAAACTCACGATCTCATGGGCGTATTTTTCAATGAGGTTGAGCTGCTTCTTTTTGCGTGCAACCAATCTTATACAATCAGAAATGCTTACGCCTCGACTTGGCGCCATGACCGCGCCATCGACGTATTCTGGACGTGCATCGGAACCATTGAAACAGAAAATCATCCTCTTGCCGAGAAGCTTCAGAATTGGGACATCGAGGTTCCAAATCAGCAGCGACTTCCCATAGCTGAAGACAAAAACGTCGTAGCGAACAATTGCTACAAAAAAATACACCGTCTGCAAAAACTCGCAGAGCAATACGAAACCGAGTTTGAACAGAAAGTTTCTTCGCCTATCAAGGGACGCGCGTTTGGCGTGGGCCCAATTGATGGCTTTGATCAAAGGGCCACTGGGCTGGTAACCGTAGTCAAAACGATTTTTTGCAAAGGGAACAAAGTCGGCCGCTACGCCTAACTCGCGCAAGCCACGGGTGATCGGGCCGTAATAGTTAGCTATCTCAGCGGGTCCGATAAACACCCTCATTTTTGCGCTTCCCGATGCTCGTCAACTGCGGCTGGCTGATCCGGGTCTCATGGATGTTCATAACAAGAACAAACATCATTCCAGCTGGTGGAGCCCGAGCGGGTCTGTTTAGCAGAGGAGTTTGAGAACTCCAAGACCCATGGGGATAGAGGCACGAACTCCGGAGGTTACTTATAATGCAAGTCATGAATGAGTTCTGCAATGGCCAGTGAGGCGGTCAAGCCTGGTGATTCGATGCCATACAACGCCACCAAGCCTGAGTAGCCGTGTCGGCGCTCATCGTGGATTTGGAAATCTCCAGCAGGCTGACCTTGTACTGTTACCTTTGGTCGAATGCCGCAATAGTCCGGTTGCAGGCTATCATTTGGCAAGCCGGGCCAATAGGTGCGTATGGCACTGTAAAATGATTGGGATCGTGCTGGATCGACCGTGTAGTCAAGTGAGGTGGAGTCGTTGCCCTCAAGCCATTGGACGTCGGGGCCAAAGCGTGCACGGTTTGACAGGTCCAGGGTAAGGTGGACACCTAATCCTCCGGATTCCGGGACGGGGTAAATCAATCTCTCAAAAGGGCTTTTTCCTGAAAGTGAGAAATAGTTGCCCTTGGCGTAGTACGTCTTTGGCGGAATGTAAGGGTTATCGTCTTCTCTTTGGGTCAGGGTTGTCATCAGTTGGGTGCTGTGAAGACCGGCGGCGATTATCAAAAAACGACATGTGATTTTATCAGATTGTGCCTCGCTCTTGGCAGCCATTTCACCAAAGCTCAAGATGTAACCACCGCCTTCACGCTTTGTGATTGAGTTGACCGATGTATTGAAGGCAAACGTCGCATTATTTTCCTGCGCATGTCCTTGCAGGGCATTCATATATTCATGGGCATCAATCAAACCCGTTGAGGGTGATAACAATGCAGCTTTACAGCTTAATTCCGGCTCGATACCGGCCACGTCGTCAGGGGTCAAATGGCTCAGATCATCAACGCCACTTTTTTCAGCTCTTTTTTTTATTTCTTGTAAGGTGGCAATCTGAGCGGTGCTGGTTGCAACGATCAATTTTCCCGCTTTTCGATGTGCCACTGCGTTGTCGGCGACAAACCGATAGAGCAGCTCTTTGCCTTTGACGCATAAACGTGCCTTGGCACTACCGGGCGGATAATAAATCCCGGCATGGATGACCTCGCTATTACGAGAACTGGTTTCACTGCCAGCTTGTCCATGGCGCTCAATAATGAGGACTTCTCGTCCAGATGCACTGAGCTCACGAGCGATTGCCAGCCCGATGACACCGGCCCCAATAATTATGCACTCAATATCCGTGTTCAATTGTGTCCCATTCTAGTATTCGGGTAAAATCTGATTTTGCGTATAGTTTTACCAAGTCTTGGTTTTTGCACTTACCTGGCTTATAAAGACCTTGAACCTGCCCTACTGTCATAGTCTTATGATGTTGTAAGGTTGAGCAGACAATCTCAACAGGTCGTACTTGGTTGCAAAAATAACATGACAACTCGAACAATAAGGTATCAGTAAATGTCTAAAATATTCTGGTTGATGAGCGCGAGTCTGTTGTTTTTTGCACCGTTTTTTTCGTTGGAAGCAACTGCAGAGCCTGACAATACTAAAAAATCACAGCCCGTTCAGCTTGCACAGGCCAGTGTGTGCCACAATCGGCGCGGGCGTTGGTTTTATCTGCCCTATCATCCCCGTGCGGATCGCAAGGGGTGTGTTCGCACGCGTGACCTAGAAGGGCCTGCCGTGCGTCCTGACCCGGATCGGCGCAGAGATGATTACGACTTTGACGAAGGACGCGCAGTTACTGGAGGACGCGTTACAACGGGGCGGTTAACTGTTACCTCAGGACATGGCGTCGTGACAGATAAATGTGATGGGCGTTATCAAGGGGGACTGTGCAAGGGCGCCTTTTATACTGATATTCGTTTCCGTCAGGTTTTTCGCTCACGTCCCCATATCATTGTCTCTATCGAAAATGCCAGCCATCAAACAGGTTGTGTCGGAGGTGCTACGGATAAAATTGTGGCCTATCCGTCCAATATTACGCGTCGCGGATTCCGGCTTTATGCTTACGGCTCACCAGTGGGCGGCAACTGCGGGCGGTATTCCGGATGGTCCACAACGGTCAAGGCCGGTTGGATGGCAATTGGGCGTTAAATTCCTTATTCTCTGACTTGGTTTGTGCCAAGGAAGAAGCTGAAGGCAACGCCTCTGTCTATGAACATCTGGTACCTCAATCATTACAGTGGCGGGCCTGGCATCGGGCCTGCCTATCGTCCTTTCAACCTGTCCAAGGCCTGGCAGCGACAAGGTCATAATCCCTTGGTGGTGATGGCGCGCTACCATCACCTTCTTGATCGAACATCTCCACTTCCGGACCAGCTTACAGTTGAAGGTATTTCCTACAGGTGCCTGCAGGCTCGGGCTTATGAGGGAAATGGAATAGCGCGCGTTCTCAACATGTACGAATATTGTCGTAGTGTTCGTGTGCTGGGTCATCTCGTGCCAAAAGACCTTGAAAAACCCGATGCCATCATTGCTTCTTCTCCTCATCCCTTCACGGTTCTTCCGGCTGTACGACTTGCCAAGGCTTTCAACGCAACGCTGGTGTTTGAAATACGTGACCTGTGGCCCCTGAGCATTACGGAGATAAACGGCACCTCAAAGGTGCATCCGTTTATCTTAGCGTGCGCTGCAACTGAGCGGTACGCTTACCGCAAGGCTGATCTTATTTCTTCGGTGCTGCCACGCGCCGACCGGTATCTTGAAAAAAAAGGCTTTGGGCACAAGCCTTTTGTCTGGGTACCAAATGGCATTGATCCCTCCGGTGAAATAGCTGAGAGGGCCTCCAGTACAGTGGGGCAAGAAGCCATTTCTATCGCCCGTGCGTGGAAACAAGCGGGGCGCGCTGTCATTGTTCACGCTGGTTCCATGGGCCCGCCAAATGGGCTTCTTGAATTTCTCGATGCCCTTGAGACAGAAAATGCTCGGGCTCATAGTGACAGCTTTGGTGTCTTGTTGTTCGGTTCAGGCGGGCTTGAAGACGAAATCCACCGCAGAGCTGAAAAATCTCCAGGAAACATAAAAGTACTTGGGCGAATTCCGAAACCTGATGTTGCCCCTGTGCTTCGTGAAGTGGATATCGGCTATTGCGGGCTAACAAATCAAGAGGCGCTTTATCAGTATGGTGTGTCACTCAATAAGTTTGGTGATTACATGCGCGCCGGACTTTGCTGCCTGCTCCCCATAGCGCCATGTGGAGATCCGGTCTCAGAATCGGGTGCCGGTGTGGCGGTTGGTGCGCGCACGCCGGAAGAGCTTTGGTCGGCGTTCTTTTCACTGGTCAAAATGAGTGATCAACAACGTGCGGAGTTGGGTGAAAAGGGGCGGGCGTACATCAACAGCGAATATGAGATTGCGGGTATCGCCAAGCGGTACGTAGATGCCATAGAAGCTGCGCGGAAGTTTCAAAAATAGATTTGAGGTATTGCTCCGCGAGAACCAGTGATCATCGCATCAGGTTGGACATGAAGACGTCTTGAGCATTGTGTTTTGCTCGCCTTAAGACGCGTTGTTTTCTGGTTTTACGCGAAACCCTTTTTTTGACGACAGGGTTGACTAGTAACTGACTTTCCCCGGCGTTTGCTTCAGCCGTTTGTGGCAAGGGTGCTTTTACATTCATTCTTGCCTGGCGTTGGTATACTGCGTTTGCATTGTTGGAATGAGCTACATCCGGGCTTTTCGTTTTGGTTTGCTGAATGACCACTTCCGGTGTTGAGATCAGTCTGCTTCTTGAGCGCATCAGTGCTGTTTGAAGACGCGCTTTTTCATTTGGCTGAATCAACTCTCCCGTTGCAATCAGACCTTTCATGTCCCGGATTTCAAGCTCGTTTTTATTGTTGATGAGAAAGTAGGTCTTGGAACCAGCTTTGATGTCGAACCTGCGGCCGCGCCATGTGCGTGTCTGGGATACTTCTTTCGTACTTTTCAGGCCATTGCGTAAGGACCATTCGACGTATTTCTTACCAGCATTGCGAAAGAGCGTGATCTCGCCTGCGATTGCGGTGGAGCTGGCGAGCCAACTTCCAATGCGATCGCGTTTGTCGGTACGAACTTTTTCGATCAATGCAAGTTCTTCTTCGCGCGTAATGCCATGAATGGTCGTGTGACGATCGGGTGTGTATGAAACAGTGGCCCAGCTTCCATCGCCCAGGTTCATGCTTGGAAGATAGAAGTTTATGACGGTTCGCTCGTAGGATTTGGTGTCATTCACCTTGAGCCTGTCGGCTATTTGCCTGAGCTGAGGCAGAAGCACACGCTCTAATAGCTCGACAGCCACGACACGTCGCGTTTCATAGCGATCGTCGCTTAGTACGCGATAGCTGGAAGATACTCCTGCCTGGGCAGTGATACTTGTAGCAACGACAAGAATTGCCGCGATCCAAACACGCATTTATTCGTCCTCGATACGCATGAGCGCCGGCCGTTGCGCGAACGCACCACTCCGACAAATACGAGTTTGCCATGAAGATGGTTAGCAGGACGTTAAAGAATTGTTCAGAAATATTTTTGCGTCGCGAAACAAGTCTCGAAGCAGGTGCGTTGCTACCTGTTAGAATTTGCCGGATATCCTATTGCCTAAGGCGCCAGAGCCTGAGGGGCTATTGCCGCTTCTTCGGGATCTAGTTCTCCCGCATATACCTGTGCTCCGTCCCGGTCGTAGATGTCGGCTCGGAATTGCACGGGACCGCTAGGCTCTCCCCAGGCGGTGATATAGGTGAAATAAACTGGGATTGGCCGTGTCAGTTCCAGATCCAAGGGTTGACCTTCGGCGACCACTTGCTCGGCACGTCCGGGTTGCTGCCATCCTTCTTCTTTTTGGGCAATCCAATCGACCAGTTGGAATACGTCCTGTACACGAACGCATCCGGCGCTGAATGCACGTCGGCTTTGTGAGAACAATTCCTTCATGGGTGTATCATGCATATAGACGATGTGCTCATTTGGCATATCGATCCTGACAAGACCCAAGGCATTCCACTCTCCCGGCTCCTGCCTGAAGAACAGGTCCGTCGACTTAACCTGGCTCCAGTCTATGGAACTTGCGTCTAGGGGTTCACCCTTGTAGCTGCCCTTGAAAACACGGATATGTTCTTTTTCCAGATAATCGGGTTCTGTCTGGAGGCGAGGGATCAAATCTTTTCGCGCAACGCTTTCTGGGACATGCCAATAGGGAAAAAAGTTCAACCCCTTGATTGTTGCCTTGACGATGGGGGTATCTCTGCCCGGCTTGCCGACTATAACACGATGATGGCGCTCGACCGCATATCTATCTACCGCCTCCAGTTGGAATGCCGCTGCATTGACCAGTATGTAGCGGTCCTCGATATGACCGGTGATAAGGTTTCGCAGACGTTCCAGGTTCAATTTTAGTTGGCGAAGACGATCAGCGGCGCTGACATTCATTGCTGCGATGGTCGCGCGGTCAATGCGGTGTGTAATACGCAGGCCATGGCGTTTTTGAAAATTGACGACCCCTTGTTCAATGAAGGAATCGTACTCATAGCTTTGGTAATAGAAGCCACCTTTCGATTTTGGCAGATCACCTGTGGCTCTTAAACGCTCTCGCACGATTGGAATGCGGTTATCGCTGTCTCCGGGGCGAATCATCCGTTTACTATTTATTTTTTTCCAACCACCGGCGGCGACGATTTTTTCATAGCGCTGCACGGCTGCCATTGTGGCATCAAAAACCTCCTCGCTGCGCAGGGGAATGGAGCTCTTTCGAAGATCATCAATCTTGTATTTTTTCGCACCGCGCCGGTTTGTTGAGCGACGTTTCTTATCAAGCTGTCCGCCATGACCGAGGATTTGGCTCCACCACTCGCCCTCGTCAGCACGTGCTTGTTGATGAGGTGCTAGTCCGACCAGCAATAAAGTGGCGAAGGCTAGCATCAAAATCGCTGCGGACTTTTCGGGAAGTTTGGCAAATGCAAAGCGTTTGCACAAAAGGCAGGGCATTCAGTCGTTCCTATTTGTTTTGACTGTTTTTTCTCTACTCTTACGAATTAAAACTATTTGGAGTTTTAAACGAGATAGAGAAGAACGCGGTCTTCCTGACGGTTTTTCCGTTGTTTTCTAGTACCTAACCCCGATGGATATGGCCAAACAAAGACTTTTGATCGGTCTTTAAAGAAGTGTCGTGAGAGTGTGACTGTGCGGCCAAGAGCATGTCTAGATTAGATGGAATCATTCTGACGAGGCGGATTTGTGCCAAGATCAAGTGGACCGGCGAAGCGCGTAGCGGGGCTACGTGCAAGACGGGACGCGCCGATATCGGCGCAAACCCGACCGTCCCTTCGGGTTTGCGAGCGGCGCCCGTCCGGTGCGTCGGAGCACTTGCCTGATGCGCCAGCATCGCGCTGCGCACCCCTCCTGCCGGAACGAACGCCGCTCGTCAAACAGAATTGTTTCCATCTAATCCAGAAATGCTCTAGTATCTTGGCAAATTTCCACTGTTTTTGCAGTTGGCTGCCTATGAGTGTCTTTTAAACGGTGAAGATCCTCCCGCTGACTTATGCCTTTTTGCCAGGAATTATTTCCCGGTTTGTTCAAGGTGATCCCAGCCAGAGCTTTCAAATTCCATAGGTTGCTCACCGGAACCCTTGATCTGCACACCCCGCCCTTCCCTAAGAGTGCCTATTCTGGTGATTGATTCTCCCACTTTTTCGGCAGCGATTTCGAATTCATTTTGCAGATAAGAGGGCACACAGGCTATGATTTCATAGTCATCACCACCTGTAAAAAGTCTTCCTAGTGATACTTCATTTGCGTTCACCAACATACGCGCAGCGTTAGAAATTGGAACCATATGGGCGTCGATGTCCGCTGCGATGCCACTTGTTGTGCATAACCGGGTGAGGTCGCGGACAAATCCATCGGAGACATCGATTGCGGCACTGGCATACTGGCGCAAAACCTCCGCCAGCCTCACCCGCGGTTCGGGCCTGCGATAACGCGCCATGAAGCTGCGTAACTGCTCCTCTTCTAGTATCCTTGCCCAGGAATTGGTTTCGCTTTTTTCCAAGCAAAGATGAAGTCCAAGGGTTGCATCTCCCAATTCACCGCTGAGATAGACCCCCTCGCCCGGGGCTGCTTTTTGGCGGGTCACCATTTTTCCTGCCGGGACATCGGCGATGGCTGTGATGGTTATAACGAGGTGATCGGACGAAACCACAGTATCGCCGCCTACCAGGGTTATTCCCCAAGCTTTTTGACACTCAGCTAGTGTCTGAGTGAATGCGGGCATCCATATGTCGTAATCTCCCGGCGGCAGGGCGAGTGACATCAAATAGGCGCGCGGTGCTGCCCCTTTTGCAATGAGATCTGAGACATTGACCGCCAGGGCCTTATGGGCTGCATCGGCGGCACTGCTTGGAGATCCATCGAAAAGAAAGTGCCGACCTTGGATGAGCGTGTCGCAAGTTACCACCAATTGGTGATTGTCTCTTGGAGCAATGAGAGCTGCGTCGTCCTTTAGCTCCAAGGCGGCGGGATCACCGTTTGTAAGTGGGAGCAGATAGCGTTGCACGAAATGGTCTTCACTACGCGGGGGCGAGGCGCTGGACATTAGATCATGACCTAACCTTTATTTTCCGGATTTGGCGGCAGGGTCTCAAATTCCCCTGTGCGCCAGTTTCTTGAAAGTCCATCGAGGACGCCGTTTACGACTTTTGGCTCGTCGCCATCAAAAAATACATGGGCAATGTTGACGTATTCGTTGATCACAACGCGCGCTGGCACTTCGTTGCGTTCCATAAGCTCATAAGCAGCGGCGCGCAGGATGGCGCGTAATGTCGAATCGATCCGAGATAAACGCCAGCCCTGCGCAAGTCTTTGATCGATCAAGGGGTCTAGATCACGTTGACGACGTACCACACCGCGAACAAGCTGGGCAAAGAAATGATTGTCGGCGCCTTTTATCAAATCTCCATCCTGGGCGGTTGGAAAACGGGTGCTGGAGAATTCTTCAATGACTTCCCTCACACCGGTTCTTGCCAAATCCATCTGAAAAAGTGCTTGAACCACTGCGATGCGCGCCGATGAGCGTGGATTGGGTTTTTCATTCTGCTGTGAAGCGCCCCGAGTGGAGGAGCTTGATGATGATGATTTAGACTGATCGCCCGTTTTTGCGTCTTGCGAGGTCATGCGCTTAGCTCTTCGAATTCACGGTTTAATTCGATCAGACGCAGACAAGCTCGCACGGCGTCTGCCCCCTTGCCCTTACGTCCGCCTCTGGCTCGCTCCATGGCCTGCTCACGTGTGTCCACGGTCAAGATCCCATTGCCTAGTGGTATCGAATTGTTGATGGCGATTTCCATTATCCAATGGTTTGCGTTGTTACACACAATGTCATAGTGCGATGTTTCCCCCCGAACCACACAACCTAAAACAACGACTCCACAATATCGGGCATTGTCGGCTGACCTAGGTATCAGTCCTTGTGCCACGGCTGCGCTGAGGACCTGAGGGATTTCCAGGGCACCGGGGACTTCTACGCGCGTATAACTGACATTTCTCGCGTCCAACTCGGCACAGGCCCCCTTGGCCAGCTCATTGGAAATATCTTCATAAAACCGTGCTTCTATGATCAATAATGAGCAGCCCGGCCGCAACAAGATCTTTCGATCGTACATTTTACCAATATCCGCCTCTTGATTCATTGTTGCCTCTTTGCTTCAAAGCTATGTTTGAAGCTTGCTGACCAGTTGTCCATGGCCTCAATTTTTTTAAAGCGAAAAGATTTTTCAATCGATCCGCCGCGTATCGACGACCCGCAGCCCGAAAGCCTCCAGACCGACATACACATCCTTTGGCGAATTGGTAAGAAGGATCATGTCGGAAACGCCCAAGTTGGCGAGAATTTGAGACCCAACTCCTATTTCGAGCTGACGACGACCGCTGGCTTGTTTCACGGTTTTGCGATCCTGGGGCATCAAATTGCTCTCTATCCATGAAGAGACACTTCGGGGTGCGGGATTGCGAATGAGTACCACGACACCGCGACCTTCCTTATGAATTGCGCGCAAGGACTTTTCGACCAGTGATCCGCCTTCCTCGGCGTCTGCTCCCATTCCTGCCAAATCCAACAGGGGGTTAACGGCATGAACACGTACCAAAACAGGTCCGGGAACGGAAAGATCCCCTTTCACAAAGGCCAGATGTTCTGCGGGCTCGGCAATGGTTTCATAGACATGAAGTTTCAGTGTACCGGCGAATGCACTTTGAATTTCCGTTTCCATACGCGGTTTTACAATACAGTCGTTTTTCAATCGGTATGAGATCAGGTCTTCGATGGTTCCCAGTTTCAGACCATGGTGCTGGGCAAAAGCCACAAGGTCTGGAAGCCGCGCCATGGTGCCGTCATCGTTCATGATCTCGCAAATGACTGCCGCAGGTAACAAGCCGGCCATGCGTGAAAGATCAACGGAAGCTTCCGTGTGCCCGGCACGCACCAGAACGCCGCCCTCGCGCGCCACCAGTGGGAAAACATGCCCGGGCGAGACGATATCCTCATGGGTGCGAGTTGGATCGATTGCCGTTGCAATTGTCAAGGCCCGGTCATGGGCTGATATACCTGTTGAGATTCCCTCTCGCGCTTCAATGGACTGGGTAAAGGCTGTGCGATTGCGTGCTGCATTGTTGCGGACCATCTGCTCCAAGCGCAGTTCACCGGCGCGCACATGCGACAACGTCAGGCAGATGAGACCACGGCCATATTTGGCCATGAAATTCACCGCATCGGGAGTTGCCATTTGCGCTGGTATGACAAGGTCACCCTCGTTCTCGCGATCTTGCGCATCGACAAGAATGATCATGCGGCCGTTGCGCATGTCCTCCAAGAGTTCACTTGTTGTGGACAGGTACTTTTCGATGTGGTCCAGATCTACTTCGTGTCGGGCGACGCTCATGCGCGAAACTCCATCAGGCGCGCGACGTAGCGGGCGAATAAATCGACCTCAAGATTGATGAGATCGCCTATGTTCTTGCCGCCCCAGGTCGTACTCGTCAAGGTGTGCGGAATAATGTTAACGCCGAACCTGTTGCCGCTGACTTCGTTAACCGTCAAAGAGGTTCCATCAAGGGCGATTGAGCCTTTGGGAGCAATATATAGCGCCAAGTGCTCGGGTGCTGAAAATGAGAAACGCTGGCAGGCGCCGTCTTCGGTGATATCGATAATTTCAGCAATGCCATCCACATGACCGGAAACCACGTGTCCGCCAAGTTCATCGCCTACTCGTACAGGTCGTTCCAAGTTAACTTTACGACCTGCCTGCCAACTTCCCAATGTCGTTTTGGACCGAGTTTCGTTGGAGACATCAACGCGAAATGTGCTTTTGCTCTTTGAACCATCCTTTGCTGTTACAGTGAGGCAGACACCATCGCAACTTATGGAAGCGCCCAGATTGATGGAAGCCGCCGGGTAGTTGCAAGCGATTTCAAAGCCGCCTTCAAGGCGTTCCTTAATGGTCGCGATGTCTGAAACTATTCCTGTGAACATGGCGGACTCACTTTCAGTTGGCCTGGTATTTGAACATGTAATCGTCGCCCAAGCTGCGCTTGTCCTTGAGGTCTAGTTTTAAATTGGGCAACTTTTCTTCTACGAGAGCTGATACTTGTTTTTCAGCTAAGTTTTTATGGCGTGGACTGCCTGAACTGCGATTTAATTTTTTACCTGCAATGAACACCACCACTTCATCGACAAGGCCAGCTTTGGCAAATGCTCGCCACAGGGTTGGTCCACCTTCGACCAAGAGACGTGTCACTCCACGCTCAACGAGAGTTTCGGCAAGTGCGGGCAGCCATATCTTATCATTGACCGTTGTGACCTGGATGATTTGAAAACCCAAGTTGTTTGCTTGGTTCTGCGCCATGCTGGAAGTATTTCCGCTTACCACCCACACCTCTTGGAGTCCCGCCACGCTCTGGTTGTTGCTCAGAAGGAGCCGGGTGTCCTTGCTGATCATTATTGGATCACACAGGACTATTCTTATGGGCGAGCGATGTTGCAGACCGGGAAGCCGGCAAGTGAGCTGAGGGTTATCATCTTTGAGGGTACCGCTTCCAATTAATATGGCATCCGTGTTGGCGCGCAACATGTGCCCAAAAGATCGCGCCAGGGGGCCTGTGACCCAGGTTGGTTTCTTGCCGTCGCCATGGGGAACCTGACCATCAGGACCCAGCGCCATTTTGAGCTGCACGAAGGGTCGGCGTTCGGTCACACGAAGGATATGGCCTAAGCTGAGATCTAAAGCCTTCTGAGAGCGCACACCGCAAGTGACCTGCAAACCAGCTTCCTTGAGACGCGCCAAGCCGCGACCGGCGACACGTGGATCAGGATCTGTGCGCGCCACCACAACGCGGGAGATACCGGCAGCCAATATGGCATCAACGCACGGGGGGGTCTGACCGTGATGAGAGCAGGGCTCCAAGGTTACGTAAAGCGTCTTGCCCTGGGCGTTGGGTCCTGCCTGTGTGAGTGCCTGTGTTTCACCGTGTGGTCGACCTCCTGGCTGTGTCCATCCCCGGGCAATAATTTGCCCGCTGACTTCATCGACGACCAACGCACCGACGGAAGGGTTTGGGCTGGTGGTGCCCAGACCGCGACGGCCCATGGCGAGCGCCACATCCATCATGTGGGTATCGAACCCGCTATGGTGTTTGTGGGTCATTTCGCTTTTTTGTGGGTGCGGACTGATGGGGAGGTCTCGTCCGTTATAGACGATTTTTCCGTGACGCTTGATACTTTTTCCGGTTCCGAGCTTTTACTTTCGGCGATCTCTCCCAAAACGCCTTCGAAATCGGCGGCTTCGCGAAAATCGCGGTACACGGAAGCAAAACGCACATAGGCCACCGGGTCTAGGCCACGAAGAGCCTCGATTACCGATTCACCGATCTGTTTTGAACTCACTTCGCCATCTGATGAGCTTTCCAGCTGGCGGACGATGCCAGAAACCATGCGCTCAATACGCTCGTCGTCGATGGGGCGCTTGCGCAAGGATATTGCGACGGAACTATGCAGCTTGTCGCGCTCGAAGGGCACTTTACGTCCAGACCGTTTAACGACCATCAATTCACGAAGCTGGACACGCTCAAAAGTTGTGAAACGCCCGCCACAATCGGGACATGAGCGTCGGCGTCGGATTGCAGTGTTGTCCTGCGTCGGCCGGCTGTCCTTCACGTTTGTATCCTTGCTGGAACAATAAGGGCAGCGCATGGTATCAGGCTCCGAAAAGGGCTCAGTCTTAGAAATAGTTGATACGAAAGGGGCGCAGCAGAACCAAATCTGCCAGCGCCCCCAGGTTGTTATATTGCCTTAAGTTGGTGCAGAAATACAAGCTGCACGTTATTCAACATAAGACGTGTTTACTGAGCCCGTTTCAGAGCTGAGCGTTGTTTAGCCGTAGATTGGGAAACGACGGCAAAGTGCTATGGCTTGTGCCTTGACTTTTTCTTCGACAGCGCCGTTGCCCTCAGGGCCATTGGCCTTCAGTCCATCCATGACTTCAACGATCATATTTCCGATTTCGCGGAACTCTTCGACACCGAATCCACGCGAAGCGCCAGCGGGTGTGCCAAGACGAATTCCCGAAGTTACCATTGGCTTTTCAGGGTCGTAGGGAACACCGTTCTTGTTGCAGGTGATGTGGGCGCGACCAAGAGATTTTTCAGCGTGGTTGCCGGTCAAGCCCTTTGGACGCAAGTCGACGAGAAGTACATGTGAATCGGTTCCGCCTGAAACCAGTGCAAGACCACCATCGACCAAGACCTCACCCAAAGCATTAGCACTGTCTTTTACTCGGGTGATGTACTCCTTGAATTCAGGCTTCAAGGCTTCGCCAAATGCAACCGCCTTACCGGCGATGACATGCATCAACGGGCCACCTTGAATGCCTGGGAAGATGGCGGAGTTGATTTTCTTTGCGATGGCTTCGTCGTTTGTCAGGATCATGCCACCACGCGGACCGCGCAACGTTTTATGGGTTGTTGTGGTGACCACATGAGCGTGAGGGAACGGGCTTGGATAAGCACCTACGGCGATCAAGCCGGCAACATGCGCCATGTCGACCATCAGGAATGCCCCCACTTCATCGGCGATCTGACGGAAGCCGGCAAAGTCAATGTCGCGCGGGTAGGCGGAACCACCAGCGATAATGATCTTAGGTTTGTGCTGATGCGCCATGGTGCGCACTTCTTCCATCTCAATGAGATGCGTTTCTTTGTTGACGCCATAGTGTACGGCGTTGAACCACTTACCCGACTGATTGACGGGAGAGCCATGAGTCAAGTGACCGCCACAGGCGAGGCTGAGGCCCAAGATGGTATCGCCTGGTTTGATCAGCGCGTTGAACACGCCCTGGTTCGCCTGACTACCTGAGTTTGGCTGCACATTGGCAAAACCTGCGCCGAAAATCTTTTTTGCGCGCTCAATTGCAAGGGTTTCCGTTATATCGACCACCTGACAACCGCCATAATAACGGCGGCCTGGATAGCCTTCAGCATACTTGTTTGTGAGTACACTTCCTGCAGCATCCAGAACTGCGCGTGAAACGATGTTTTCAGACGCGATCAGCTCGATTTCTTCCTGCTGCCGGTTCAGTTCATCTTCAATGGTGGCGTAAAGCTCGGGATCTGTCTCTTTGAGATGTGCCTTGAAAAAGGTCGTTGTATCCACGCTCATGGGGCGTTCCTCGTTTTTGCTCGCTTGCCCGGAATACCGGGTTTCCGGTAATGCTGGCTGTTAGGCTTGCTATTATTGGCGAAGGTGGGCTGCCGTTGGGGCACCTTGGGCGAACCATCCTTGGACAAACCCGTTACCACATTACAATTGGGGGAAACAGTGCAAAGGATCGCCGCGTGACTTCTCGTCGCGATGTATATAAGGGGCTTTGTGCTGATCCGCTATGAACTTAAGCCGTCGCATCGCCTCTGGGTGTTGGGTCCATTAGCAAGTGGAGATGGCCATGTTTGCAAGCCATCTAAAGGCGATACACCGTTTTGTTACGCTGCGGTTGTCATCTGGGCTGACTTCAGTCTCGTATTGGGGTGATTACTCGGCGGCCAGTTTTATGAACTCGCCCTTGGCGACAGGACATTTGTGCCATAGCTCACTCAGTGCCGCGATCAGTTGATCGATATGTTCATCGGTGTGAAATGGCGTGGGGGTGAGCCTGATACGTTCGGTACCCTTGGGTACGGTTGGGTAGTTGATGGGCTGCACATAGATGCCATGGTGTTTCAACAGCGCATCGGTCACGGCCTTGCAATGTTTGGGATCTCCGACCATCACAGGCACGATATGGCTTGGCCCTTCCATCACCGGCACTCCCACTTCGGCCAGTCTCGCTTTCAAAGTTCTGGCCCGTTCTTGGTGGCGTAAGCGCTCGGTGTTGTGGGTTTTGAGATGTCTGATACTTGCTAAGGCACCAGCGGCAATAGCGGGCGCCAGAGATGTTGTGAAAATAAAGCCCGGCGCATAAGATCTGATTGCGTCGCAAAGCTCGCTGGACCCCGCGATGTAGCCGCCCATCACACCAAAGCCTTTGGCGAGCGTACCATTGACGATATCGATCCGGTCCATAACGCCATCACGCTCGGCAATGCCGCCGCCACGGGGACCGTAAAGCCCAACTGCGTGCACTTCGTCGAGATAGGTCATGGCGCCGTATTTATCTGCCAGATCACAAATCTGCGCTATGGGCGCGATGTGACCGTCCATTGAATAGACGCTCTCGAAGACAATAATTTTTGGAGTATCGAGCGGATACCGCTGCAACTTTGATTCAAGGTCTTGCAAATCATTGTGCCGCCAGATGCACTTGTCGCCGCCGCCATGGCGAATTCCCTCGATCATTGAAGCGTGGTTCTTTTCGTCGGAAAAGATAACGGTGCCGGGAATGAGTTTTTGGATTGTTGATAGTGCAGCTTCATTGGCTACAAATGCCGACGTGAACAGCAGCGCTGCGGGCTTGGCGTGAAGGTCTGCGATTTCGGCTTCCAGTTGGACGTGGTAGTGGGTTGTTCCAGCGATGTTTCTTGTGCCGCCTGAGCCTGCTCCGACCTTATCGATGGCCTCGTGCATGGCTTCCAGAACAACCGGGTTTTGGCTCATGCCGAGATAATCGTTTGAGCACCATACGGTGATTTCGCGACCCTCCCCGCTCCCGATATCAGCGATATAGTCGGCCCGTGGATAGGCGCCACGACGACGTTTCAGGTCGGCAAAAATACGGTAGCGACCTTCAGCTCGTACTGTGTCAATCGCGGCTTTGAACCTAGCTTGATAGTCCATCTAGTATCCTTGGATCGAGATGTCTGCGCTCTACCCGAGACGGTTTTTTATTGCACTTGTTATCGTGTCTGACCTGGTTACAGGCTTTCTGCCTGATCCGGATCGTCACGCACCCTTTTTTTTCGTCTTTCGGCCCCGTTTGTAACCTGCACAGCCCTGGGTCGCAGAGCAATGCGGCCAAACGCGGCAGAGGTTGGGTATCACACGACAACGTTAAACCGCCAGATATATTCAAGGTTAGCAACCGACTGGAATTGGAGCCTTAACTTATATCAAGCCCAATTGGCTTGAAAATGATTCACGCTCCTATTTCAATCTTTGGGGTATTTTGCTGGAAAAAGAGGGCTATGTGAGGCTGGGATGGGGCAACCAATGGGCGGATGTCGGCTGAGAAAAAGAGAGCGCGCCTGTGCGCTAATAATTGGCAGCTTCCTTGCCCACGCCATCCTTGCGGTAGAGATCGCGGCGGAATTGAACGATCCCATCGGGTGTTGCCCAGGCAGTGATGTAGACGAAATGCAGCCTGGTCCTCTTTTTTAGTTGTACATCCTTGCGCTTGCCGGATTTCTTGATCTGTTGCACACGAGCGGCATCCCAGCCCTTTTGACCATTCAGCAGCCAGGTGGCCAGCTTTTCGATATTTGAAACCCGGATACAACCTGAACTGGCAGCGCGAAAACTGCGTCCAAAAATGGTCTCGGAGGGGGTGTCGTGCATGTAGACTGAATGGGCATTGTGGAAATTAATTTTCAGGAATCCCATGGGGTTATCCTTACCAGGTTGTTGCCGGTAGGATAAGGAATAGGGTTGGGAGGTGTTCCATTTGATTTTGGTTGGATTCATCTTACGGCCATTTCCGTCGTAAGCATCAATCCCGTAATTTACGAGTACACTTTGCCCTTTGGCATGAAGGCGGCGCCCTTTGGGGATCAAGTCCTTGTTGATGACAGTTGGAGGCAAGCGCCAAATGGGATTGAAATTCAGTGTGTGAATCCAGGAACTTAATATGGGTGTTTTTCTCTCGAGCTTGCCCACAACGCCAGCATGACGAGAGATAACTTTATCCCTATCAACAGCTTCTATCTGCGCCGATGGAATATTGACGACGACATAACGACCCTTGCGTGTTTTTCCGGTGTATTTCTTGAGCCGCCGCAGGCCCAGACCCAGTTGGCGCGCGCGTATTTTTGCCGAAACATTCAGCGCGGCTCTGGTTCTCTTGTCGACCACGCCCGTGGGCGCCAGGCCATGGCGGGCCTGAAAACGCATAACGGCTTTTTCAAGGTAATAATCGAAGAGATCTGGATTCCAGGATTTGCCTTTCAGGTCGCCGGTTAGGCGCAGTCGTTCACGCAACAAGGCAACGGCTTGTCCTGATGAGCCAGTGCTCAATTTGCCTTTCGGGATCAGAATCCAACCCCCTTTTTTCGCAATGGATTTGTAGCGCTGGTAAGCCGCTTTTGTGGCCTTCAGGTTTTTGGGGGATAGGGTGGGAAAGCCAAGAGGTGGGTTGGACTGCCAACGACGAACGAACATGCGTCCGTCTGGGGGGGCGTTCGAAGGGGCGCCTAATTGAAAGCCGGGCACCTGAGCCAAACTTGGTGAGGAGAAAGAGGCCATCAGAAATGCTGTGAGGATGGCTGCCAAAGCATGGCCTGTGTGAATAAAAGGCGTGATTGAGTTTCGTGCCATATGGATGGTCACTATGGGGCTCCTCGTGTGCTTCAAATCCGAACACAGTCATTCTGGCCAATCTAAAAAACCCCAGCATCTGGCCTTGGACAAACAGCTAAATTCTGTTTTCCACTCGTCCGTAGACTTGTTCGATCTTTTCTTTCAGCAAATTGCGACATTCGCTGGCTTTTGAAAAGATCTGTTGCTTGCATCCACTGCCGCTGTGTCTGATGGTGATGCGCACTTGCCACAAAAAAACTTGAGCCGCGGAGGCAGCCCCGCGGCTCAAGTTTGTTGATTATGCTTGTGAACTCACTGGAAAACACCCACCAGTTCAGCGATATCTCAGGAGCATTCGTTTAGAGACGGTAGCGAACCTGATCGGTCCAGAAGCGCTCGAGGCGAACAAGAGCCTTGTTCAGTCTTGAGAGGTCTTCGTTCGAGACTTCGCCAACGGTTTCAATTGATCCCAACTGTCGTTGATACAGACCGGTGACGATATTGCTGGCTTCAAGACCTTTTTCGGTCAAGCTGACACGCTTTGAGCGACCATCGGTCTCCGATTGTTTGCAATCGATATAGCCCATGTCCACTAACTTCTTGAGGTTATAGGAGACGTTTGAGCCCAGATAGTAACCGCGGCTCTTCAACTCTCCTGCGGTCAGTACACTGTCACCAATGTTGTAGAGTAACAATGCCTGTACGGAATTCAGTTCAGACCCGCCTTTTCGGTCGAACTCATTTTTGATGACATCGAGAAGAAGTCGATGGAGACGTTCGATTAATCTCAACGCCTGGAGGTATTCCGTCTGGAACTCCTCTTGCGTGTTCGGCTCGGCATGCCGGGCCAAGTCTAGTGCTACACTCATAACTGCCTCATTACCTGTTGGACGTTTCCCAGTATTTTTTCCGGGTTGACGATCAATTTAAACGAGACAACTAAAGGTTACCTAAATAGACATAGTAAAAGAATAGTAACGACCCTTCCTCGCAAGACTTTATTAAT
>JAJRZC010000055.1 GCA_024275435.1 Alphaproteobacteria bacterium
ATTCGAGACCCCTCGTAGAGCCGAGGCGACAGTCTTTCGGTCGAGGCTTTCCCTCAAGGAAAACAACGTCGACCTCAGCTTCTACGAAGTATTGTAAACCAGCTCATCGCTGGTCACTAACATATTTATACAAGGAACAAAAATGTCATGACCACTACTGTAGATTTGTCCAAGTGGCTGGGCGGACGCCTGCAAGCCAAAACGCTCCTGTACGTCGTTGGTGCACTGGTTCTTCTTGGTGCTGCCGTCCTCGCGGGTGGCTTGATCGTGCTTCGTCTGGGGGGAGCTACCCCGGCTGGCGCAGGTGCAGCACAGTTGGCAGCAGCGACAGCAACGCCGTTTCCTTCACCAACCCCCACACCGCTACCGCCAACGCCTACCCCGGTTATCGTTGTTGCCCCTCCGCCCGCGGCAGGCGAGCCCGCTCCGACCCCTGTTCCGGCGCGCGTAACCGTGGTCTGGACAAACAACGAGGTGGGGGTTTACCTGAGGAGTGAACCGGGCAGCGTTATTCTGCTGGCAATGCCCAATGGCGAACAGGTGATTTTGACCGGCGAGACATCCGAGTACGGAAGCATTACCTGGTACAAGGTCAATTACCAGGGCATCGAGGGGTGGGTGGCTGACAAGTTTGTCTATGAGGTTGACGGCGATTTTCAACGTCTGGAAGAAAGCACTTGGCTATTCAAGGCACTGGAAGGCGGTCTTGACTCGTACCTATGGGCTGGCACGCCCTACTATATCTTGCAAACACAGGAACGCGAGGAGGACGGGCGACCGCTCACCTGGGTGGCGATACGCCTACCGGACGGGAGGGTTGGTTGGATAAAGCAGTGGTGACAAGCCTGACTGTCCATGCTTGAAGGATTGTCACAAATACTGCAATGTTGTTCTGTGCTGTCTGGGTTTGGTCGGCTGTGTCCGCTGCCCAGGAGTATCGCGAGAGCAGGGTAAGCGGCTGGTTTACCCTGCTCGACCGGAGACTGGGAGCCGAGGCGCGTTTGACCGGCTAGCTGTTTGTCCAGTGGTTCGTGAAATATCTTGGCTGCGACCCGCAAAAGGCCTACATGCTGATATTTCCCGGCTTCGTTTTGCTGGTGTTTGGACAAGAGATCGGACCGGACATAGGGGCGGCGACCGGATACCCGTCTTCCCGATGAAGGTTCTCGGTCATCGCCCGTTGCTCGCTCGGGTGATCCCAAATACAGCGAGGCTTTTTTGCATTTTCCAGCTCGATCGTCAGGCGTCTGACCATGCGCTTCAATTTTTGCCCTAACGAAAATGTAGGAGGAGTTTTCGGCAATAATACAGCATCCAATTTCACCCACGATGTAGGATCGCCAGGGGAGTCCCTGCGTTATCCTCTTAAGAAGCCGAAATTCTCAGGAGGCACATTGACGAAAATGAGACAACCCCTGATGCAGTTTATTGCACCATAGTATTCACCACTCCTCACTTGCTTTGTTTGTAAATCCCCAATTTTTGTGCTATGATAACTTCAATAAAAAAACTGGGCAGTGTTCGCAGCACTCCCGGCAATGGCTCACGCGTATGGGGCGCGTGGCGACCGAATGATATCATATCAAGGCCGCCCGTTCGACCGCAGGGCGGCTTTTTTGTTATATTATGGCGCAATTTTATTCGAAAAACGGTGTCCTTTGAGAAATATCCTTTCAATGAATCTGTATAACAACGCGATTGTGGGAATAACAAGACCTTTTGGTTAATATAGGATGGTTGGGCGCACTTCGGATTTTAGATCAGGCGCGTCAGTGGCTTGCGCCATGCGGGTGATCCCGATGCCGTTCTCGTCCACCCTCACAGAAGGGCAACACGATCCAGCGCGGATCGGCACGGAATCTTCTTGGCGGGTTTCAACGATCCTCGACAAGACCGGCGCAGACGGCAGGCATTTGATCTATCAATTCGCGCTTAACTAAAGCCAAAGCGGCGTTGCCGCATTGTCCGCAATTGCGGCGACGGCAAACTTCATATATGTAAAGGAGAAAAACGGGATGGCAAAAATTGCGTTTATTACCAGCACGGGTTTACGGCTTCGAGATCGTCTTTCGGATGCCGAAACAAGAGTCGTAAAAACGGAATATGGAGATGTGCCAGTCGTCATCGGCAAATTGTCTCCAGATTTACAAGTCGTCAGTTTGATTCGGTCAGGCGGCGATGCGCCTGTCCCCCCTCACGAAGTCAATTACCGAGCGAACATGCTGGCTCTACAACAGCTCGGCGTGGAGTGGGTATTGGCGACCTCTGTTACGGGAGGATTGCAACCGAGCTTCGTTGCAGGACAATTAGTATTAGTGGATCAGTTTCTCGACTTTACGCGCCATCGTCCGGGGACGATTTTCAACAGAGATCGGTTTCAGTTTATGGATTTCACCGAACCTTACTGCCCAATCTTGAGACACGCCATTCTTGAAGAGGCGGCGCGGCTAGGCATTGCCATCTCTCCACGTGGTTGTTACGTCGGCGTGGACGGGCCTCGTTATGAAACTGCCGCCGAAGTTCGCATGTATCGGCTGCTGGGTGGCGATGTAATTGGAATGAGCAACATCCCCGAAACGATTTTTGCGCGCGAATTGAAGATGCACTATTCGACAGTGGCGGTGATCGCCAATCCTGCCGCCGGTTTATCAGACTCCCTCGTTTTGATCGAGGACATCAATGCTTCGGCTTCGCGCACCAGCGATCAAGTGTTGTCCCTTTTGATCCATGCCGGGCAAAAGGTGGCGCAGAATGGGAAATGTAACTGCATCCCAGAGACGCGGGTGATCACGTCGTCATGATCGCTCCCTTACTCCCTATCGCTGCCATGCATGACGATCGAGACATTGAATCCCTCGCCAAACAATGCGCCTCAAATTTCGGGCTAGGGGAAGTCACAAAGATCATCCCTATTACGCCAAGCTTCCGCAATCAGAGTTTTCAGGTTTCCACAGATCGGGGCCTATTCCTTTTACGTCTGCATCATCCGACCAAGACCCATGATGATCTTTTGCGAGAAGAGCAAGTTGTTAATCATGCGCGACAAGACGGTGTGCCAGTTGCAGAATCGCTTGGCACTTTCTTTCAGGCGGGGCGTTGGGTTTCGGTGGAAAAGTGGGTGTCTGGAAAAACACTCTCGGCGTTCACTCTGACTCCAGAGTTGGCGTATCGCGCTGGCAAATTGTTGGCGTCTATCCATCTCGCCTTGATGGATTTCGTCCCACGAGAAATTCACCCCGACCCTCATCGCGCTATCGAAGATCGCCTCGCCGATCAGTTCGTTGCGGGCGGTGAGAAGGCGAGGGTGGCATGCGCGCTGCTTGCTCAAGCCAAATGGCTGAATGGAGATCGCCCGACGATTGAGCGTTTGCTGGATTTATCAGCTCGATTGCAACCTTCAAGGGGAATTATTCTATCAAACCCTCGTCGCCCACACTACTTGCACGGCGACTTCAATCCCCGAAACGTGATTGTGGCTGATCCGCGCTGGACGGTTTTGGACTGGGAGGACACCTTTTTAGGGACGCCCTATTTTGATATTGCCAAAGCCTTGTTGTATCTCTGCGGATTTCCTGAGGGCGATCCGCGCCATCCGCTCACCTGTGGATTCCTGTCGGGCTATCAATCGTGGTTGCCCTTGAGTAGTCACGATTTGGCGGGCGTTTTCTGGCAGGCACGTTTTGTCATTGCGCCTGACGTGAACTGGCTACTTGTCTCTCTGTTACACCGCGATTCGCGCCGCTTGTCTTTTTTGCAACGCGATTGCGAGCGGCTTGAACGGCTGCTGGCTTTAGAAGCATCGGGTTGGTTCAACCCGTCAAACATCCATGCTTTTCAGGAGAGGCTGGATGGCTATCCTAATAACTGAAATCAGAGGAGGAAAGTTTCAATGGCAAAGGTTCTTGTGACAGGTGGTGCAGGCTTTATCGGTTCGCATGTGGTGGATGAACTAATTGCGAACGGACACGATGTTGTTTCTTTTGATAATCTCACAGGCGGGTATATGGAGAACGTCAACCCACACGCTCACTTTGTGAGAGGTGACGTTTGTGATCAAGAATTGGTGGATAGTTTGTTTCGACACCATCGCTTTGAATATGTCTTCCACTTGGCAGCGTACGCCGCCGAAGGGTTGTGTCACTTCATCAAGCGATTTAACTATCGAAACAATTTAATCGGCAGTGTTACCTTGATCAACGCCGCCGTCAATGCGGAGACGGTCCGCTGCTTTGTTTTCACTTCGTCCATTGCCGTCTACGGAAGTAACCAATTGCCTATGACCGAAGACCTGACACCAGCACCCGAAGACCCTTATGGAATTGCCAAGTTTGCGGTGGAGCAGGAGCTGCACACGAGTCGGAGAATGTTCGGGTTGCCGTTCATCATTTTTCGCCCGCACAATGTATATGGAGAAAGGCAAAACATCGCAGATCGCTACCGCAATGTGATCGGCATTTTCATGAATCAAGCCATGCAGGGCGAGGCGTTCACGATCTTCGGAGACGGGCAACAGCAACGCGCGTTTAGCTATATCAGCGATGTCGCCCCTGTCATTGCCCATTCGATTAACGTCCCAGAGGCTTACGGCGAAACCTTCAATGTTGGCGGCGACAAGCCCTATACCGTCAATCACCTTGCGGAAACCGTCGCGGCGGCAATGGGAGTCCCGTTGAATGTGACACACCTGCCAGCACGCAACGAGGTAGTGGATGCTTTTGCCTCTCATGCCAAAGCGCATCAGTATTTTGGCGATTTGATGAAGAATGTTCCATTGGCAGAAGGTGTGGCGCGCATGGCGAAGTGGGCGCGGCGGCACGGCTCTCGGCAGCCGAGCGTTTTTAGCGAGATTGAGGTTTGGAAAAATATGCCACCCTCGTGGCGCGCGATTTATAAGCCGACGACATGACTACTATCAGCGAAAAGCAACTGCATAACAGAGGCATCTTGTTGAACGTCGTTTCGATGGCGATTATGAATCTCGCCCCGCTTCTCAACAAGTTTGCTTTGAATCACATTGGGATAATTCTCGCCGCATTATTTAATACGCTGTTCGTGGTGTTGTTTTCCTACTTGGCAATGCAGTATCGCGGCAAGCGAGTTTCATTCAAGAAGACGAATAAGATCCTTTGGTGGATTGGTCTGTGCGATGCGGTAGGGGTGATGAGTCTCTATACTAGCCTCGATCTGATCACGCCCGTCATGGTGGGATTTTTAGGTCGGCTCTACACGGTGTTCGCCATCATTCTCTCGCTGATCTTTTTGAAAGAACGGATCAGCAAAGGACAGGCGGTCTTGGTGGGCATCGCTATTGTGGGGCTGTTTATGTTCGTCAACAAAGAGCTGGATTTTTCAAGCGTGTTAGGGATCGTGGCGGCGATAACCTACACGTTCTTTTTTGCCGTGAGCAACTTGCTTGCCAAGATCGCCACCGCCACAGAGGAGACCTATGAGATAATCTTTTCTAACAAACTGATTTCGTTAGGGTTTGTTTTTGCTTATGGAATTGTGACGGGCAAACTCACTTTGGCGGGGGCGGACATGACCGGCATTGGACTGGTGTTCCTCACCTCTCTTCTCTGCAATTTCATCGGGTTGCGGTTGTTTTACGAAGGACTGCGCTATGTGGAGTCCAATTTGCTCAACCTCATTCGATCTGCCGGTCCTCTCCTTGTCGTCGCTTACTCGTGGTATTTCTTCCCCGAACCGTTGAGCTGGATAAATGTGATTGGGGCTGTGCTTCTGTTGGGTTCAATAGTGTTGCTGACTCAACAAAGCGGGCGGCACAAGACATCTTCTACATTTGTTGCTAGAAGAATCAAGCGCACCCAAAAAGAAAAAGGATGTGATCTATCATGAGTAAAACCATTGTCGGTTCGCTGTGTTGGGTATTTGAGAGAGATCGCGTCTTAATGATCAAGCGCAGAAAATATCCTTATCAAGGTTATTGGGCAGCTCTCGGAGGGAAGATCGAAGCAGGCGAGTCGCCTTGTGAGTGCGCGATAAGAGAGGTTCGGGAGGAATCGGGATTGATCATCGAACGCCCCGATCTGCGTGGTGCGGTGTCTGTTCAGGACAAAGCTACTTCACATCATTGGATGCTGTTTGTTTACATGGCGAACAATCCACAGGGGACACTCGAAAAGACAACCGAAGGGGACGTGGCTTGGATACCGATGCCGACTCCAGCAAACCTGCCCATAGCGAAAACTGATCAGGTCTATCTAGATGAAGCCGTCAAGTCTGACAGTGGTATCTTTCTAGCGAACATCGTTTACGATGAGTCGGCTTTATTTGATGTTGTTGTCACACGCGTCCCCAACACTCAGGCGATGAAGCAAATCGTCGCACAGCACGGATGGCCGGGAGAAAAACTCGTTGGGGCGATGGGGGCACAGGCGGCTTGGCTGCTTGTGCAACACGTTGACCACGACCGTGAGTTTCAATAACACTGCTAACGCCTGCTAGAGGCACTGGTTCAGTTGAATTGGATGGCTAAATCCATGATAATCGGCCAATCCCCGATCGTCTTGGAGTATTATCGTACCCACTAAGCTGGACTTTATCCATTTGCAGATAAACAAAAGCAGGGTAAGCTAAGACATTTCTCCGCCAAGAGAGGTGTCGAGATGCTTACCCTGCCTGATGAATATAACACACTCTTTCAACATTTTCAGTCTTTCTTCTCCAAAAGGGTCTGGAAGTTGGCCTTGGTACTCATCGTAGGAGCCATTGTGGCACCAGGGAAGCGCATTGTCACAGCAATCTTGCGGATCATGGGTTTGAGCCAGGAAAAGCACTTTCAAAATTACCATCGCGTGCTAAGTCGAGCCGTTTGGTCAAACTTGGCGCTCAGTGCGGTCTTGTTGCGGTTGTTGCTAATCACCTTTTTCCCCCAGGGCACGGTGGTGATTGGCATAGACGAAACCATCGAGCGGCGGTGGGGCGGCACGGGCTTAGGGCTAGCGTTGGTGGAGACGTTGGTGGAAGCCCACGGCGGCAAAATCACCGCCGCCAGCGCTCCGGGGCAAGGCGCAGAGTTCACCATTTGGCTGCCGCGCACATAGCCCCGCCACACATCCACCGGCGCCCTATCCGCGCTTCACCGCCTCCAACCGAGCGCTCACCTCGCCCGGCGAAGCCAGCCTGAGCACTTCCTCCGCCAGCGCCTGCGCCTCGGCGAACGACCACGTCCGCACTGCGACCTTCACCTCCGGAATGAAAGGCGACGCCATGCTCAACTCGTCCACCTCCATCCCCCATATCGGAAATATTGCATTAGCCTTTGTAGTGAATATGACGCAGCGCAAAAACCTGCGTCAACGACAGGCCACGTGCCTTGGTACAACGCCAGAAACCGCGCATTGAGAGATGCATCAAGTGTCCCAGCCCGCTGCGAAATATCGATAAAAATACGTCTTTCTGCACGCCCATAGTTACCCATCCCTAATAGTTAATTCGCATTTAGACAAACGCGATACGCCTGATTTGGGATCAGGCTACTCGGATGGCACATTGACAATCGAAACCAAGCGATTCAGGCAGGAGCAGGCGCTGCTTTTTGAGCACCTTGAAACGCTGTTTAGGCGTTCTGCGCCTGCCCCTGGGCCAACCTGGTGATTTTCCGCGCCGTTTGGGGGCACGAGCAGGCGAGCCAAACTGTGCAAAAATCAGCGGCAAGCTCTGTTGAACTCGCTGAGGCGTGAGCTGTTGCTGCGGTTTCTGCCAGAGCAAGGGTTGGTCTTGCACAATGGGGCGAGCCAGGAAAAGCAACCAAACAGCCAGGGCGACCAACCAACTCCAGCGGTCTCCGGTTTCTTTGTGGTGGAATTGGGGCGTTGTCCAACCCGGGCGCTGTTTGCGGAAACGGATGCCCGGCTCGACGGGCCAGCGGTGGATATACGCCCGCCAGATGACCTGGGCATTTACCACGATGGGGGCAGGGAGCAGCGCCGGAGGCTGCCAGGCCAACCAGATGGGGCGGGGCGGTTTCTCCCTCTCCAAGTGGGCGCTGGCCCGAACGACGTCAAAGGGGACGTCAGCGTCATTCTTGCCGTGCAGGTTGTTCCAGCGTTCCAGTTTGACCTGTCCGAATTTGGGGTGCTCCAGCGTGATGACTTCATCAGGCTGTCCCCAGGTATTGGGCTCTTTGAAGGCAAAGCGCTCGCCATGCACTCGGGGGCGTCCACGAGGTCTCTTCTCAGGTGGAGTTGGTGCTCGATGCAGCACGCGGTCTCGGCGCAGGCGCACTACGATGCCACAGCGCTGCCCCTGCAAAGGACGCAGAAAGCTGGCATTGCCATAATGCCCATAATGCCCATCGGCGGCGACGATATCAAGAGCCTCTGAAAAGGCTTCCCGGCTTTTGCTGAGCGCTTGAACCTGGGCAATCCCCATCTCGCCTGCTGTCATGTTCTTGGAGATGCGCCTGACGCTCACCGAAAGCGACCAACTGCTGTGCGCTTCAGGCACCCAATCCAGCAAACTGTAAGGGTAGCCGATACACACCGAGCCGCCGTTGACTGCGGCGGTGGGGTGATACACATATTGACGCTCATCCATCGTTCGTGCTCTCGGTCTGGCCCAGGCTGTGCCGTCCAACGAGAAGTATTGAATGCCATCCTGGGGTACTTGCCGGGCCAGGTAGTCGCTCAGCCATTCATCCTCGACTGCTCCCCGTTCCAGGGCTTTGTAGAGACTGTGCCATTGGCGCCGGAAGTTCTTGGAGAGGCTCAACAGCGGAAAGGATGAAATGCCGCCCGTCAAACAGAGGGCATCCCATGTCTCGATCAGGGCATCACGCTGGTTGCCAAATCCGTGGGCATAAATCGCTTGACGAAATTCGATTATCTTGTTAAGGTGCTCTTGGGTAGATTTCTTTTTGGTCACACATTAAGTTTCTACCCAAGGGCAGTCCCCGACAAGGGGGCTGCCCTACTTTTTGTCTAAACTCGAGTTCTTTGAGATGTAATCTTTATTCTCGGTGTTCGCAAAACACTGGCCGGGTTGCTGCTGCATATTTCTTCTGTCACCAGCCATTGGAAAAAACTTCTGGCAGCAGCTATGGCCTGTTTTTGTGTTCGAGGTTGATATTTTTCTCTGAGTTCTGCTCCCCACCTGCGCATGATGTTCCGGTTAGCTTCGCACGGTTTTGAAATCCCGCGATCAACCAACCATTTGCCCAGCTGGTGCAGGTGCCACCCGTAGTGGCGGAGCGTCAAAACCGAATACTCTTCCTGGAACAAGGTCAGTAGATATTCCTCTATCAAGGAAGCGTAGGGGTCTTGAGCAAGCTCTCCATGAATTTTGGGCAATGATGTTTTAGACATTGTTCCTCCAAAACAGTGAGTTTGGAGAATAGAAACACAAATACTTGATAAAGAAAAGGCTAGATCTAGCAAAAACCTGGCCATCTTCCTAGGCCAGTGATTAGCCCAAGTGTTACTAAGAATAGCACGATCAACATTATTGTCAAATCTAGGGATGAATTGCATGAGCTGCTCAACCTACATTTTGTGCAAAATTCCCACTCATTTTGGAGCAGACACAGAATTCGTTTTGTTTGTGAATTACCAATTTTTGTGCTATGATAACTTCAATAAAAAAAGACCGGGCAGTGTTCGCGGCACTCCCGGCGATGGCTCACGCGTATGGGGCGCGTGGCGACCGAATGATACCATATCAATGGCCGCCCGTTGGACCTCAAGGCGGCTTTTTGTTATCTTATGGCGCTATTTTTCTCGAAAAACTGCGTCATTTGAGCAATATCCTTTCGATGAATCTGCATAACAACGCAGTTGTGGGAATAACAAGACTTTTTGGTAAATATAAGCGCTTACACTTTTCGGAAGCGTTATAAGCATGGTTGGGCGCACAATGGGGCTACAATCAGTGTTTCCTGGGAATCTTTCAAAGGCTATTTTATGCTATTGGTAGACATGGTGCTTTGTAATTCCGAAACAACTTATATATGTTGATTGAGTTGACTAAAGCCATACAAAGGCACTGAAAGAATAGCGTTGACTGGACGCAGTAGTTGACAGATTGCGGGACGATGGAAATGGCAAATTGGATATGTTGTAATTGTAATTGGAAGAATTTCATTAAATGGGAGAAATGTGCCAAATGCGGGATGCCCAAGTTTGTAACGGATGAAGATGCTGAATTGTTCAGCAAGGTACGAAGCGAAATCCGAACTTTAAAAGATGAAATTGAGAAGTATAGAGGGTCTGTTGCTGGTCAATGGGAATACTTGCAAGTCTGGTCTGATGACATAGGAAAGTTTGGTGGTTTGGGATATTTTGGCTTGAGAGGATGGGAACTAGTCGCAGTGACGAGTTTTAAAGAAGGAGGCGGAGTGGTAGTGGGAGGCATAGGAGGAACCAGTTACGAAGTGAGGTTTTTGTATGTTTTTAAACGCCCATTCATTGATGTACCCGCTGAAGCAAATAAAAGGATGCAATTATTGATTGACCGCGTGCCTGCATATCTGCAAAGCTGGCTAAAGACAATGGAGAATATATGAATCTCCCAGATTGCTAGTCAGAGTTTACGCTATGTGCAACTTAATTAGGAACATAATGATTTTGGTTGTGCGCCCAACCACGCGTTAACCCGACCCGCCTTCGGCGGTGGTAGGCGGAGCGCGAATTGCTAAGTTTGGCTATATTCAAAGTGAGTCGGATTGGTAAGTCGGCGGGCCGGTTACGCACCCGTTGTGCTGCAAAGCGAAAATAAAGGATTTATGTTGTATGCCTCATAGGACGAATCAATTTCAAAGGGTTATTGCGAGCATCCATTCACAATTAGATAATAAAGCCGTTGTCACTGAGTCCAAAATGCTCCAAGAACTTACGACTGGAAATGAGCGTGAGGTTGATATAGTTATTGAGTCCGATGTTAGCGGTTGTAATATCATCGTTAGCATTGAATGTACAGCTCGTTCTCGGCCAATATCGGTTGAATGGGTGGAACGCATGTGGGCTAAACATCGAAGCTTACCTACGAATAAGTTGATACTTGTGTCAAAGTCTGGGTATTATCGTTCAGCTTTGACCAAAGCAAAGGAGCTTAAAGTTGATACATTCAACCTCGAACAGGCAAAGGAAGTCGATTGGACTGCTATTGTAAATAAGGTGCAGAGAGTTGTACTTCGAGCACTTGACACCAAAACCTTTGCTTTTGCCGAAAGCAAAGATGATGCAGGGGATGTAACAATGTTCGCACTTTCACGGGAACATTTATTGAGAACACCCGATGGAAAAGCATCGACATCAGTCGGTGAAGTTGTGGATGCTGTTCTTGCTAACAAGACTATCAATGCACATACGATTGATTTGATTGACGAAAATGATGAAAAGAGTTTTGCAATTAGCATTCCTTTCGCACCAGGAGTGCATACTGTTAATGCTGAGGGAAATAGAGAAGAAATTGGAATGTTGCACATACTGTTAGCAGCTACCCGTAGTGCTACACCTATTGTCCTTACATCGGGAGTTTACAAAGGCTATCAGGTAGCATATGGTGAAAGCGAAGGAAAGCCAGGGGAATTACTGCTAACAATTATTGAAAACGAAGAATCAATAAGTGCCTCAATAACTAGGCAAGTAGGGAATTTGAAACAAGTTGTACCGATAGGCACTTTACGAGAAGTGTTGTCCCCGGCATCCGATGAAGTTATGAAGGCACTTATCAGTGGAAGAAAGCCGTGAAATCGCATCTTGCAGCACAACCCCGCGTTAACCTGACTCGCCTGCGGCTCCGGTGAGCGGCGCGAATAATGCAAAGTGTGGTTCTGGCAAAATAATGGCGTCTCGCAAATCCGGCGAGCAGGTTACGCATTCGTTAGAGCGCAGTATGAGTACACACCAGAATCCTGCCGAAATTCGGCAACACTACGTTGAGAAAATGGGAGATCCCTTAGGGGAATATTTTGCGCGCCTTTGGCAAGAAGTTGCTCATCTGTATCTGAAATGGCAGGAATTTATCGAGTTATTTGGAAGCGCCCCGTCTCATGTTGAAGTGCTAAACCGTGTAGCCCCCTCCTTCTTCTACATGATTCAAAATATGTGGTGGCGAGATATTGTACTCCACACAGCGCGATTAACCGACCCACCAGCATCTGGCCGCAATAGAAAAACGAATTTCACCCTCATGCGCCTGCCGTTGTTGATAGGTGAACAAGAATTAAACAGTCAAATCACGAAAGAATTAGAGAGTTTGAAGTTGAAGGTACAACGTTTTCGTGATTGGAGAAACCGGCGTATCGCTCATCGTGATTTAGACTTGATGTTTGGTGGACAGTCATCTCCATTACCAGTCGTAGGCAGGCAACATTTAGAAGAAGTTTTACAAGCGATTATGCATGTAATGAACGTAATTGAAGAAAAGTACGTCGGGGCATCCACGCGCTTTGATGTTGCCGCATCTCGCAATGGCGTTCGCTCTATGCTCTTTTATCTGAAAAAAGGCTTGATGTGGAGAGAGCAGGAAATCGCAACCAAACAGAAACAACTGTAGTAAGCCAGCGTGTGCGCTCTAACCACGGCTGCAGCGGACATCGGCTTCGCCGCTCGCGGAAGCGGGCGCGAAATGCGAGCCAGGTCGCAGGTTTGCCGTAGTGGTTTCGCAATCACCGCCGCTGCCGCTGAGCCAAACGTTGGGTTGCTAAACTATCTCTTTAGGCAAAAAGGAACTCATAAGTTAAATGAATTCTGACCAAGTTTTCGATATTCTTGCACCCATCTTTTGTATAGCAGGGCCGTTATTCTTCACAACAACGGTGCTTGTCTCTGTATACTTCATTAGATATTTGAGAAGAAGTAATGAAGAGAGGGAAAGCGATTTGAGAGAGAAAGTTCGAATTATAAAGTCCAAAAATTCCCAAATCCGTTTGCTGGAGGAGCGAATCCATTCTTTGAGAAAAAGTTGTGCGGAGAAAGAAAGCGAATTAAGAGAGAAAGCCCAAATTGAAAGTAGCTTGAAGTACCAAATCCGTTTGTTGGAAAAGCGAATCCAAATTCTATCTCAAGATGCCAGGGCAGATGCTTGCCGTGAATGGTTGCTTAGTATGGCCAATCGCACATACAGAAACGAGATCGAAGTAGAGATAAAATTTGTTTACCCTTTGTTCCGGTTTTTAGGATATTCTGATGAAGATCTCCTTATAAGAGTTCCGGTTAGAATGCAAGTAGGGCGTCAGCAAATACAAGCTCAGGCCGATTGGGTTATATTTAGGAATGGCAACCCTGTTATAGTGGTAGAAGCCAAAGAGCCAGGACACCCTTTAGGTGAACAAGTGGTTGAGCAAGCAAAGTCATACGCTTTTGGCTTAAAAGTGCCTCTTTATGCGGTGACCAATGGGCGCAGATTGCAAGTTTTTAGGCGCGAAGTGGTAAATGACATCTGTTTGATCGATTGCGTTGATAACGAGTTATCCAATTACTGGTCTAATTTAGTACATTACTTAGGAGATCACAAAGATTGACCGGCAACCCAACCACGCATGTAGCCGACCCGCCTTCGGCGGATGGTAAGCGGCGTGATATAACCAAAGTCAGGTCGCGGTCAAATGGCAGCGCATTTGCCAAAGTCGGCAGGCAGCTTATGCATCCGTTAGCCGCTCAAGCACATTCGGAACAATGTTCTCTTTATAGTCGTCGTGCAGAAGTAGTGGGGCGGCGAACAGAAACAATTGGAAGCGAAAGGAGAAAGTTCGATGGCTAAATCTAAGCAGGAGATCATAAATGATATCGCGGCCCACTTTAAAGGCATTTCGTACAAGAACTGCTACGTGGGAATCACTTCGGATGTGAAAAGTCGTCTCTTTGGAGATCACAATGTCACAGAGGAGAATGGACATTGGATCTACAGTACAGCTTCGTCTAGCAGTGTAGCAAGGGAGATCGAACAGCACTTCTTGGACGCTGGTATGGATGGTGGCCCTGGAGGCGGTGATGTTGCCTCTAAGATTGTCTATGCATACAAGAAGACTTCGTACACGAATCCATAGATCGTCGTTGCGACAGAACTGAACCATATCTGTCTTAGAGGCAACCGAGCCGCACCTAAATCGCAGATGTGTTAGTTTCGAATCATGCATGTCTGTGGTCGTTTTTGACTTTGTCGCTGTCACTTGGGTCGTGTTCTCTTGGAGCATGTTTGAAAAGCAATTGTCAGGTTCATAGTGAGCGACCTAGCGCCCATTGATATTGCTAGAGTGTACTCAAGAGCGTTATGAATGCCCCGTGCTAGTTTTCAAGCACGCTTTTAGGGCGGCTAACCGTCCATTCTAATGACTATCTTTGTTTGCTGGTCAGTCCGGACTGAAGGACGGCTCCGCCGTCCTGGGTGATTCCACCTGACCCGCCTCCGGCGGTGGAGAGGCGGCGCGAGGTAGGCCAAGTTGGTTTACAATGAAAGTGTCTCGGATTGCGCGGCCCGGCGGTCGCCTAATGTAAGCATTGGGCTGCTCTCCATGTTTGCCAGAGAACTAGAATAGATGAGGAAATCAGATGCTTAAGACAAAATCCCTGACGACATCTATTAAACATATTCCCCGTGATCCAACTCCGATATTGATTACACTGGCTAAGGCGGGTTGGCAGCCTGCTGTGTTGGAGTCGGAGAGAACATTTTTAAGACTGGCGGGGGTGGAAGATAAAATTGATTTTCAATCCCTTCGAAGGTCAAGGGACTCGTTTAGCAGACGTTATTCCGCTGGAGGCATTGCAGGAGACGTGTTCTTTGGGGAGACCGATGTTTACTATTTAGTTGTCAATCCTGGAGAGTTTTTTATCGATGAGCTTGGAAGACGCATTGTGAGACGTGGTAGCGAAGAGCCCTACTTGGAAATTGGTATAGTTTCATCTGCTCCACAAGAAATCGATAAGAAGTTATGGAGCTTTGCGGAAACAGTAGAGACTGCCATAAAGGAATCAGGTGATTCGAAGCTGCGAAACATGACTCTGGAATGGAATGAACTCAAGTCTGGAACCCCTAGATTAGACAGAATTACCAGCAACTTTGATCAGAGCAGCTCTGGGCCGAAATTCACTCGTGCAAAGCTCGTATCCCAAGACATTGAGGCTGCTCAGGTGCTTTCATCAAAAGCTAATAGAGAGTTGCTCGTCGAACTACTTCAAGCAGGATTCGCTAGAGAACAAGACATTCTTAGCCGCAGGGCTAAGCGTCAGGCATCAATAAAAAAGACATTAAATACTTTGAACCGTTATGGCTTAATTCAAACCGAATTCCTCCTGGAGTGTAAACGAACTAGAACTCCGCTCACGCGTCTACACGATCCTAAAAAACTGGAAGATGCAGACGTAGCCGATTTGGTGTGTCCCTCGTGTGGTTCAAGTTTTGGTGAGGAAACACTTTCCGAGGGATACACTGTGTCTGAATTGGGACGAAGGATGGCTAGACAAAGCCATTGGATGACTATATGGACAACGGACTTGCTAGTCAAACTTGGTATCCCAGAAGACGCCATTTTATGGAACATTTCTGAGAATGGTGAAGAAGTAGACCTCCTAGTCGAGTTTCAGGGGCGATTGTGGATATTTGAACTAAAGGATAGGGAATTTGGGGCAGGAGATGCACACCCGCTAAACTATAGACAAGTACGGTACAAAGCCAACAAGGCGATAATTTTCACAATTGAAAAGGTATCCAAGGATGCTAAGCGCGTTTTTGAAGAACTTCAGCGCGAAGCCATGCGCTCCATAATGACCAGACGCAGTGAACTTCCAGTATATGTTGAAGGATTGGATAAAGCAGAAGAAGTTCTTCGTAGCGAAATTGCCGATGTGTCCCTGAACTATGCGCGCCGTCGCCTAGTAATGATAGGGGAAACAACTGGCTATGATTTAGGTGCTGTACTCGCGGCAAAATTTGGTGAAGCCGTTTCTGTTGATGACGAAGTTGATGAGATTCTCTTCTAAACCTGTGCAGCCCACCGATTAACGGAAGTGTCAAGAGCAAAAGGGAAATAAGCATCATCGCCGTCGTAGAGGCCGTGGAAAAGTGGGCAAAAGCGAAGCGATGTCCACTTTTCCACGGCCCCCACAGGAGAGAATGACCGGCAAACGGAAAATCACTGGCAGAATAACTGTAGTGGTCCCCTAGAACTGGACACTTTTTAAGCGACTTTTAGGGGGATGTCAAGGTCTCCTGATGCTGAGCGAGGCGATAGGCGCGTTCGAACTCAACCGGAGTGAGATACCCCAGCGACGAGTGAATA
>JAJRZC010000056.1 GCA_024275435.1 Alphaproteobacteria bacterium
TCAGCTTCAGTTGTTCATGGACGGCCCTGTTGATCATTTCATCACCATTGTTCGCGCCAACACAGCCAAATCGGATGAACCTCTGATCGACGCACAGATGGTAAAACTTACCGGACAGGATTTCTTAGAAGGACACACCGTCGCTGACATTGTGAATGCACAAGCCCACGCTGTCCCCGAAGCCCTGGCCAAAGCCAAGCGACCAGTGCGCACCATCCATATCCCGCAACTTGATGAAAAAGCAATGGGCGCATTGATTATGCATTTTATGCTGGAAACCATCATAAGCGGTCGCATGCTCGGTGTGAATCCCTTCGACCAGCCAGCCGTGGAACTGGCCAAGGTTCTGACGCGCAAACGCCTGGGCCAAGTGTAACTTTCTGGTCCAAGTTTAACATTTCTCTCCACAGGCAGCATGAGCCGCACGCGCGAATCGGCTAAATAGGTTCGACCCACAACTAAGTTAAAGCCCCCAGGGAGCGACCAATTGTGCCTGTCCGCCAACTCAGCGCGAAAACCATCAACCGTATTGCCGCAGGCGAGGTGATCGAGCGCCCCGCCAGTGTCGTCAAGGAACTGGTGGAAAACGCGGTTGATGCGGGCGCGACCGAAATTGAAGTGGTGACCGCCTCAGGTGGCTTGTCATTGATCCGCGTCACCGATAATGGGCACGGTATGGCACCGCAAGATCTGAGCCTGAGTGTCGAGCGTCACGCAACCTCAAAACTCAAGGAAGAGGATCTGTTTGATATCCGCTCTCTTGGCTTTCGCGGCGAGGCTCTGCCTTCCATTGGTTCCGTTGCACGTCTGGAAATCACAAGTCGCCCCATTGGTCCAGGGTCAGCCAATTCTATTCGGGTCGACCAGGGCACCAAAAGTGACATACGCCCCGCTGCAAGCAACCAAGGCACCACCATCGAAGTGCGTGACTTGTTTTGTGCGACACCAGCTCGGCTAAAGTTTTTAAAATCCGAACGCGCAGAAAACATGGCGGTCAAGGACGTCGTGAAACGCCTTGCCATGGCCCACCCCACCATCGGGTTTACGGTGCAGACTGGCGAACGCATTGGCTTGAAGCTGCCACGTGAAGCTCCAGATACCAAGGGTTTGTTGCAACGCCTTGGCCACATAATGGGTCGTGAATTTCTTGATGATGCTCTCGAAATTGCAGGCGAGCGAGACGGCGTTCGCATTATGGGATTTGCCGGTCTTCCCACATTGCACCGTGGCGACAGCACGCAGCAGTTCCTGTTCGTCAACGGCAGGCCCGTCAAGGATAAACTTCTCATCGGGTGTGTGCGCGCGGCCTATGGCGACACAATCCCGCGTGGACGCTATCCATTGCTTGCACTTTTTCTCGATCTGGAGCCACGCGATGTCGATGTCAACGTCCACCCCGCCAAAGCAGAGGTCCGCTTCAAGGATACGGGATTGATACGAAGCCTCGTAATCGGCTCTCTGAGGTCGGCGTTGCAACAAGCTGGCCATAAAGCATCTTCGCGCGGAGGTGTTCAGACCTTGCAGACATTTCAAAGCGTTGTCGCAACCAATGCTCAAGCTGTGCAGGCCCAATCAAACCACCCGCAAAGTTTTGCTAAATACCCTCGAAGCCCTGCCGGAATGTCGCCGGGCTTGGGCGAAGCCATGCAGGCACCCTTTGCGCAGTTCGATGCCACCAGTGCCGACGCCAGTGCCAATGCGCCTTTCAAGCATGACCAGCAATCCTTGCAAAAGCCCCTCGGAGCGGCACGCGCACAATTGCATGAAACCTATATCGTCGCACAAACTACAGACTCTGTAGTCATCGTTGACCAGCACGCCGCCCACGAGCGCCTCGTCTATGAGCGCATGAAAAAGGCCCTTCAAAACGGGGGCATCGCAACCCAATGTTTGTTGATCCCAGCCATTGTTGAGGTGGGAGCAGATGCAGCAGACGCACTTTGTGAAAAAGAAGACGAACTGCGCGAGCTTGGGCTGGCGCTTGATCGCTTTGGAACAGCAACCATCGCCGTTCGTGAAATACCGGCCCTTCTGGGCGATACCGATATCGAAGGTCTTGTGAAAGACCTCGCAGCCGAACTGCTGAGTGAAGGACCAAACCTTGTATTGAAGGAACGGCTGGAAGCCGTGGCCTCGCGCATGGCTTGTCACGGCTCGGTGCGCGCAGGGCGCAGACTAACCCCACAGGAAATGAACGCACTGCTTCGTGAAATGGAACAAACACCACTGTAAGGACAGTGCAATCATGGACGCCCCACCTACGTGGAACTGAAGCTCTCCGACATTGAACGCCTGTTTGGACGCAAATAGCCGGAGCTAAAAAAACTGCGTGTTGAGCCTTTGCAAAATAACCTAAGAAACGCCAAGAGCTTCATGGAGACGGGTTAGTTCGCAAACAGCATCCTGGCCCGCATAAAGATAGCCCGAAAGCCCGGCAGAACTCAGCTCCTTTTCCAACCCCCCTGGCCGGCCGGCAAGAAAAACATGGCTCGCGCCCGCATCCTTCAGGGCCTTGAGTGTTGCAAGCGCATGCTCTTCGTAAAGCGGGTCGCTGGAACAGATACAGGCAATTGCAACACCGCTCTTCTTGAAGGCTTGCGCCGCTTCTTCAGGACCATCAAAGCCCGATGGGGTTATTGCTTCAATTCCCCCTGCCGCCAGAAGGTTCTTCATCCATGTGGAGCGCGCCGTGTGATCCGCTACGGTACCCAGACTTGCAAGAAACACTTTTGGCCAACCACCGGTTTTCTCTTTATATAAATCAGCTCGATCACGCAGCGCTTCATACGGCTCAGCCAAACGATGCGGTTCGAGCGCCCGCTCGATTATTGGCGCCGTGGTCAGAGGCACAGCTTTCGGGTGCGGCTCCGCGCAGATTCCGTCGACGTCTAAAAATGGAAATGTCGATGTCCCGGTCAAGGGTTCCTTGCCCACGGCCAAGCGCTTGGCTCGCTCCTTTGAGGACTTTGCGAGGCTATCTTGCAGGAACCCCGACGTGAGTGCCGCCTCAAGACCACCTTCACTCTCAATCTCCTGGAACAGCGACCAAGCTTTGTTGGCAAGGTCATCGGTGAGTTTTTCAATATACCAAGACCCTCCAGCCGGATCCATGACGCGCCCAAGCGAAGCCTCTTCTTGACAGACAAGCTGTATGTTCCGCGCCGTTCGCAGCGCGAACGCATCAGGACGCCCCATTGCCCAGGTAAATGGTAGCACCGTTATGGCGTCGGCTCCTCCAAGTGCGGCCGCTGCACAGGCCGTTGTAGTGCGAAGAAGATTCGTCCATGGATCGCGCTTGGTCATCATCCTTTGAGAGGTAATGGCCGTGATGTGGAGACTAGAAACACGATCAACTGAACCTGTTTCTTCTGCAATCCGCGCAATGAGCCGCCGAGCAGCGCGAAGCTTGGCAATGGTGAGAAAAATGTCCGGTGAAGATGATAGCACAAAGGCCGTTCGTGAAAAAACATCAGCCGGGTTTTGTCCAAGGGCTTCAAGTTTGCGCAAGTACCAAACAAGTGACGCGCAAAGCGCGGCAAGTTCCTGACCCGAAGTGGCTCCAGCTTCATGATAAAGACGCGCGTCCACAAGAAGAACGCGCATTTTTGCGTAGTGCTCACGAGCAAACCCTAGCCCATCGGCAAGTTGCGAAACAAGCTCATCAAGCGGTTCAGACAATGTTCCAGTACGCGCAAGCTCCCCCAGTGGGTCGGCATTTATTGCACAATCAATTTCCCCCTTGGGGAATTTGCATACTTCAATGTGTTCATGAAGATCCCGCAATACGGATGCAAAATTCATCCCTGGCACGAAAGCCAGTCGCGCCCAATCGAGACGCACATCTTTCAACGCTGTGGCAAGGGCTTCAACACCCCCAGGTAAACCGAACTGACCCGGAGCTGCCATTTGCAACGAGACCGAGGAAACACCCGCATTCAGGTCGCTAAGAATAGCCTCATTGGCATTTAATGGATCGTCATTCGCATGGAGTTGGCGAATATCCCATCCCCCGCCCTCGATGTTTGCATGAAGACCGCGCGTAAACGGAGTTTGTCCCGGTTTTGCTTCCTGTACGCCTTTAAGCTCATCGGCTCGGGTATAGAGCGGCTGAATGGAAATGCCGTCTGCAGTTCGAGAAACAAGTCGTTTTTCGAAATCTCCACCTTTCAACGCCTTATCAACGAGCTTTAGCCAACTTTCACGGGTCGGATTCTCAAAATCCCCAGCCAGGGTTGTATTCAGGGGTGTCGTATCAGGCGTTGCCATGAAGGGGTCCTTGTTTTTCACGCTCAAGCGGTATTTTCTTTTGAACCTGAATATATCGACCAGCCAAAAATGGAAAGATATGCCGATGTCGCGTGAACTATCTAAGTCATGCCCAAACTCACGTTCGTGAGACAAGAATTCAAAAAAGCTGCCCGTTTTTACCTCATTGCGCCCCAAGACAACTGTTTCTACGGCTTAAAATGGTGATTTTCTGTTGGTCGTTTATGCAACGTAGGTTGGCAATCTGTGCCCGGCGTGTATTAAGAGCTATTGGTGGCATTTTGTGAGCGAGTCGGCTTTCCAAAACTAAGAGATAACAGACACGAATAAGGCGGATAAACATGAGCCAGTCGGTAATCCAGGATGGACAAATCTTTCTCGGGACCAGCGTAAAGCCCGAATATCTTGATTTATCGTTAGCCAACCGGCACGGGCTCGTCACCGGTGCGACAGGTACGGGAAAAACCGTAACCTTGCAGATTCTCGCTGAAGGGTTCTCCAAGAACGGTGTTCCGGTGTTTGCAGCCGACATCAAAGGGGACCTGTCCGGTATCGCAACGGCCGGTACCAAAAAGGATTTCATCGCCAAGCGCATCGAGAAGATCGGTCTTGACGATTATAAAAACCAGCCCTACCCCACTGTTTTCTGGGATGTTTTCGGCGA
>JAJRZC010000005.1 GCA_024275435.1 Alphaproteobacteria bacterium
ATCGGTCCGGTGTTTTGGATACCTCGAAGGCCAATCAAGATGAAGGGGGAACTCGTTTCGCTAAGTCGTCTGGTGGGTCATCCGGCCAGAGGGATCAAAAAGGAAAGTCTGCTGGTGGGTCTGATGGTTTGAAGGACGAGAACAAAGGAGCAGCTAAAAACTCTCGACGCCATAGTGGGGGGCGTGGACGAGACCGTGGTTCTTCTCGCGGCGATCGGTCTTCCCAGAGGTTCCAATCTAAAGGGCCTGCTAAAAAATCCGGTCCGGACCCTGATTCACCATTTGCCGCTTTGGCGGGCTTGCGTGATAAATTGGCCAAGTCTGGATCGAAACCAGGGCGGACCAAAGATAAGAGCTGATGACTCAAAAAAACAGGCATAGTGGACGTTCTGGGTCAGTGAGTGAAGTTCAGCGGTTGGACAAATGGTTATGGTTTACTCGGGTTGTAAAATCACGGACGTTGGCGGCGGCTTTGATTGGGAGTGGCAAGGTTCGTGTGAACCGAGAACGAGTCACCAAGGCGAGTCATAGTCTAAAGCTGGGTGATGTTGTTACCGCCATGGTGGCGAAAAAAGTTCGTGTTTTGAAGGTTTTGGCCGTTGGACACCGCAGAGGGCCGGCATCTGAGGCGCAAAGTCTGTATGAGGATTTGACGCCGGAACTGGTCACTGGCTCTGGTTTTGTTTCGAAAACGGGTTCTGCAAGGGTTGTGGGTGGCCAGAGGGCTCGTGTCTTTGGGGCTTTAGGATCTGGAGTGGCGTTTGCCCGTGAACCTGGTGCAGGCCGTCCAACGAAGCGGGATCGGCGGAAGATTGATAGGTTGAAAAACGACGAGCGGTGATTCATGTGATGTTGTTACTGCGCCGATTCGACCATCTAGCCCTACCGGTCCATTGTATTGTAGAAGGGCGCATCTTGCATATTTGGGTTTTAGCAACCTAAGCCCATTATGCCGCTTAGTTGGGATCAGTCTCGACGTAAATTACATTCACGTTGGCGCTTTTGCCGATGGTGGAATGGTAAGAATTAAGGATTGGGAGTCCGAAGACACGGATGACTTATATCGTCAACGAGAACTGCATTAAATGCAAATACACCGATTGTGTTGAGGTGTGCCCTGTCGACTGCTTTTATGAAGGCGAGAATATGCTCGTCATTCATCCTGATGAGTGTATCGATTGTGGGGTTTGCGAGCCGGAATGTCCGGTTGATGCGATTAAACCAGATACGGAGCCTGAGATCGAGAAATGGCTTGAGGTCAATCGTGATTTTGCGGACAAATGGCCCAATATCACAGCTAAAAAGCCGGCTTTGCCTGATGCCGACACCTACAAGGAAGAAACTGGTAAATTTGAGAAGTATTTTTCCGAGGCGCCCGGCGAAGGTGATTGATGCTTATAAAAACCCGCTTTAGCTGGGTTTTTCTGCTGCGGCTTAAGCTTTAGTTCGTTTCTAAGAGCCCATGTTTTATGCATGTGGTAGAATTGGCGCGTGCTGCTTTTGACCCAGAGCTGGAGAATTAGATCAATTTTTTGAGAAAATGAGATCTTTCCTCTCTTTCGACTTGAGCTTCTTCCATAGTGCTACTTCTCAAGGTTTGACCTGTGTCAGTTTTTCTTGTCTTCCCAGCTGAGTTTGCGGATGAACGTACACGATCCAAAGGTGAAGAGCAGAAAATCTGACCTTCAAAATCTAGGCGAGCCTTCTCCTAAACCTGGCTTGGCAGATGGCGTTGTTTCTAGACTGTTGCGTGTGATCAGCACTTTTACGCGTTATCTGATGATGGCAGTGATGCCGTTGTTGGTTGTTGCGGCTGGCTATGGCGTATATTCCCACCTTAAGGCGACGAAACCAGATGCTCCCAAAAAGCCTAAGGTTGAGCGAGCTTTTGCAATTGTTTCGTCAATTGTAAAGTCGGGTGCCTATCAACCCCATCTTAAATTGTTCGGCTCAATTGTTACCGGCCGGCAGGTTGATGTTCGGGCTTTGGTGTCGGGGCGTGTTATTGCCACCAGCGGGCAGTTGCGCGAGGGCGGGGAGGTGGTTGCGGGCGACGTACTGCTCACCATTGATCCATTCGACTATGAGAATGCCTTAGTGGTTGCGCAGGCACAATTGAAAGAGGCCTATGCGCGTAAAGACGAGTTTCAGGCCTCTCTGGCAGCAGATATTGAATCTTTGAACTATGCCACGGAGCGGACGGAGCTTTCCCGCAAGGACCTGGAGCGTGCCAAGCCTCTGGCTGGTCGTGGGGCGGTTAGCTATAGAACCGTTGATGATCGACAGTCTGTGGTTTTGCAGCGTAAGCAGGAAGCCGACCAGCTAAAGAACAGCATCAAAGTGTGGCAGGCGCGTATTTCGCAGCAGGAGGCGACAATCGCGCGTCTTAAGGCGGCGGTCTCTATCAGGAAGCGGCGTCTTGAGGAAACAAAACTGAAAGCGCATTTTAATGCTTACGTCAGTGGTGTTTCTTCACATGTGGGTCGAATGGTCAGCGCCAATGATAAAGTCGCCACTCTCATTGACAGGGACTGGATCGAGGCTCGCTTCACCATGAGCGATGAGCAGTTCGGACGCATTGTATCTCGAGAGGGTTCGTTGATCGGGCGGCCTGTTACTGTTGATTGGGTTCTTGGCGAGTCGACATTTTCCTACAAGGCGAAGGTTGAACGCCTCGGTGCGCAGGTTTCGTCTTCTACGGGTGGGATCGAAGTTTTTGCCAGGCTTGAAAATCCGGCTGATCCTGTTGCGATACGGCCGGGTGCGTTTGTTGAGATAAAAATCCCGGATTCGAAGTTTGAGGAAGTTTTCCGGATCGCAAGTACGTCGCTGTATTCTGGTGATACGGTGTTTGTGGTTGAAAACAAGAGACTGGTTTCGCGAAAGGTCCAGGTTGTCGGGGGTGATGGTGACGATCTTCTTGTGCGGGGTGCATTGAAAACTGGCGAACGTGTATTGACGACACGTATTTCAACGCCGGGTGATGGCGTCCTCGTTGAGGAGGTTGAAACCAATTGAGTTTGGAGCAAGAGAATACCGGTAAACGGAGAGCAGAGGTCTCAAACTTGAGCCTTGTGGGTTTTTTTGTACGCCACCGTACGGCGCCAAACCTTCTCATGCTTGGTATTATACTGACAGGCTTGTTTGCTCTGACCAAGCTCAACAGACAGTTTTTTCCGGATTTTGATTTTCCCCTGATTACCGTCAACGTGCCTTGGACAGGTGCGAGCGCGGAGGATGTTGAAACCAATATACTTGATGTCCTGGAACCGGAGTTGCGATTTCTCGATAATGTGTCGGAGGTGACCTCTATTGCTCGTGAGGGTGGTGGTGTCATTTCAATCGAGTTTACTAACGATGCTGATTTACAAAAAGCACAAAGCGATATCGAGCAGGCCGTCAGCCGGGTGGTGACGTTGCCTGTTGATAGTGAACGTCCGATTATCTCGAGAAGAATGCTTTTTGATCGAGTAGCCAATATTGCAGTGTCTGGTCCATTTTCCGAACATGTGTTGAAGACATATGCCAAGGAGTTACGAGACGGGCTTCTGGCTGCGGGTATTCCGAGGATTAATCTCAACGGAGCACGTGAAGAGGAAATTTGGATACGGGTGCGAGAAAGCGCACTTCATCGGCTGGGTCTCTCGCTTGAAGATATTGCACGTCGGGTTCGGGATAATACGCGCGATGTGCCGGCGGGGAAACTTGAGGGCGATATTGAAGTTCAACTTCGTTCAAAGGCTGAACGGCGCACGGCTGTGAGTATCGGGGAAATTGAGATTCGACCGGGTGAAAGTGGTGAAAAGATTTTCCTGAAGGACATTGCCGAGATCAATGAAGAATTTGATCGAGAGGGAAAAATTGGTTTGTTCGACGGACATCGGGCGGTGGAACTTAATGTTCAGCGATCCTTGTCGGGAGATACAATTGAGACGATGAAGATCATGGAAGATTATCTTGAGGCGAAACGGCCCGAGTTGCCGCCGACGCTCAAGATCAGTGTCTATGATGTTCGTGGGAAACTGGTTGCCCAAAGACTGGGGATTTTACTTGAGAATGGCTTACAGGGGCTGGTGCTTGTTCTCTTGATGCTTTTCATCTTTTTGAATGCACGGATTGCGTTTTGGGTGGCGGCAGGTATTCCCATTGCGCTGCTGGCTGCATTGGGGACGATGCTAGCCACAGGGCAAACCATCAACATGGTTTCAATGTTTGCCCTCATTATGATGCTGGGTATTATTGTTGATGACGCCATTGTGGTGGGTGAGCAGGCGGCGACGCTAGAAGGGCAGGGCTATGACAGCCTGCGCGCTGCCGAGATGGGGGCGGGGACAATGTTTGCCCCGGTGATGGCTGCCTCTATTACCACTGCGGCATCCTTCATGCCGATTTGGTTTATCGGGGACCGGATGGGGGACATTATGTCTGCCATTCCGCTTGTTGTTATATCTGTTCTTGTTGCCAGTCTGGTGGAATGTTTTTTAATTCTACCGGGTCATCTGCGTCATGGTGGCAAACAGGCTCGAAAGCCAAGTGGGTTTCGTCGTTGGTTCGATCGCGGTTTTGCCACGTTTCGGGATGGGATGTTTCGCCGGTTTGTAACCAGAGCCTATGCTTGGCGCTACACGACCGTCTCTGTTCTCGTGGCGCTGTTTTTTGTTGCACTGGGTATGCTCGCAGGCGGGCGGGTTGGTTTTCAGTTTTTTCCGTCACCGGAACCGGAGGTTATTTCCGCTTCAATAAATTTCGCAGCGGGTACGCCAAAAAGCGATCAGCGCAAGGCTCTCAGTAAAATTGAGGCGTCTTTGTATAAGGCCGTGGATGAGCTGCTTGAGGAAAAGAACGCAGAGCAAGCCATTGGCCCAATGGCTTCGCAAGAGCCGGTTAAGCTCACCGAGGCTGCTTTTGGGATATTGGGAAGAGCTGGGCGTATCCAGGGAGAGAATCTGGCGCAAATTAGTGTGCAGTTGACACCCAGTGAAGAGCGTGAGGTTCGAACGAAAACCATTCTCGCTGCGTGGCGCAAGGCTGTGCCTGCTATTCCCGGCGTGGAGCGAGTGTCTATTACAGGCCGTCGGGGTGGGCCGCCGGGGCGCGATGTGGATGTGCGACTGATGGATGCCCCCATTGAGACGCTGAAGGCGGCTTCGGAGGAACTCAAGGCTGTGCTAACGGGATTTCCCGGGGTTAGCGGTGTTTCCGATGATCTACCCTATGGAAAACAAGAGTATGTGTTTGAGCTTAATTCACGGGGATCAGCGCTGGGATTTACGGGGGCGAGTGTCGGGCGGCAGTTACGTAGTGCTTTTGATGGCGCAGTTGCTTTGAGGTTTGCGCGTGATGATGAAGAGATTACAGTACGGGTGATGCGCAAGCAGTCACTTAGAGGGCAACAGGATTTAAGCCGACTGTATTTGGTGAATCCAGATGGCGGACGGGTGCCTCTTCTTGAGGTTGTCAATATTTCCGAGAGGCGCTCGTTTTCGATTGTTCAACGCAAGGACGGGATTCGTACTGTTGCGCTAACGGGTGATATCGATCCGGATGTGAGCAGTACGCAAGAAGTTGTCAAACGGCTTGAAGATGAATATTTGCCGGCGCTTGCGCAAAAGTATGGGATAAAATACGCGTTCAAGGGACGTGCGGAGGAGATGCAGAAGTCGTTTGCTGACCTGCAACTTGGGGCAATGCTAGCGCTGGCGGCTATCTATCTTACATTGGCCTGGGTGTTTGGTAGTTATTTCAAACCTATTGCGGTGATGTTGATTATTCCTTTCGGATTCGTGGGAGCGGTGTTTGGTCACTATGTGATGGGCTATCCGCTGACGATGATTTCAATGATCGGCTTGCTTGGTCTTTCGGGGATTTTGGTCAATGACTCGATTGTGCTTGTTTCTCGAATTCAGGAGCGGATTTCTTCAGGTGAAACACTTGATCAAGCTGTGATAGGAGGATCGTGCGATCGGTTCAGGGCCGTGCTGCTGACATCTCTGACAACCATTGGTGGATTGTCACCGTTGATGTTTGAGACGAGCCGACAAGCTCAGTTTTTAATTCCCATGGCCGTTACATTGGTCTTCGGTTTGGCGGCAGCGACCGTGCTTGTGCTGGTACTGGTTCCCTCACTGATAGGCATTGGTTCAGATATAGGTAGAGCTGCGAGGGGGATATGGCGTCTTGTTCTTGGTCGAGAGGTGAGTGACGATAAAGCTTCTGCTGCACCTGCTTCACGGGTTTGAAGGAAAGCAACTTTTCTAGAGCAGCCAACTTAATTCAGCTTGATACCGTTTAATGCCTGCTGCCTCGTGTGCCGGATTCTTCATCCATTTCGTTGGCTAGAATTTTTTGAAGGCGTTTCGTCAGGGCTTGCTCAGTTGCGTGCAATGAAAGTTTCTTGCCAAAGAGATCGGTCACGTAGAATACGTCGACGGCCTTTTCACCGAAGGTCGTAATGTGGGCCGATGTGATGTCGATTTTCATATCTGAGAGTGAGGAGGTCAGGTCATAAAGAAGACCTGGACGATCAAGGCCCGCGACTTCTATCACGGTGTAATTATCCGAAAGGCCATTGTTGATCATTATTTCGGGTTCGACCTCGAAAGCTTCAACACGATGCTTGCCGATTCGACGTTTTGTCAGAAGGTCACTCATCTTGGCTTCGCCTTTGAGCAGGCGTTCAATGACTTTTTTGATTTGCTCTACAAGTCGAGCCTCTTCTTCATCGGTTTCAAATTTACGTTGCAACAGGAATTTGTCGAGAACGAAACCATCTTTGGTGGTGGTGATATGAGCGCCGAGGATGTTTGCATCGACGGCTGCGCATGCGCCGGCGAATAGAGATGATAAGTGTGGATGGTTAGGTGCAAAGATCGTCATCTCGGTTATTGCCGTGAAGGCATCAGTGGTGTGGGAGAGAGCGAATTTCTTTTTTTGCTTCTTTGCCTGGTGGATAAGAATGGCGTTGTTCACATGGACCGGGTTGTCGAACCTAAGCCAGTAGTCGGGATAGAATTGGTCGACAACGTGGGTGATTTGCTGTTCGCTCCAGCCGAGCTCTTTTAAGCTTGTACTGAGTTGCTTTTGTGCGGCAGAAATTCGGCCACTTCGATCTTCCTGAGAGTGACCGCCCGCAAGCAAGACTTCGGTTTCCGAGTACAGTGTGCGTAAAAGCTGACCTTTCCAACCGTTCCAGGTGCCGGGGCCAACGGCGCGGATGTCGGCCACGGTGAGCAGTAATAGAAGTTTCAGTCTTCCCGGGCTTTTACAAACATCGGCAAGGTCGCGAATGGTTTTTGGATCGGATGGGTCTCGACTTTGCGCAGTATTGCTCATGGTCAGATGTTCGCGAACAAGCCAAACGACCAAATTGGTTTCTGCTTTCGATAGACCTAGCTGGGGGCATATGTCGGCGGCGAGGCGAGCACCGATGATCGAGTGATCTTCCTTGCGTCCTTTGCCGATGTCGTGAAGGAGGGCTGCAACGAAAAGAACTCGCCGGTTTTTTACAGTTGAGAACAGCTTCGTGGAGAGTGGAAGTTCGGCGGCGGCGCCCCCGTTTTCGATATCAGTGAGCATTTCGACGGTTCGAATGAGGTGCTCGTCTACGGTGTAGTGGTGATACATATTAAATTGCATCATACCCACAACACGGCGAAACGGCAGGATGAACCGGCCGAGAACACCGGCGTCATTCATTCGTCGAAGCGTTGAAGCGGGGTTTCCCGGTCCAGTTAAAATTTTGAGGAAGATTGCGTTGGCTTCTGGATTGTTGCGCAGGTTTTTATCGATCAACCGCAATGAATGGCGCAACTGGCGGATGGCATTTGGATGCAAGTAGGCGTCGGCTTTTGCTGCTTCATCAAACAGGCGCAGAATGTTGACGGGGTCGCGCTTGAAAACATCGTTGTCAACAATGTTGAGTCGTTCATTGTCGAAGCGGAAGTCTGTGGTGCGGCGAACCTGACGGCGTTTTCTCCAGGTGAGGGGTGGTAACAAATTGTTTAACCTGGGGGCCGATTTAATTTGCGCCATTTCAAGTGCGGAACACAGCATTGTGGTCAGGTTTCCGACCTCGTTGGCCACTAGAAAATAGTGCTTCATGAAGCGTTCAACAGCGCGCATGCCGCCGTGACGCTTGTAGCCGAGGCTCTCAGCCATGGGGGCTTGCAGATCGAAGGTGAGCCGTTCCTCTGCACGGCCCGTGATGAAATGCAAAAAGCAACGAATGGTCCAAAGGAAATCTTCGCAGCGAAGAAAAGTTGCAGCTTCTTCCTCGGTGAATATGCCAGCGTTGACGGTTCCTTGCCCGACATCTTCTCCATATATGGCATTTGAAAGCCAATGCAGGGTGTGAAGATCGCGTAGTCCTCCCTTGCCGTCCTTGACGTTGGGTTCAACCATATATCGAGCGTCGCCGGAGCGGGCGTGCCGCTGATCCCGTTCACTCATTTTGGCGTCGATGAATTGGCTTTTCGTCGGGATGATGACCTGGGTACGCAGGCGCTCCGTCAACTTTTGGAACAGATCCTTGTTGCCATGAAGAAAGCGCGCATCGATCATTGAGGTGCAAATGGTGACGTCATTGGCGGCGTGTTTTATGGCTTGCGACAGGTTTCGCGTCGCGTGACCTACTTTGAAGCCAAGGTCCCAAAGTACGTAAAGCATTTGTTGGGCGAGAGCTTCGACAGCTTTCTGCTGAGAAGATGGCACCAGAAACAAAAGATCTATGTCGGACCCTGGAGCCAGAAGACCGCGACCATAGCCCCCTGTTGCCACAATGGCCATCTCGTTTTCTTGAAGATTGGCGTTTGCTGGGTCGTCCTTATCGCCATGGATGATTGGGTGGGAAATGGCGATTTCATATATCAGGCAGATGAGAGCATCTTGCACCATTGAGAGGGTTTGCGCGCACTTTCTTCCGTCGCCGTCTTCGACAAGTTCTTCGTGCGCGCGTTTGCGGGTGAAGCTCACAACATTTTTTAGAATGGCGACGATATGGCTGTGAGCGGTCCGCGCATCACCGTGTTGCGAGATAACGCTCTCGATTTGCTTCCTGATAATTTCTGAATCGAAGTATGGTCGAGAGGGCGTCAGGCCGGCGATCTCTTGGGTTTTTTGGTTGGGTGCGCTCAAGTAAGTTGTCCTGTAATTTTGTGCCACTTGATTATTGATCTTGATCCAGGCTCAGCTTTTTTAGCTGGTAGAGGATGTCGAGTGCTTCGCGGGGTGTCAGTTCGTCAGGTGTGAGTTCTTCAATTGCAATGTTTATTTTAGATCTTTGGATTGCCTGGCCTTGAGAATGGGGTGTTTGAGCTACTTTGAAAAGTGGTAGTTCGTCGAGTTGGTTTGTCGTTGCCGTCGCACCTGCCTGATCTTGAGCTTCCAGAAGCGTTAAGACCTGTGATGCGCGCTCAATAACGGGTGTTGGGAGGCCAGCAAGTTTCGCGACCTGGATGCCGTAGGAACGGTCTGCGGCTCCGGGTTTCACTTTATGCAGGAAGATGATTTCATCGCGCCATTCCTTTACGTCAATGGTGACGTTGGCGACGCCATCTAAGCGTTCAGGCAATACGGTCAGTTCATGATAGTGGGTGGCAAACAAAGTTCGAGCTTGGGTGATGTCGTGCAGGAATTCCACGCATGCCCAGGCGATGGATAAGCCGTCGAAGGTTGCTGTGCCGCGGCCGATTTCGTCAAGGATGATGAGAGAGCGATCGGTGGCGAGGTTTAGAATGCTTGCGGTCTCCACCATTTCAACCATGAAGGTGGAGCGACCTCGTGCAAGATCGTCGGATGCGCCGACGCGAGAAAAGAGGCGGTCGATGACGCCGATGTGAGCTTGCCTGGCCGGTACGTAGGAGCCAATTTGGGCAAGGATGGCAATAAGGGCGTTTTGTCTGAGGAATGTGGATTTGCCGGCCATGTTCGGTCCGGTTACCAACCAGATGTAGTGTTCTTTATTTTCATCAAAGCCTGGTGGGGGAGATATTTCGTCGGTTGCTGTGGTCTGATCGAGGGGATTGATAGCGCCTAGAATGCAGTCGTTTTCAATAAAGGGTGCATGTCGAGCAGCTTTTAGTGCCTGCTCAACGACCGGGTGGCGTCCGCCCTTAATAAGAAAAGTGCGGCTGTCGTCTATTTTGGGTCGGGTGTAATTGTCCTGTTGGGCTAAATGAGCCAGTGCAGCGTGGACGTCGAGTTCTGCTAGTGCTGAGGCGATGGCGCCTAATACCCTTTCATATTGAGTGATGGTTTTCGAGATTTGAGCAAAGATTTCCTGCTCGATATTATCAGCGCGCTCTGCCGCGGTTGCTATGCGTGCTTGTGTTTCGTCAAGTTCTTCGGTGGTGAAACGGGCGGCGCTGGCAATGGATTGCCTGTGGCGGAAGGTTTTCGCGTGAGGTGGTTGTTGCAGGATGTCGGCGGTGGATTGTTTTACTTCGATGAAATAGCCGAGAATATTGTTGTGGCGGATCTTGAGGGATTTTATGCCGGTTAGATCAGCGTACTTTGCTTCCAGCTCGGCCATGATTTGGCGGCCGTTTTTTTTCAGTTCCTCTGCTTCGTCGAGTTCTTGACTGTAGCCGGGTTTGATGAAACCTCCGTCGCGCTTGTTGGTGCTGGGTTCATCAACAAGTGCCTGGATCAATGTCTCAGTTAAATCCTTCGGGGTTTTTAAGAATGTGGTTTGCAGCTTGCCAAGTTCGGGAGGAAGGCCGATTGCGCCTGAGTTTTGTTTTAAAATTATTGCGCAATCGCGGGCACAAATCAGGGCGTCACGAATGTTTGCCTGGTCGCGGGGGGAACCGCGCTGGAAAGCGAGACGTGAAATAGCGCGTGCGAGATCCGGGCAGGATTTCAGAATTTTGCGAAGGTCGGTTTTCAAGGTTGCGTTATCAAGAAGGAAACCAACGGCATCAAGGCGAGCGTTTATGTTTTTTACATTTCGCAAGGGGCTTGTGAGGCGTGTGTTGAGTTCTCTGGAACCGGGCCCGGTTACTGTGCGATCAATTGATGCAAGTAGGCTCGTGCGCTTGTCACCGCTTGCTGATTGTGTGAGTTCGAGGCTTGTACGGCTGGCGGCGTCGATAAGCAGGACGTCGTTTGCGCTGGTTCTTCGCGGTGGGCGCGTGAAGGGTTTGGAGCCGAGCTGGGTGAGATCGATATATTTCAAGAGTGCGCTGACGGCGGATAGCTCAAGGCGATCGAATGCACCGAATGCACCAAGATCCGTGATTTTGAATAGTTCTTTCAATTGGCGCTCACCGCTCAAACTGTCGTAGTGAGCGTTTGGGACGGGTGTCAGAGCTGTGTTGAGCATTTCCAAAACGGATAGAATTTCCGGATCGAGTTGTTTCTTGTCGGACAGGATGAGTTCACGCGGGGCGAGACGGACAAGCTCTCCAGCCAAATCTGATAGTGCGACAAGGCCAATTTCGAATTCACCTGTTGAGATATCGATTGAGGCGAGGGCAGCGCGCTGGTTTTCAGGGTTTGCTCGTGGTGTTTTGTTTTTTGATTTTGAGGTGTTGGAAATTTTTTCAGTTGGAGAGAGACACAAAGCGCAAAGATAGTTGCCAGATTTGGCGTCAAGCAGGGTGTCTTCTGTGAGAGTGCCGGGGGTGACGAGACGCACGACATCGCGCCGGACGATGGCTTTTGCTCCGCGCTTTCGCGCGTCAGCTGGGTTTTCCAGTTGCTCACATACGGCGACGCGAAAGCCCTGCTTGATGAGTTTGTGAAGATACTCATCGGCACGCACGACGGGAACGCCACACATGGGGATATCTTCACCAAGGTGTTTGCCGCGTTTGGTGAGGGTGATGCTCAGTGCCTTTGAGACAATTTTCGCATCTTCGAAAAATAGTTCGTAAAAGTCGCCCATCCGGTACCAGAGGATGCTGTCAGGATTGGCTGCTTTAATCTCCAGGAACTGAGCCATGGAGGGCGTGATTTTTCCTGTTGGTTTTGTTTCGTGTTTGTCTTTTTGCACAGTGGTATTGGATTTTTTAGCGCGCGCGTTTCTAGGTTCCACTGAGGTGGAGCAAGTACGCTCTTTTGTTGATCTTGTATCCATTGGCGCGCGCAAATATTTTGTGTTGGTGGGCGAGTGTCGGAGTTGAACAAATATATCAGATATTTGAGTGCCTGAGCCGACAATGAACCGTGGCGGAATTGATAGCGCGTTGTGCTGTGCGTGGGAATGCTCACGGGCTGCTTTTATGGGTATTTGGTGGTGAGAAGGCTATGAATTGGGGAATTCTCAGGGGCGGGTCAAGCTTTGAGGCTTCAAGGTGTCGCTCAGCCACTGGGAGATGTTGTTGGAGACTAATTCCGTCGTTGAAGGGCTTAGGACACGTCCGGCGGGGACATGGTTGCCGGGGTTGTCGAGCGTGTGCACGATGAGACCCTGGGAAGGTCCCCCCCATCTCTTGATCATGTTGAGTGTGGCTTTGCCACTGACGACCTTGTCTCTTGGCGAGAATACAAAATATGCGGGTATTTTTAATTTTTCAACATTGGCGGCGTTTGCCAGATCGACCGCTTGAGCCATTGGAACCAGCGCTTGGGTAGGGTAAACGGAAGTCCACCAATACTTGTGCTCTTCGTTGACCGGTTTAAATTTTCGGGTCGGTCCCAAGAGAAAGGGTACCAATGAGGAGCTGAAGGGCAAGCGGAGTACTTGGGAAGCAGGGGGATGCAAACCGTAATTGGGAGAGACGAAAACTATGGCGGCAATGTTTTTGGAATACTCCGGTTTGGCTGCTAGCCATGTGATTAACGAGCCGCCTGTGGAGGCTCCGATAAGGATGACTTTTCGGCCGATAGCGCGGCCGATATTGGCAGCTTCCACGACGTCGTTGAGCCAATCATTGACTTTGACTTTGCCCAAGGCTTCGGCGGGAAGGCCATGACCTGCCAAGCGCGCATAGTACAAATTGGCTTCGAGAGATTTTGCCAGGAAGTCTGGAACAGGTCGTAGTTCTTGTTTCGATGCCGTGAAGCCGTGGACATAGACGATGGCGTAGTTGGTTTTTTGGGGCGGGTCTGAAAACCAGATGATTTCTTTTTGGGTGCCACGCCTCAGATTGGTAAATCGTGCTTCCGATTGCTCTATGAGGGTTAGTGCAGAAGTGGGATCGCTGATTGGCGGTGCTGTGATTTTAATTTCTGTGAATAGGCAAGGGCGGCAAAGGCTTATGTAGGCGCCTAGACCAACGGCAAAAATGAGGAATACCGATAAGATTCTTACAAACATCCAACCATCCGAAAACAAGACTGCTTTGCTCGCATTCCATCATTGATACCAGGTTCTTGGTGTATCTTTTCTAGAAAACGAGCTAACATGTTGTTTGGGTTCGTAATTTGCGAATCACGACGGTGAGTTCCGTACGGTGTATTCGAGAGAATCTCCCGGATACAAGGTACAGGCATGGACCTCTTCCACCCAACGCTAGAGAACCTAGCCCGCCTTTGTGACGGTGTCACGAGCGATGAGTTGGTGAAATGAGCGATCGTGGTGGCGACCATTGTATTCCCGCATCACTGCATTAAGGCCGGTGGTCTGCCTCTTTGAGGCTTGCACATGTTATGATTTTGATTTGCTGACGAGATCGCCGTTGAGAGCCTTGGAGATGAGTTCGCGGGTTTCGTCGATGCCATAAAGAGCTATGAATGAACCAAAGCGGGGACCTTGAGATGAGCCGAGAAGGACCTCGTAAATAGCCTTAAACCAGTCTCTGAGGTTCTCTTCGAACCCGTTCGCTTTTCCAGCTTCGTAGACGAGAGTTTGAAGGTCTTTCGCGCTGGCGTCAGTATCTGCTTGAGAAAGAGCCGATCTCAAGGCCTCCAAGGCAGAGCGTTCCTTATCGGTAGCCAGGCGGAATTTCTTTTTCGGCTTCACGAAGTCTTCATAGTAGCGCACTGCATAGCCGGCGAGATGATCGAGCATCGGGTGAGTTTGGGGGTCTGTGTCTGGGATATGACGACGGATAAAACCCCAAAGGACATCCTTA
>JAJRZC010000057.1 GCA_024275435.1 Alphaproteobacteria bacterium
CGGCCGTATTTTCCGTCATGATATTCGTGCTGCGGATGTGGCTTTTTCAAGTGAGTTGGTGGCAGGCAAAGCGCCAACGTCGCGTTCCCTTGTTTTGGTAACGCCTGATGGCGAGCGCACGATGAATACTTATCTGGGCATTAGTACGGACCTGGATGATGGTGAGGTGGATCCCGATGTTATTCGTGCTTCGAAGATTGTGTATTTGGAGGGCTATCTATTTGACCAGGTTGAAGCGAAGGCGGCATTTCGACAAGCTGTCGATATTGCATCGGGGGCTGGGCGCCAAGTTGCCTTGAGCTTATCTGACGGTTTTTGTGTTGACCGTCATCGGGGGGAATTTTTGGAACTCATTCGTTCTGGTGTGGATATTCTGTTTGCGAATTCCGATGAGATTTGTTCGCTTTATGAGACCGATGATTTTGATAAGGCTGCTGGACTGGTGGCAAAGGACACCAAACTTGCAGCTTTAACACGTGGTGCTGAGGGATCGCTTGTTTTGTCTCAGGGACAGAAAATTGAAATTCCTGTAGCTCCCGTCGAAAAGCTGGAGGACACAACAGGTGCTGGAGATCTTTATGCCAGTGGATTTCTGTTTGGTGTTGCGTCGGGTTTGGATCTGGAGACAGCTGGACGACTTGGCTCATTGGCTTCCGCAGAGGTTATTTCGCATCTTGGTGCGCGGCCGGTTGAGTCGTTGACTGAGCTGGCGAGAAAACGCGGTCTTTTGAGCTAGATCGCTTCAGGCTCGAGGGGAAAAGCTCGATTTGATTTGAGCTTTATTCTTTATGAGCTTTTGCTGGTGATGGCTTTGGGGGTGCTGGGCTCGTAAACTTCTTCTGGTCGGTGTTTTCCAGGCCGGGCGATATAACGTCCGGCCAAAAGCCAGTAGACATATCCGCCGACCAAACCTGAAAGTGCATAAGCGCTGCCTGCATAAAGGTTGAGGATGGTGGTTGCCTGTGTGGTTGTGCCCAAGTGCAAGGCGGCAAATCCAAAAAGAGAGATAGCCAAGCCGGCAAGTGAATAAAAGAATATGCTGCTGTTTTTTAAGATAGCACCCAGTAGAATGGCGATGAGTGCAAAGGGAGCTGCGAATATGGCCGAGTGAGTTGCCGCAGCGAGTATCAATATACCGGTGCTCTCAAGAGACTGAAGCCGCTGAGCCAGAGGAAGGGTCATGAGTTCGGCAGGTGTGTTGACGAACAAGACGATAACCAAACCTGCGATGAGGCAGGCAAAGGCAAAGGCAACAAGAGCGCGCAGTATCGTCCTCATTTCCGACAGCTCCCAGGTTGATTTTTCACAAGTCGTTCTGCTGTCAGTGTACTACTGCTAAAGGGCGTGGTCACGCATTTCGTCCAGCGATGAGCCAATAGATTAGTCCGCCTGCAAATCCGGCGGTGGCCAATGTGCTCCAAAGGATGACATCCGGGGTGGGTGTTGTCTCGATGGATGGGCCAAGGCGAGCCAGTAAGGGGATTGCAGTCAACGCGGCGCCACCGCCGACGATATAATAAAGGGCCGAGCGGATGCGGGCCACTTCTCCAACGATGACTACGAGCAAAGCAGGAACGAGTGTGAGAAACGGCATAAGCGTGGCCAAGCGCATGAACACATAGAGCATAACTGCCATAGCTTCAGGATCGTCTCCTGCGCCATGGAGCATCTGAGTCATTTGTTCCAATGCCAGGGTGAGCAAAATCAGGATGGCGGTCAGTGCGCTTACAAGAAAAGCGAATGGGATGACGATAATGACCCGGCCTAGGGTTTTCCAAAACACGTTGGATCTAGCTCCTTTTTTGGTCAGCAAGGGGCGCCAGAGACGAATTGGCAACCTGCTTTTTGTTTAAAGCCATTTTTAGGGGACCTGATGAGCAAGGCGTTGGCTGGCAGATCGTTTTTGAGACGATGACTTGAGCTGCCCGCAGGCGGCAAAGATATCGCGTCCACGTGGCGTGCGAACCGGGCTGGCGTAACCTGCCTTGTTGACGATTTCTGCAAATTTCTCGATTTTTGGCCAACTGGAACAGGAGTGAACTGAACCGGGCCAGGGATTAAAAGGGATCAGGTTTATTTTGGCGGGAATGCCTCTTAGAAGGCGCACCAGTTCGCGTGCGTCGCTCAGGCTATCGTTTATACCATCCAGCATCACGTATTCGAATGTTATACGGCGGGCATTTGAAAGGCCTGGATAGTCGCGGCATGCTTGAAGAAGGTCTTTAATGGGATATTTGCGATTGATGGGAACCAGTTCGTTGCGTAATTCGTCGGTGACAGCATGGAGTGAGATTGCGAGATTGGTTCCGGTATCTGCGCCCCAGGGGATGATCTTGGGGACCACGCCTGATGTGGAGAGGGTGATTCGGCGTTTTGAGGTAGATAGGCCGGTGCCGTCGGACACGATTTCCATGGCGGTTTTGACATTGTCGTAATTATAGAATGGTTCGCCCATACCCATTAAAACGATGTTGGTGATTTTTCGATCACCCGAGGGCAGGTGCCGTTCATCGTCTGGTGAGGTCGCTTCCGGCCAGTCTCCCAAGCGATCGCGGGCGAGCATGATCTGGGCGACGATTTCTGCAGAGGTAAGATTTCGAACGAGGCGCTGGGTGCCGGTGTGGCAGAATGTGCAGTTTAGGGTGCAGCCAACCTGGCTTGAAATGCACAGGGTACCGCGATCAGCTTCGGGGATGTAGACGGTCTCGATTTCTGGGCCCTGTGGTTCATTCGCCATGGGCTGGAGACGAAGAAGCCACTTGCGCGTACCATCTTTTGAAACGAGTTCTTCGACGATCTTTGGCCGTTCTAGCGAATGAGCTTTCGTCAATGTGGTACGCAGATCTTTGTTGAGGTCGCTCATGGCTTCGAATGACTTGGTGCCATGGGCATAGATCCAGCTCCAGACCTGGGCTGTTCTCATGCGAAGTTGTTTTTGCGGAACTCCGAGTTGGCTCAGAACCTGGCCAAGTTCTAACCGGTTGGCGCCGGCCAAAGTAGATGGTTGCGCGGGGAGTGAAGTCGGCGTTTTTTCAAGCTCCACAGCTGTTGGGTTGTGGGTGTCCGGTGATTTTGGGAATGGGCTCGCCATATGTTTTTTTATCCATCGCGCTTGGTTGCGTATGGCTATGTAGCGCTTGTGGCGGGTGGAGCAAAGTCTTGGTGGGGCAAAAGCCGCGATATTTGGAAATATGCTTGCTAGGCGAGTTGGGCCGAGATAACCCGAGTTTCTGGGTTTTCAGGGTAAAACAACGGCTAAGAATACATAAAAATAGCCTCGGCGAAAGTGGGCAGAATTCGCCGAGGCTGCTGATCTGTTGGCCTTGCGGCTGTTTTTAAATTGATTCTTTGAGTTCTTTTGCTACGCGGAAAGCAACCTTCTTGCTTGCCTTGATCCGGATTTTTTCTCCGGTTGCTGGGTTGCGGCCCCAACGTGCGGCGCGCTTGCGCACAACAAATGTGCCAAGACCGGCAATACGGATACGAGCGCCTTTCTTGAGGTTCTTGGCGAGAACTTCAACGAGGTTGTCGAGGATCTCATTAGCCTGCTTTTTGGAAAGCTCGTTGTTTTCTGCGAGAATTGTGCCGAGTTGGCGCATCGTTAAAGTTGTTGAAGCAGGCTTTTTAGCTGCTGCTGTTTTGCGAGCCGGGGCTGCCTTTTTTAAAGGAGCTGCTTTTTTTGCTGCCTTTTTTGCTGTTTTTTTAGCGGCGGGTTTTCGTGCCGTTTTCTTTGCTACTGCCATTGTCCATGTCCTTAATATTGATAATTGGGTGTTGGGTCTGAATTAGAACTATTTGGGCTATCTATTGATTGAAGATTGATTTGCATAAAAGCAAGAAAAAATATGAAAAAATATTACGTGTGTTGATGGTGCGTGATTCAGTTGTCACGGTTTATTGGCTATTAGCGGTTAAAAACGTGTAATTGCTATTCGTTTTTTAGAATTTTAGGTTTTTGGAGGTCAAAGAGCGGTGTGAGGCCGAGGGCTGTTAGCCCTTTGGTATCAGGCCTCCAAGAAGCCAATTCCTCAGAAACCTGAATGACCAGAACATGGGGGCGGGTTTGGAAACAGTGTTTATCTTGAAATGAAATGTGGGATAAATTCCCGGGTTATTTTTTATTGGATTATATAGTTATATTGATACCTTGGAATAAATCCAATATTTGGATCAGTATTACGGGTGCAATGTGACCCGTAATTGTTTTTTGTCACAAAATAAATTTTGAGAGATCTGCATCTTGTGTGAGTTCCTCCATCCGCTCATGCACATAAGCGGCATCAATGGTGATTTTATCGCCGCTACGGTCTGAGGCTGTGAATGAAATTTCTTCCAAAATACGCTCCATTACAGTCTGGAGGCGTCTTGCTCCGATATTTTCGTCAGTTGAGTTGACGGCAACAGCAGTGTCAGCGATGGCATCAATGGCATTCTCTGTAAATTCCAGGTGCAGGCCTTCGGTTTCCATCAGGGCAATATACTGTTTCACGAGGTTGGCTTCGGGTTCTGTGAGGATGCGTTTGAAGTCATCTCGGGTGAGGGCCTGTAATTTGACACGAATTGGTACGCGACCCTGTAATTCGGGAAGTAGATCCGAAGGTTTGGCGACATGGAATGCGCCTGAGGCGATAAAAAGAATATGGTCGGTTTTGATGGGGCCGTGTTTGGTGGAGACGGTTGTGCCTTCTATCAGGGGCAGGAGGTCGCGCTGCACGCCCTCTCGGGAGATATCACCACCGCCGCGCCCGGCATCGGCTCGAGAGCAGATCTTGTCGATTTCATCGAGGAAGACGATACCGTCGTTTTCAACAGAATCTATGGCTTCAAGGACGATCTGATCGGTGTCGATGAGTTTGTCACTTTCTTCGGCAATGAGCAGTGTGTAGCTGTCTTTTACCAAGGTACGGCGTGTTTTCGTGCGCCCGCCTAAGGCTTTTCCCAGAATGTCGGTGATATTTATGGCACCGATGGAGCTGCCGGGGGCGCCGGGCAGTTCGAACATGGGCATGCCTGAGCTTGTGTCGGCGATTTCGATTTCGATTTCTTTGTCGTTGAGTTCGTTATCGCGAAGACGCTTTCGAAATGATTCTCTTGTTGCGGGTTTCGCGTCGGGGCCTACCAGGGCATCGAGAACACGTTCTTCAGCGGCTTTTTCTGCCTGAGCGTGGACTTCTTTTCTCTTCGCGTGGCGCTTTAAAGAAATACCAACTTCGAGTAGGTCTCGAATGATGCTTTCCACGTCGCGCCCGACGTAGCCGACTTCGGTGAATTTTGTCGCCTCGACCTTGAGGAACGGTGCTCCAGCGAGTTTCGCCAGTCGGCGGGAGATTTCGGTTTTACCAACGCCAGTTGGGCCGATCATCAAAATGTTTTTGGGTAAGATCTCTTCTTTTAGGTCATCATCGAGTTGTTGGCGGCGCCAACGGTTGCGCAAAGCGATGGCTACAGCGCGTTTGGCATCGGCTTGGCCGACGATGAAGCGGTCCAATTCAGAGACGATTTCACGAGGGGAGAAGCTTGTCATGTGTTCTGTCTTTACTACTTTTACTTAATTTCAACGTCTTCGTACCGCTTAAAAGACGCGTCTTTTTCTTTCTAGGTGTGAAACCTGGTGGCAGATTGTTGGCAGTGATTTATTGGCTTGATGGGAGACTTTCTATGACAAGGCTATCGTTGGTATAGACACAGATTTGGGCTGCAATGGCCATTGCTTTGCGTGCAATCTGTTCGGCTTCTAAGGGTTGATCCATGAGGGCGCGGGCGGCGGCAAGGGCGTAATTTCCACCGGATCCTATGCCCATAACGTGATCTTCGGGCTCTAAGACATCGCCGGTGCCGGTCAAAATCAAGGTTGTTTCCGTGTCGGCGACCAGCATCATAGCCTCTAATCTGCGTAAATACCGGTCTGTCCGCCAGTCTTTTGCCAGTTCTACGCAGGATCGGGTGAGCTGTCCTGGATATTGTTCCAGTTTTGCTTCAAGGCGCTCAAACAGGGTGAAGGCGTCGGCTGTTGCGCCAGCAAAACCG
>JAJRZC010000058.1 GCA_024275435.1 Alphaproteobacteria bacterium
GAAGGATGGCTGGACAGAGAAAATGTGCTGGTAATAAGATATGAAGATTTGTTTTACGATACCTTTGCTGTAACCCAGAAAGTATTGGGGTTTTCAGGGCTTCGGGCGAGTGAGGAGAAAACCCATCGAGCTATTCAACAATCATCATTCGAGGAGATGCGGAAGCTAGAAGACAAATACGGCAGTGCCGAGAAACCACAAAACAGAAAGGAGCGATTTGTTCGCCAGGGGAAAACAGATGGATGGAAAAACGAATTGGATACTGAGTTGCTCCAAATGATCGAAAACCGTTTTGGGGCAACCATGCGTAAACTTGGATATGCTCGACACACTCAATCTCGAAAGTTTTGCTAGGGGTTGCTGACCCGTTCTACGAAAGGTATTTTGAATTATTGGACCATTAGGAAAAATTTACACCTCAAGTTTAGACAAAAAGTAGGGCAGGACCCTCGAGGGGAACTGCCTTTGGGTAGAAACTCGTTGTGTGAAAAGACAAGGCACTACCCAAGAGAGCCTTAAAGATAATCGAGTTTCGTCAAGCGATTTATACCACCGCTTTTCGAAAGCGAAGAGACGCTCTATTTGAAGGCATGGATGCTTTGAGCATCACAGGTGCCGTTTCATCCTTTTCAGTGTTGAGCCTTTCAAAGCGATTTCAGCGGAAATGGCTCAGTCTATACAAAACATTGGAAAAGGGCGAGATCGATGAAGCATGGCTGACAACCTGCCTTGCCCAGCAAGCGCCGCAAAGAGGGGGGTGCTACTTCTCGTTGGATGGGACAACATGGCCAAGACCAAGAGCACGCACCATGGACGACCGTCAGTATGTGTACCATCCAACTTAAGCAGTAAATGGCGGGTCAGTTTGCATTGGCCATCCATACAGCCTGCTGGATTGGGTGCCAGAACTCCATGCCAGTTGGTCTCCTTCGATGAATATCAGGCGCATTCCGAGCAGCGAGACTGCAAGAGAAGTAGGGATCGAGTAGGTCAAAATGCTTGGAGAAGCACGCAAAGCCCATCAAGATGTAGTGGACATCGTTGCCGCTGACGCCAGGTATGGCAATGCGCAGTTTCTAGGCCCACTTCAAGGCCAGCGCTGCGGCACTGTGGTGCGGTTACGGAAAGACCGTGTGCTGTAACAGCACGCCTGAAGCGCCGAAGATCAAGAGACGGGGACGTCCAAGAGTTTATGGCGAACGGTTTGCATTCAAGGAGCCGGAAACTTGGGAGGTGCCTGATGAAGTCATCACTCTTGAACATGAAAAACTGGGGCAGGTGAAACTAGAACGCCGAAACAACGATTCAGAATGGTCAAAAAGCAGGCAATCGCTCAAACTCGATTGTCAATGTGCTATTGTTCAACCCCGATCCCCAATCGGGTGAACTTCTTTTATCTAAATGCGAGCATTAAGTAAGCGTCGAAAAGACATACACTCCACGTGGCTAACTTGATACAAAGAATGGGTGGTCACATGAGCAACCCTACACGTTGGCTATCTATTGGCAGGCGATTGTTGGAGCAACGACTCTATGACCGCATTAGTGAAACTGCGTCGCCGCTGATTGTGGTTGGTATGCATCGCTCTGGCACAACGTTATTAGTTCGCTTGCTAGAACATTGTGGCGTTTTTATGGGGATTAATCAATCAGGTAATGGCGAGGCTCGTTTCTTCCAAAACCTAAACCGGGAAGCGTTGGATGTGCTTGGGTGTAATTGGCGCTGTATTGACTACCTACCGGAAACAAGCAAGCTGCGCAATCACTACCAATGGTTACGTATGATGATAGTGAACAGACTGGAAAGAGGTTTGGTAGCTGAGTACTGGGGGCGACGAAATACGTTATATTATCTGACGAAGTCATCTATGAGTCCACTGCAAAAAGCCGCACTTTAACAAGCCAACCAGGCGTTGAGCGCCCAATCCTGGGGTACCTGGCGCCGGAGAACAGCCCTGATGAGGCCCC
>JAJRZC010000059.1 GCA_024275435.1 Alphaproteobacteria bacterium
CAGGAGCTGAGCGAAAATAAAGAGCTTCTCAGCAATATCAAAAACAGTCTCACACAACATGCAACATCTCTGTTAGGCCTGACGGATTCCATAAAACAAAACAGCAGCGACCTGCAGCCCTACCTGCAAAGCGCTGGGCTTGCCATTTCCGATGTTGAGCAGAATGCCTCACTCGCCGCCTCCCGCCTGAAGAAGCTGGGCACGCAATACCGAGAGCTTGAAGAAAAAAGAATGGAACTTGCTGACAAGCTCGTCCAGTTGATGCCGCGACAAAGCGAAGCCAGGGCCCGACAGGAGAGCACATCAAAAACGCTCACAGCGCTGAAAGACGAAGAAACAAAACGCAAAACAACCCTGGAGCAGTTGAAAAAAAAGCGCGAGCAGTTGCTAAATGGCGAACCAACGGATTCGCATCGCACACGCATCCAATCCGAGTACACCAAGGCACAAGAAGCATTCCAAACTGCTCGAGATAGCAAGGCGGAAGCAGAAAAAGTTTTCGCCTCTGCTCAGGCACATAAAAAGGCCAACGAGAAAAAAGTACAGGAAAGTAATATTAGCGTTGAAAAAGCCAACCACGATTTCACGGCGGCAATTGGTTCCATTGGTAAAACCGCAGGCGAGGTCGACACGCTTCTATCGGTCGATCCACAAGCCCACCAGGTGTTAAGAGCCAAACTGGATGGCTTGCATCAGGAATATATCACAGCAGAAAATACCAAAGCGACACGAACAAAAGATCTCCAAGACCTGGTTGCCAGTAACCCACAAGCTGAAAAAGTCGTGATTGCCGACGCTAAGCAAGAACATGAAGAGCTAACGACAAGAATCGAAAGCCTACACAAACAACTGGGAAATATTGCTTCAACACTTGCCAAAGACGATGAAGCACGCTCAAAGGCCGCTCAGGTAGAACGCGACGTCATATCGGCGCGAAAAAAATTGCAAATCTGGAAGGATATCAACGTTGCAATCGGTCAGGCCGATGGAGCCAAGTTCCGGAAATTTGCTCAAGGCGTAACTCTGGGACAACTAATAATATTGGCAAACGAGCAATTGAAGGCTCTAAACCCCCGTTACGGCCTGGGACGCACCAGCAAAGAAGGATTGACCCTTCACATCATTGATCGTGACATGGGCGAAGAGGTTCGGGCAACCCGCTCACTGTCAGGTGGCGAGCGTTTTCTAGTGTCGCTGGCGCTGGCGCTCGCTCTTGCCGGTCTCGAAGGTCGCCAGTCGTTTGTCGATACGCTGTTCATCGACGAGGGTTTTGGCAGCCTTGATCGTGATACGCTCGACATGGCTATTGATGCGCTTGAAACACTGCAAGGTCACGGCCGCAAGGTTGGCGTCATCACCCATGTGCCAGCGATGATCGAACGGATTGCAATACAGTTAAGAGTAGAAAAACGAGGCAACGGAAGAAGTGTCATTCGTCTCGTTGAAAGCGGGCAGAGCGCTTGAGCGGCCCGTGGCACAGCGTTGGTTGGAGGCGTTGAGCCAAGCCCAGAAAAACCTAGCAGTTGGCATGAGACTGAAACACTTGTGTCAAAGCTCGCGCGAGCGCCCTCGCGAGCGCGTGAATCGAGAAATCCCAGGAAAGAAACACAACCGGGCAACGTGTCAAACGCACGTGTAACCCCGTCACGAGATATTCGAGATCGTCGCGCTTCCTATCAAGCGCGGCGTGAATCGAGAAATCCAAAAAGAAGAACTTCCTCGAGCCGTCCACAACGCCGCCGTACACCCGTCACGAGATATTCGAGATCGTCGCGCTTCCTATCAAGCGCGGCGTGAATCGAGAAATCCAAAAAAAAATGGTGGAGCCAAGGAGGATCGAACTCCTGACCTCTTCGCTGCCAGCGAAGCGCTCTCCCAGCTGAGCTATGGCCCCAAAATTATTTCGACAATGCCCAATCGTACCTGATGTTACAACATGAGCAAAAGACAGGGAAACCTCTAGTAGGCTGTGACACTGCAAATTTCAAGCGTAATTTTATAAGCTTAACTTTGCCCACAGAACGCCACCGAGCAAGTGTGACTTGGGATTCATTCCTCAGGTCACAAAAAGCCGATTTTAAACCCACAGGCGTATCATCCCTTGCGCCATATGGTTTACGACACGGCGCAAGGTTGCGTTGTTTGATATCTTCGACCAGCAGATGCCCGCTAGGTTTCTGTAGTATCTTTCTTGACGCCGACAATGTCTTTGACGTTGTCCTCTTCCACTTCGGTATCAGTCTCGAGGAAAGTATCGCTATCATCGTCATCAGTGAGGGCATCATCTGTGACAATGTCTTCAAGTTCAGCAATAACTTCTGTTTCGGGGTCCTTCTCTACCAAGGCTTCAGCACCGGCTTTTGCGCCAGAATCCACTTTGATCTCTTCTTTCACTTCTTCAACTGGCGGTTCGGAAGTAGTGGCAACTTCATAGACCTTGCCGCAGATTGGGCACGTCGCCGGTTCCCTGTTTAAGTCATAAAATTTTGCGCCACACTCATCGCTTTGGCAGGTGAGTTTGGTGCCACGCGCGTCTTTGGTTGTCATGGTCTCTCGCTTTGTAAGTCACATTTCAAGGGAAAGGCCCTGGCACAAGCTGACCGCCGTGTCAAAAAAAACGAGAGCCTGGGGACTATCGCCCGCGTTGACAGGCCGGTAAGTGCGGTGCACGAACACCACCAATTGCCCACAGCCACGACCAAGGTTGTCTCTTTCAAAATTCAGGAAAATCCGTGTCTCATCCCGACCCATATCCCTTAAAGTCCTTAAACACTGGTCCCCTGCATGGCAAGCTTACCGTGCCAGGAGACAAATCCATCTCGCACCGGGCGCTCATCCTGGGAGCCCTCAGCATCGGCACAACCGAAATTAAAGGCCTGCTGGAGGCGCAAGATGTCCTAAACACCGCATCCGCCTTGACGGCATTGGGCGCTCCGGCAACAAAAACTGGCGATGTTTGGCAGGTACTTGGCCGCGGTGTGAGCGGCCTGAGGCAACCAGATGGCCCCCTGGATTTTGGAAATTCAGGGACCGGAACACGACTGATGATGGGGGTGATTACAGGCCATCCGATTACGGTCGAACTGATAGGCGATGAGTCCCTATCGCGCCGGCCCATGGGAAGGGTATTGGATCCGCTTCGCCAAATGGGACTGAATGTGGAGCATCTGGGCTCCCCAAACCCTGAAAATCAAGGAAACAAAGCCCCTAAAGAGACAACTTCCGAGACGTTACCCCTCAAACTGACCGGCCTGTGCGACCCAATTCCCATATCCTATGAGCTTCCCGTTCCCTCAGCACAGGTCAAATCAGCGGTGCTGCTTGCCGGCCTGCATGCCCCCGGCACAACGACGATCATTGAAAAAGAGCCCACACGCGATCATACCGAGCGAATGATGACCTATTTCGGAGCACAGGTGAGTGTCACGAAATCAGATGGAAAAACGCATATTGCGCTTCAAGGGCGTCCCGAACTCTCCGGTCAAAATGTCCAGGTACCTGC
>JAJRZC010000060.1 GCA_024275435.1 Alphaproteobacteria bacterium
CATTGCACCGGGCAAAGCAACTGGCCGTCCACGCAAAACCGTGATGCGTGATGTTGCAGATGCCATTCTGTACATCGCCAGTACCGGTTGCGCGTGGCGCATGCTGCCCAATGATTTCCCGCCGGTGTCCATCGCAATGGTCGATGCGTAGGTCAGGTCAATTGCGAGATCTTGCTGACACTTTCGAGGCAAATCTAAAAGTAGAAAGAGCCCAAGGAGCCCTGAAGAATCCTGAAGGGCGCCAGAAGACAATCGATTTGGAAATAAATCGACTTGAGACACTCATAATCCGATCAGTTGATTTGAGTGCCCGTCTGGCCCAGTACGTGAACGACCTGGAAATTGGCGTACCAATCCAACTAAGTCCGCTCTTCCAACGCGATCACCGGCTTCGATTACTGCTACGAGCTTTTGCGCCGAACCCATCCGAAGCTATCGCTGAGAGCCAGTCAGAGAGATCAAGCTATCCGCCAGTCACGCTCAACCACCTCTGGGAAATATGGGGGATTGCCTGGATTGCCAAACAGCTTAGAGGACTCGGATTTTCGGGCATATGCTCCCTGGAAACGATCAAATCCGTGAAGCGATGCTCCTGGCATCTCGAAAGGGATGGAGTAGTCATCAAACTCGATTTTGAAGCTGAACCTGCCTTCATTGACTATGAGCATATGCCGCCAGTTCATGAACGTGCCGTTCCTGCATTAGAATGGGCGGCGCGCCATCAAAAAATAAATAGTGATCGCCCTTTTCTCGGGTCAGAGGAAAAATGTTCGCCGGACTACCTAATTCGGATTATAACGAGCACTACTAGCGCGCTATTAGTCGGCGATGCTTCTCTGGCAAGCTCCGAGCACCACATACCATTGAAAAAAAATATGAAATCTAAACCTCAAGTGGTTGAAAAATATAGGAGAACGATTGGCTGGGCCCACGGAGACCAGCTTATCAGGTGTCATCCAATGGGCGCATTCGTGGTTTTTCCACCTCCCGCTCAAGCATGGAACGAGCTCGAGACCATAGACCATGCACGCGACTGCATGCTTCTTTGTCCGAGCCCCCTAGACGATGCCGAGGCGAGCGCGAGGCTAAAGACCCTTCTCGAAACGATCGTTCCAGAACTTGGTTGGCGTTGCAACAAACTTCGAACATATTGAGGAATTGGACGCCCTTTCTATGCAGGCGCGTTATCAACAACTTCGCGACTTATAGAATTTTGAGGATGAAGGGGGTGGTCGAAAGGCTTTCGAAGAAGGATAGCTGGATAGCGCTAGCCACGAACGCAGGTTGGCTTTTCACCCGGCGCGGCAAACCTAGTGGGTTCTGACCGGGCTGATCGCTGAATGTCCGCTTTACAGTGGGTGTGCGTTTCTTTTTGCATCCGCAGCGAACGGCTCCTTTCCGCCCTTTTGATATAGTCGGCAACCGACCTATTCTGTTGAAAGTCTCCGATTCTTGCCCCAAATCTATCTCTGTGTGTAGTTGCTTTCGGCTGGACAAATCATGCGTATTTCGCTAGTTTTTTTCCTGAAGCAAGGTGGAGGACCTGAATTTGGTCAAACTCGCTTGCAGATTTCGATAGCGAAATCCTTCCGATAACAAGGGGTTGTGTGTCCGTCTAGGATTTCACCTCAGCTGCAGGCTCTGCGTAGGGTGTGGACACAATTGCACCACTGTCTGATGGCAAATAAATGCAGCATTGCGAGGAAATTTTGGCTTAGCTTTTCAAACCGTGTCGCCAACCTGCGCATATCTTTCATTTTGCAGAAGAACCGCTCCACAATGTTGCG
>JAJRZC010000061.1 GCA_024275435.1 Alphaproteobacteria bacterium
AGGTACGTGCCATCCTCACCAACTTTACCGTGGATGTAGTAAGGAATCGCCATGCGGCTGTAGGGCGGTTCTGGTTCCCCGCCGATTAAGGTGATCTCACCTGATTTATCAATGGAGCGGATGGTTTCAGCAGCGGTTACACCAGCGGGTCCGGCACCTAAGATGACGTAGTGCATGTGGTCCTCAACCTTAATAATTGGTTTGCGCCAATCACCTGTGTGTGGATCCCGCCCTTTGCCAGGTTCTACTGGCAAAGGGGGCCGCCAGTTTTAAAGTGCGAGGCGGCTCAGGGTTTCGTTGGTTGGTACGCCATCGGGCGTCCAGCCACGTAGCTCGTAGTATTCGGGAAGCATTTTTTCCACGCCTGCTGTGAGACCTTTTGCGGGGCCTGTCTTGGCAGCATCTTTCATCAACCGTTCGGGCAATTTGTCATCCTCGGCTGTGAAGCCTGCGCGATGATTGAACATCCGTTCCATATTCCAAATGCGCTCCCCGGTTTCCAGAAGTTTTTCAGGAGTCCAATCCCCTTCGCAGCCGGCGTCGACTTGCGGTGCGATGTCATCGAGGGTCCAGGCGAAGGTGGTGAACACGCAAAGTCCTGCGGAGTCCACTGCGGCGGTTGCGTCCTGGAAGGCTTTTACCAGTGCTGGCTTGCCGTCGGTAGAAAGTGGATCCGTTTTTTCAGGTATGCCTAGAATTTCGGAACTTACCGTGTAGGAACGCAAGTGACAGCCACCTCTATTTGATGTGGCGTAGGTGAGACCCATGCCTTGGATTCCACGTGGGTCGTAAGCGGGGAATTCCTGGCTTTTGCAGGTCATGGAAAGTTCCGGGCGGCCATATTTGGCCGTCAAACGGGCAGAACCCATGCCGAGTTCTTTGCCGAATCCTTCCCCAAGGCCGGTGAGTTCTACGCACTTGGTAAGGGCTTCGGCTGATCCGAATTTGAGTTCAATGCCGCCGGTGTTTTCGGTGGAGATAACGCCATCCTCATAGAGTTCCATTGCGGCGGATACGGTGGCGCCGAAGGATATGGGATCGAGACCTTGTTCGTTGCAGATGAAGTTGGCGTACGTCAGGGCTTCTAGATCATCAACGCCGGTGTTTGAGCCAAGGGCCCAGGCGGCTTCATATTCAAGCCCACCTGAAGCGTGCCAGTATTCAGGCTTGTTTTGTACCGAGAAGTGTTTGGTGTCGATTTTTGATATGCGCCCGCAAGCTATTGTGGAGCCAAAACAAGCCTGGTTGGTTTGCAGGTTTGTTTCACCGTCTGAACCGCGGGGTGCTGCCATGGCTTCGGCAGAGATGTCGTGTGCTCCTTCGAACTGCACGTCGCGGCTGTTTCGTGTTGGCAATGCGCCAGCTTCATTGATGACGTTCATGAGGACCTGGGTGCCATACATGGGCAAACCCTCACCTGTGACAGCATTGTCGACGAGGACTTTTTTTGCTGCGGTGGTTGCCTTCATGAAAGCGCGGCCATCTTTGACTTTGACGCCGCCTGTTCCGCGGATTGCAATGGCTTTGAGATTTTTGGAACCCATAACGGTGCCGACACCCGAGCGGCCAGCAGCACGGTGGAGGTCGTTGACAACGGCGGCATATAAAACCCCGTTTTCTGCAGCAACACCAATGGTGGCAACGCGAGTTTGCGGGTCTTGATGCTTGGTCTTGATCCAGGCGTCCGTGTTCCAAACACTGGTGCCCCAGATTTCTGATGCGTCAAGAAGCTCAACTTTATCGTCGATGATGGAGAGATAGACAGGTTTTTCTGAGCGACCTTCGACAATAACCATATCCCAGCCAGCGAATTTCATCTCGGCGCCGAAATAGCCGCCGGAGTTTGAGCAAGCAATGGCATTGGTTAGCGCGCCTTTGGTGATGACCGAATAGCGCCCACCGGTGGAGGCCATTGTTCCGGTCAAAGGTCCTGTGGCGTAGATAATTTTATTTTCTGGCCCTAAGGGATCTACGTTGGCGTCGACTTCTTCGGTGAAGTACTTCGTGGCCAGTCCGCGCTGGCCGAGATACTGCATTGCCCAATCCATGTTGAGGGGTTCGGTGGTGATTTTACCGCTACTCAGATCGACGCGGAGGATTTTGCGTGTCCAGCCCATGGGATTTTTGCCTTGTTCTAATAGCGAAAGCCAATTTCGAGGTAGCTCGAAAACTAATGTTTCGATTTTATTGCTTTACAGGGGTGTTAGGTCCGCTGACATCGGTTGGCGAGGCGGTGGCTGTGGCCCACTGTTTCATTTTGTCATAGCCAGCCTGTTCAACGTCTGAAAAGGTGATGGCACCTGTGGGACAGGCATCGGCACAGGCGGGTTCGCCTCCGCAAAGGTCACATTTGATAACTTTGCCTGTGGATGCGTTGTAATTGATCGTGCCAAACGGGCAGGCGATGGTGCAAACCTTACAACCTACGCATATGTTGGAATGGACGATTTTTACGCCCATGTGGTCCGTGGTGATGGCGTTTACGGGGCAGGCCTGCTGACACCATGCTTCTGCGCATTGGGTGCAGGTATAAGGTACGAACCTTGCTTCGGTGTGGAAGTCAAAAACACGAATACGAGACTTCGAGACGTTGAATTCGCCCTCGTTCTCATATGAGCAGGCCATTTCACATTGTTTGCAACTTGTGCACTTGCCTGGATCGATATCTAAAGCTTTGAGCATTTCACCCCCATCATTATTCCCCATTATTGTCATTATTTCTTTTGGGATTAAGAGGCATTTCACTCTCTCTTCGTCTGAAGGTCAATGCTTTATTTGTGGTGCTTTCGGGTTGGGGTTTTTCCCTTTTAATTTTGGGTGCAACTTAAGCGGTATGATTCGGCATCAAGAAAACAACATTTATAACAATGTGTTAGGGTGCAATTTTCTGTTTTGATTAGATGCTTAGTAGTGGATCTGTAGGCGCTAAGGGGGTGTCAAATTCGATGCCAGCAGAGGTCGTCTTATACCATCGTACATATCCAGAAAAAATCCGGCCGGTGGGAAGTTTGATCATTACTGGTTTGCCGATGGGCAGATACGGGACTCGATCAATACCCATTCCTCCCATTGAGACGTCCCGGGCGAACGCGGTGAAGGTTTGCTTCTGCGTTTTCACAAAACAGTTTTCGAGGAGATAACGGCGGGCGCTTCTGCGCTGGTTTGGCAGATCAGGCAAGCGAATGGTCCCGTTCGGGTTGAGGCATGGGGAGCCACCAGTTTTTATTTTCGAGAGCAAGTTGAGCAGGGCATTGGCGTTTTCTTGATAAATGTCGGGAAGGTTTAATTCCGTTTGGCTGGCCTGAGCGTTTAGGGCTTTCAAAGCGTGTTTTACGCCAATCTGCCAACTATCTGCCAGTAGAGTTCGATGCAAGATGCCGGCTTTGATCAGGCCGATCTGATTGGCTTCGTTCAAGAATGAACGAAAGGATTCGCGGGCTTTTCCTAGGTTCCAGAAAAATGCCTGTGTTTGGTGAAGTGTTTCTACTGAAAGTGGTGTTGAAGATCTAATCCAGCGGCGCATTGTTATCATTATTGCGGGGTCTTCAGGAATTAAAGTGCTTAGGGTTGGTGCGTTCAAGGCCATCTCGGGCCTTGCCAATGCATTTGTCCAACTGGCCAAGACGGCTGTTCTGGAAACTGCATGATGCGTTTCTCCGATCAAGGCTTCCAGTACGGTGTCTGTTTTTAGGTCAACGTTTTCGAGGCAGCTTGGTGGAGGAAAGTAGGAAAGCCCAGATGACGCTTTCAGGGGGGGGTGAAGGGGCTGATGTGACAAGGTTCGGGGATGAATTGGTATATGCGTCATTGGGTTAGCCGTTCTGTTTTCTGGTGGAGAGCATTTTTTATGTTGTCAAAAGATAGATCAGTTGATCTATGCAACTGTTGGAGAGGGCTGCGGGTTTTCACAGCACTATGGCGGTGTAAGGTGGAGATTAAGTAAACCATTGCGGGAGAAGTATTATAAATACACCTATAAGTAGTGTTGTTGTTTTTGATTTTTGATCTGGGGCTTAAGCGGGGGTGAGTGAAGGGTGGTCTTGGTGAGTTGGTGTCGTGGTTTTGACCAACAGCCAAATCTGTTTTCCAGAGTTTGCGTTATTGCTTAGAGAGTTACGCCCTGCTTTACGTTCTGTTGAGGAATTCAAGGGCTTTTGAAGGTTTCGGTTTAGTGGAATCTGCTAGGGGAATTACAGCGTGAAGATCTGCATGATTGGGGCTGGTTATGTCGGACTTGTTTCGGCGGCATGTTTTTCTGAATTCGGTTGGGAAGTGACATGCGTTGACAAGGACAAAAACCGTCTGGCCATGATGAAGGCTGGAAAGTCTCCCATTTATGAACCGGGTCTTGATGATCTGATTTCGCGTAATATGAAGGCCGGGCGTTTGCTGTTTAGCGATGAGCTTGGGCCGGCCGTATCTCAGGCGGATGTTGTGTTTCTTGCTGTTGGGACACCGATGCGAAGGGGAGATGGACACGCGGACCTTTCTTATGTTTACCAAGCGGTAGAGGAATTGGCGCCTCATCTAAATGGTTTTACCGTCATTACTACAAAGTCGACGGTGCCAGTTGGTACAAGCCGTGAGATTGAGCGTCGATTACGGGATAAGAATCCTAAAGCCGATTTTGGCGTGTGCTCTAATCCCGAGTTTTTACGTGAGGGTTCGGCTATTGGGGATTTTTCCCACCCAGACCGCGTGCTTGTTGGTTTGGACGATGAGCGCGCGCGTGAGGTGATGGCGCGTCTCTATCAGCCTTTGTCTTTACGTAATGCACCGGTGATATTCGTATCGCGGGAATCGGCCGAGTTGGCAAAATATGCAGCCAATGCGTTTCTGGCGCTTAAGATCAGTTTCATTAATGAGATCTCGGATTTGTGTGAGCACGTGGGTGCCGATGTGCAAGAAGTTGCCAACGCCATTGGCAAGGACCGGCGGATCGGTGACAAGTTTTTGCATCCGGGCCCTGGATATGGCGGGTCTTGTTTTCCCAAGGATGTTTCGGCAATTGTGCGTACTGCTCGAGAGGCGAAATCTCCCCTGTCGCTGATCGAGCAGGTCAGCACCGTTAATGATGAGCGAAAGTTGGCGATGAGCGGGCGTATTGAGGCAGCCTGTGGTGGATCCGTTCGGGGGAAAAAAATTGCTATTCTTGGTGTTACATTCAAGCCCAACACGGATGATATGCGCGATGCGCCCAGTCTGGTAATTGTGCCGATGCTGCAAGAACGTGGGGCGAGCGTGCGTGTTTATGATCCGGAAGGACGTAAACAGGCTGAGCCGATGTTGCCGGGTGTTTTGTGGTGTGAGGGCTCTTTGGCGGCTTGTGAGGGCGCTGATGCGCTGGTTGTTTTAACCGAGTGGAATGAATTTCGGGCACTTAACCTATCAGCTGTACGAGAGAGGATGACGGGAAATATACTCGTAGACCTGCGCAATGTATTTACCCCCAATGCCGCCCTGGAAGCGGGGTTTTATTATGTTGGTGTGGGAAAACCTGTGGTTGCGCGTTCTTGAATATCTTAGGTTTAGGAGCTGGAATGAGTGAAATTATGATGGGGCACAATTCTGATGGTGCCACTGTGAGTGTGGAGTCTCGACTGTTTAACAGCCTGTCACGCTTTGCCGGGGAGCGATCATGGCGGGAGACTTTTACGCTCCCGGCTGGCAGCACTATTCGTGATGTTGTTGAGGCGTGGGGAATTCCTCACAAGGAAATTTTTCTTGTGATGAGAAATGGGCGCGATGTGACATCTGGCCTTGTGGGTGAGCAGGTCAATCTGGACGTTGTTTTGGATGATGGCGATGTGATCGCGTTTTCGGGGCCTGTGCCTTACAGCTATGGGTACGGGGCGCCGGTGGTCTAGAGGTGAATAGGTGAACATTAAGGGCTTTAAAGAACCTTTCCAGGATTGAGGATGCCTTTCGGGTCTAGCGCCTCTTTGATTGCTCTCATTGTCTGTAATTCAACCGGGCTTTTATGGCGGATCAGGCTGTCTTTTTTCATGCGCCCGATGCCATGTTCGGCAGAAATGGAACCATCCATTTTTG
>JAJRZC010000062.1 GCA_024275435.1 Alphaproteobacteria bacterium
AACCATATGTCAAACACTGGAACTCGAGGAAACGCGCTTTCGACAAACGCTCGAAAAAGGACTCGGCCTGCTGGCGGAAACAACGGATAACTTGTCAAAAGGTGACGTATTGCCCGGCGCAGTCGCGTTCAAGCTGTATGATACTTACGGCTTTCCATATGATCTCACCGAAGATGCCCTGCGCCCGCGTGGCATCACGGTCGACAGAGCTGGATTCGACACCGCCATGGCCGCGCAAAAGGCCGAAGCACGCAAAGCCTGGAAAGGATCAGGCGAAGCCACGACGCAAGCCGTCTGGTATGAGGTGCGCGAAGCAACGGGGCCAACTGATTTTTTAGGCTACACCTGTGAAACCGCCGAAGGCGAAATCAAAGCGATCATAAAAGCAGGAAAGCAGGTCAAGACCCTGAAAAAGGGTGACGAAGCCCAAATTGTCTTGAACCAAACGCCTTTCTACGGTGAATCGGGCGGGCAAGTGGGCGACAAAGGCGTGATCACCGGAGCCAATGGGGCAACATTTCTGGTGAGCGATACGCGCAAAATGCTCGGTGATCTTTTTGTTCACTTCGGACGGGTTGAAAGTGGCCGTTTTAAATTGTCAGATGCTGTCGGTTTGCAAGTCGATAGCACTCTAAGAACAGCCATTCGCGCAAATCACTCCGCCACACATCTTCTACATGAAGCCCTGCGACAGGTTTTGGGAAGCCATGTCACGCAAAAAGGCTCTCTGGTTGCCCCCGACCGATTGCGCTTTGACTTTTCCCATTCACATCCCATGACGGAAGAAGAAATAAAAAAAGTTGAGCAAGTGGCCAACACCATCATCGATCAAAACGCTCCCGTGCAAACACATCTAATGTCCCAAGAAGAAGCCTTGAAGTCAGGAGCCATGGCTCTTTTTGGAGAAAAATACGGAGATGAAGTTCGCGTCGTTGCCATGGGGGAACCCTTAACAAGCGATGATAAAAAAACATCCTCAGGCCATGCTGAAAAGCTTGCATGGTCACTGGAATTGTGCGGCGGCACACACGTGCAACGCACAGGCGATATCGGACTGGTCAAAGTGCTGTCGGAATCCGCCGTTGGTTCCGGCGTCCGGCGCATTGAGGCCGTGAGCAGTTCGAAAGCGCGTGACTACCTCGACCAGCAGGATGAGCGCGTCAAAAAGATCGCAGCTCTTTTACGCACTCGTCCCGAAGACCTGACAGATCGCGTTTCGGCGCTCTTGGCAGAACGCAAGCAGTTGGAGAAAAAATTAAGCGAGGCCAAACGTGCCGCCGCATTGTCTGGTTCCGGAACATCGGCTTCATCAAGCGAAGCAGATCAGCCTAGTGATCTCCAGCAACTGGGAGAGATCAAGTTTCTGTCAAGAACTCTGCAGGGTCTCAATCCGAAAGACCTTCGAGGACTGATTGATGAGGGTAAAAAACAGATCGGCACCGGCGTCGTCGCCATTGTCGGCATTTCCGAAGAGGGAAAAGCCGGACTAGCTGTTGGTGTCACCGCTGACTTGACCCATAAGCTTAATGCAGTAGATCTCGTCCGGTTAGGCGCCAGTGCCATGGGTGGCAAAGGCGGCGGTGGACGCCCCGATATGGCCCAGGCAGGGGGCCCAGATGCTAGTAAAGACAAAGACGCCCTTCTGGCAATCGAGGCGGGCATCAAACAGGCTATAGATTAAGCAACATGTGACAGGAAGTTAAACATCGCGCCTCATTCCTGCCAGGGTGCAGGAGTGTTGCTATAACTATACGTAATTTGACCACCTGGTCCTCACCAGAGGACCCACAAAAAATGACCTTGGAGAAACACGTGAGACCTATTGTTCAGACATTCACCTTGGCGTTTGCCATTTCCCTATTCAGCGTAAGCTTTCTTCCCATCCATTCCGCAGAGGCTGGTTTAAAACTTTGTGGCCGTGACTGGGCAAAGCCAGAAGATATGCAAAAGCAAATTGCAGAAATTGAGAAGCTTCCTGAAGTTCATCGCGATCAATATTACGTCGCCTATCAGGACCCCAAGGCCACCACCATGTGGACCTTCACACTGCCTGGCATCCCTTCCCATCCCGCCGTTGTGTGCCGCCAACCCGTAAAGGACGGGGAAATGATGAAGCTGCATATGGACGTGAACTGTAACGGTGATGAACGCGCCTGCGACGCCCTCGTGAAAGATTTCCGGGCGCTGAACTCCAATATGGCGAAGGCAATGAATAAGCGTCGTTAGTATCGCGTTGAAAGACTTGTCTACGCGTGGTTGGCATAACATCCGGATCGCGAAAAGCCAGAGTTTGAGTTTGGCTTTTCCCCTGCCCTTTCATCTTAGAAAAAAGCGGCAGCAGAAGAACGTAATTCAAGAAACCACACCATGGCAGCTTGGACAGCCTTTCCAACCAGGGGCGAGCGAATGTGCGCGCCAACTGTCGAGTTGCCCTGCTCAAGGCTCTGGTAATTTGTGCTGACACCCAGCTCCAGGCAAGAACAGCCAACGCTGCTGCCATAAATTGACCCCATGTGAGATGCGGAAACCAAAGCACCAAATCTATGATACTCGGATCGAGTTCATAAGCCTCCGCTATAGAATTCAAAATAAATCGCATGGGTCCGCCCCCAAAGCCGGAAAGCGAGGGCAACGACGTTTGAACTTAAAATCGCAAATGCCCAAAACCGGCAGGTACCAGTTGGTTGATCAGCTCAGGCTGTGGGGATTTGTTTGATGGGCCAGTTCTATTGCGTAGGATGTGAATGAAATCAGCCAGTTAATACGGTTCGTAGCAAAACGTATGGCGCAAACCGCACCTTGAGTGATCCTTTGACTCCGCTTGGAATCTTAAGGAATCTGAAACCTAAAAAAGACAGCAATATCAATTGCCTAACCCTACCCATTCAAATCGTATGAAATGAAACGGTAAGTATGAAATGAAATGAAAGTTGTCGTAACGCATCAACAGTGCAAGAATAGAATGGAAGGCAGCGTATCAAACCCAATGAACTGCCATCACAATTGCTGTTTATGCGTTGAGGATCCCACATGGCCATTGAAGATCAAAGCGGAGCCGCTGAGCAGAAACCCAACTTCGTCGCCAAAGCCTCAGACGTCTTTGCCCGTGAGCTTTTTCAACCGATGTTTGAACGGGCCAATCAAGCCCCCGAAGATGTACTTCAACTCATCTTTGAGATTCGTCACAAGCTCGATGCATTGGATACGGTGGTCGCCACTATCCTGGGCCCGAACAAGGGCACGCGCTCTAATGGCATGACACCACATCCATCTTTGCAAGCGGCACTGGAAAGCCCCGTTGATCCTGACACGAATTCCCTCAACGGATTTTCAATGCAACACAAACAAGCTGCTGCCAATGGGGAAACCTTCGATGATATTGGACGCAATCAGCGCTCTCGTTTGCGGGAATTGACACTTTTGGATTTCCTGTCGCGCGACTCGCGGGCCTATTCTTTGCAGCAGGTGTTAAGTGCACTTCAAGCAAAGGGGTTCAATGATAGTTCCGGCGCTGTGGTCTCTCAGCTTCACCGCTTGAAAAAAGTTGGTGTTATAAAACAGCCCGCCGATGGCATGTATGAAATCACAACTTCCGGCCTGAGCCACCTTCATAATTTGCGCGGGAGTTTTGGCTCGCTGTTGGAGGATGGCCGCGACTAAAGCGGAGCAAGAAAACGTCGCGCTTGACTTGCTTTTGGTTTTAAGCGTCCTTCAGATCTTTTTGCCGCCTCTGCGTTTTGCCTTGCGCCGGCTTTTACGTTTTTTCCTGTTGCTGGGCAGCTCGGCAAGATCTGTTGCACGCTCCACCTTCCCAGCCGTAGCCTTTCTCTTTGGCTCAACGGTTGACGAACCAGCCTTCGCACCCTCACCAGCCAATTCGAGCGACGATTGTTTCTTACCACTGCGCGCTACAATGTTTTCCTGTTTCGTGGTGTTCTGTTTCACATCTTTCAGGTTGGAAGGTGCCATAGCACTGGCCTCATCCGGCGCTCGCGATTCTGTCGTTGTCTTCCCAACAGCCCCAGACTTCACCGATGAAGCATGGGACGCAATGGATTGGACCTCGATAAACAATTGGCGCACAGCAGGATATTTCTCCTTGATGGCGCGCTCTATCCGGTGCGTTGTGGCTTCCACATCTTCAGCTGATATGCCATCGCGAAAATCAACACTTGCCGCCACCAGAATATCCGTGGGGCCAAGGTGCATTGAGCGAATTTCGTTGATCGCCAGAATAGGCCCATGATCACCAGATTCATTGGAAATGATATCGAAAAGACCCCTTTGCACTTCCGGATCGGCAGCCTCTCCTATGATCAAACTCTTGATCTCTATCGCCATGAAGACGGCAACAGAGGCCAGCACCATACCGATGGCGATGGAGGCAATGGCATCAGCAGGTAGATAACCCAGCTTATCGGCGACAAGGACACCGATTAAAGCCGTAAACAATCCGACCATGGCTGCAATATCTTCAAGCACAATGGCAAAAAGCGCGGGGTCCTTGGATTTCTGCAAGGCGGTAACAAACTTCTTGTTCGTATGAGTTTTTCGAAATTCGGCCAACGCCTTGTAGGTTGAAAATCCCTCCATGCCGATGGCAATACCAAGTACAATGTAGATAATCTCAGGATACTTTATCGGATGGGGGTGATAGAACTTGTCGATCCCTTCATAAATCGAAACGCCCGCCCCCAGGGAAAACAGCATAATCGCTACGATGAAGCTCCAGAAATAAAGCTCCTTGGAATAACCAAATGGATGCTTGGCATCGGCTTTTTTCTGGGCGCGCGTGATGCCCACAAGCAGGAGGACCTGGTTTGATGAATCCACCAAGGAGTGAATGGCTTCCGACAGCATTGCAGATGAACCCGTCCACGCCGAAGCCAGAAACTTGGCGCAGGCAATTCCGATATTTGCGCCCATAGCAATATAAATAACCGTAGTCGATCCGCTCGCAGCCACGTTCCTTCAAGCTCCCGATGAAATGGAAAAGATGGTTAGATCAGACACAAGCACCAAAAAGCGCCGTCTCATTCATGAATCGCTTTACAATAACAATTGTCAGCACAGCGACAAAATTCTAAATCTTTTAAAAGATAGAAGTGTTAACGGAACAAAGTTCTCATGATGTGCAAATTCCGGTCACTGGTGGCCCAAATCAACCATATGATCGTCAAATGCCTTTTGCTCATGGCAATGATGCCAGTGTTGTTTCTCACGCCAGCACCAAGCCTGGCAGGAGAGGCCCATGTGATTGAGGCAAAGGCCCAACCCATGAAGGGTGGCACTTACGTCATCATAGCAACCATCCGCCACGCCGATGAAAGCTTCGCGCATTTCGCTAACAAGTTCGAGATTCTCACACCCGACGGCACCCTTTTGGCAACCCGCCCGCTCGCGCATCCCCATATCGACGAGCAGCCCTTCACCCGCGCACTGCCACGTGTGAAAATTCCTCGAGGTGTAAAGCAGATCATCGTGCGCGCTCACGATAAGCTTCACGGGTTTGGTGGAAAAGAACAGCTCATCACCTTGCCGGACCGATAAAGCAATTTCTTGAAAAATTGCGTTCGAGACAAACGCTTTTCTTCTTATACGCGAGACTACAGTTTTTTGAGCTTGCTTAGGCAAACAGCTCATCGCCAATCAAGACACTGACGCTTTCAACATCTTGGACACCACCCAGCACCGCAACATCTTGGAATGCTCCGTTGATGGCAACGGCAACCGTAACATCAGAGCCATCTGTAGTGAGCCGAACGGCATTGCTGTCACCCTTGGCGATATCACGCAAATCAATGACATCTCCAGCGCCATAGTCGGTGATCAAATCAACGCCGCGGCTTCCACCAGACCCATCAACAACATCACGAGCAAAGTAGATATAGGTATCATCACCTTGACCGCCCGTGAGAATATCAGCCCCACCCGCGGAACGGATGGTGTCATTGCCTGAGCCGGCAGAGTATGTGTTGACCTTGTCATTGCCGCGGAAATTGTCATCAAAATTTGTGCCGACAAAATTTTCTATGCTGTCGAACGAAGTAGAGACGGGTCCAGGGCCAGTAGCTAATTTACTGCTCGCATTGATGTCGACGCCCATGTTGAGGTTTGAAAAGTCCAGCGTATCAAAGCCCCCATCGCCATCAACCACATCAAGCCCAACACTTGCAAAAATGATATCGTCGCCTGAGCCACCGGATATGGCATCATCACCATCGCCACCGTTGAGAACGTCATTACCCTTCTGGCCGAACAACTGGTCTGAGCCGGCGCCCCCAAAAATTTGGTCATTTCCGGAGTTGCCATTTAGAAGATCATCGCCGTTGCTCCCAAACAGCTTGTCGTCACCGCTGCCGCCCTTGATGTCGTCGCGTCCTGAGCCACCGTGAAGAAAGTCATCGCCGCTTCCTCCAATGATCGTATCATCACCACCGTCGCCATATACCGTGTCGTTTCCGCTGTCGCCTTTGATGAAGTCGTTGCCACCACCGCCAAAGAAGCCATCATTACCACTGCCGCCGCGCATATCGTCATTGCCTGCGCCGCCGTTGAACGCGTCGTTGCCGGCACCGCCACGCATGATGTCGTCGCCAGCCTCGCCAAACATCCTGTCAACGCCAGCATTGCCCTTTATGATATCGTTGCCGTCGCCACCGTGAATCTCGTCATCTCCAGCGCTACCGGACAGGTAGTCATCAAAGGGCGTGCCGTTCAGGCCATCATCACCAATGATGTTGACATTGGCAGCATCAGTGAACCCTTGAAGGTAGACCACATCCTGGAAGGTTCCATTGATGCTCACAGACACCATGGTACCATTGGCGTCAGCCGTGGTGCGGACGAAATCGGCATTACCTCGGGTGATCTGGGAAACATTGATCGCATCCCCAATCTCATAGTCGGTGATCAAATCAACGCCGCGTGAAGCGCCATTCTTGTCAACAACGTCGCGGGAAAGGTAGACATAGGTGTCGTTGCCCGCGCCACCCGCGAAAACATCAGCCCCGCCGGCACCACGGATTTCGTCGTTACCAGCTTCGCCGTAAAAAGTATTAACCCCATCGCTACCCCGGTACGTGTCATCAAAATTTGTACCGCGGATTGATTCTATGGATTTGAACGTGTCGTTGCCAGCACCCGTGATGGTCTTCTTGCTGGCATTGATATCGAGCCCGACATTGACAGCGCTAAGGTCGAGTAAATCAACGCCCGAACCACCATCGAAGAGGTCGTCATCCTGGTCGTTTGCAACGAACAGCTTATCATCTCCAGAGCCGCCAAAAACTTTATCTGAGCCAGCACCGTCATACAGAGAATCGTTACCACTGCCACCATTAACAGTGTCGTCGCCTTCCCCGCCGGTAACCAAGTCATCTCCGGAGCCACCGCTTACGAAATCATTTCCGATCCATCCGTCAACATAATCATTTCCAGAGCCGCCATTGATAACGTCGTTACCAGCGTCGTCGTAAAGATTATCGTCTCCCGATCCACCATCAATGATATCGTCCCCGTTTCCACCAGAGACAATATCATTGCCCTTTCCCGCGGAAACGTTGTCATTGCCATTTCCAGCGTAAATGACATCATTACCATCTCCGCTGGAGATTTGGTCATCACCATCAAGGGCTGTTATCCAATCAGCTATGGAGGTGCCGACGATTGTGTCGTCAAAGTTGCCACCAGAGATATTCCATTCGTCACTATGGTAGAATTCAAGGAAAGCACCTCGTGCCGTGCCGTAGATTCCCTCTGTATCGCTGATCGTATTTGCACCTATTGTTACATCTGAGCCTGTTTCAATACCATAGCTGCTCTGTATGGCGCTTTGCGAATAGATCGTATTGCCTGCAACCGTATTTCCTGTGGCTGAGAAAAGCTGACCATACGCCCCGTCAACATAATTCTGGATCTCAACTTCGGAGTAGCCGTCGTTTTTAGATTGAGAGTTATCGTAAACCTTGTTGTTTTCGACAATTGAATCTTTGGCACCATTGAGACGGATGCCGCTCATGCCGTTACCATAGACATCAACACCGGAAATAACGACGTCACTTGCCATCTGAACCAGAACGCCTTCACGTCCATTGTTATAACTGGCTCCACCCTCAATGACGACGTTGTGAGACGGCAAGATATTTTCGGAACCACGTTGAATGACAAAGCCGCCACCGCCGTTGCTGTAGGCAACATTATCGGAAAATACGAGGTCTTCAGAAGTGGTGACTACGTTAAACCCATGGCGGCCGTTATCATAAGATACGTTGCCTGAAAACTCACCTTCCACGATTCGATCGAAAACAAATCCATCGACACCATTGTTGTGGGCGACACTATCATTGATGACAAGGCGTTCGGTCAGTTCGTGCGGATCAAAGCCATAACGAGAGACTTCCATTATCTCGACACGAGAAACATAGACGTCCCTATCGGCAATGGTTTGGCCTGGCTCCGGGCCCGTGAAAAAACCATCCACTTTGCCGGTGGTGTTGGCTTGGTTTCCATCAATGGTGAAATCGGCAATGCCCCAGTTGTTTGTTTCTTCACCCCACGGTGAACGAACCAAACCTGTAATGTCTCCAGAAGATCCGTCCACAAGACGTAAAGTACTCTGGCCCATGCCAGAACCCTTCAAGAAGACATCGGAATAAACTTGGATCGCGCCTTCATTGGTTGGATCAGATGCAATACCGAAGATGCCGGGAGGAATATAAACGATGCCTCCGCCATTATCCGAGGCGGCCTCAATAGCGGCCTGAATCATGGGGCGGTTATCGACACTGGGATCTGCCACAGCGCCAAAATCGAGGATATTGAAGACATTGGGGCCAGTTGGCACTCCGGGATCAAAAAAAGCTGAACCTGGATTGTAATCATAGACCGGGCGCACCCCGATTCCATCTGCAACTTGTGAATATCCAGCCATGAGGTTCGCAACCGACCCAATTTAATATTACGTTTCCATCCCGTCCAACACCAAATTCTGTCAGTGGGGGACATGTTGAGATTTGACTATAAGCGGGCCGCCTTATTGAGAACCAAAGAAACAGAAGAGAATACCTCTCAAATTTAGATATAATTGTTTCTATTCTCATCGCGCCTGAGGCTTACGTACAATTTCCCCATTTAGGGCAACGAAAAAAAATGAAAAAACCCCGCCGCTCATAAGAACGGCAGGGTCCTAAATTTCGAGATTTAAGGATTTTCAGCCACCGGAAAACCCCAACGTGCGTTACTGAGATTCTGAAGCATCCTTGGGAGCCGCTGCATCTTTTGCCTTGTCGTAAGCACGCCCGGCTGCATCCTTGGCTTTCTCATAGGCTTCAGAAGCCGCTTCCTTGGCTTTTTCCAGAGCCGGACCCGCATTCTGCTTTGCCTTGTCATAAGCTTCAGAAGCCGTATCAGCTGTTTTGTCCGTCAGTTCGCGCGCCTTCTCCATTGCCCGCTCCAGCAATGATTTCTTTGGCTGTTTACGCTCGAAAGCTGGAACAGCTTTGAGATGGGCTTTGGTGACGCCATTGAGCATCACAATTGTCTTGCCATCCTTTTCGACAAATTCCAGCGCATCCAGTTTGATGCCGACGCGTTTTTCTGCCAACCCGAGAAAACCGCCGGTACCAATGACAACTCCGACGACACGATTGGAAGAATTCAATATGACATCTTCAATGTCACCGATGATCTTACCGTCCTTATTCTGAACTTTGGCGCCGATCAGCAGGTCTTTGGCGAGATATTCATCACTGGATTGTGCCGCCATGAATGTGTTTTCTGGGAGTGTTTCTTGGTCATCGGCCATGGCAGGTGCCAGTGAAAAAAGTACGAGCCAGACGGCGACGAGAGTTTTTAGTATCGTCTTCATTCGAAGTCCTCACTACCTATGATTATTTACGGCCTGTTTAGAGGGCAAATTCAGTTCGAAAAACCTGTTTGCAAACGAACAGAGGCATTAATTTGATGAGACCATTGAATTTGCGAAGATTCCACCGGCCTATGCGTGTGGAAAGCCTCTTACAAATGAACGCTTTGGCATCTCCCGTGTGCTTAAACAGACTCTGTGACGGGAGCAAGTCTCGCCTTAAATTCGTTGTGAATTCACTCCCAATTTAGGCATCATACTTCGCGCCCGGCCTTTTCCTGGGGAGAAGGTCACACTGTCGGGGTGGAAATTTGCTCAAATACCGTTGGTGAGGTAATAAAGCACCTTATGAAAGAGGGCAGGCAGGTTCACAGCAGCTTTATTTCATAATCAACTTTAGGGGCAGGAACCGGAAGAGAAACCATCTGCAACCATCTATGATGGAACGTTCTAAATTGTCGCATCTGTTTGCTGCTTTCACGCCTCTTGGATGCTACAATTTTTAGCACTGCGCAAAGATGGAGTTTTGTTCGCTGGGGCATGCTCGTAAGTGAATAGAAACGTCGTGCAATTTGCGTATAAAACACCATATCAACTGTACGAGGCAGCCTCAAAGCAGGCCTGTCGATACGTGCAAATGTAGTTAAAGAAGCAAAAGAAATTAAGTGGCAGATAATTCCGGAAACAACACCCCTGGCTCTGACGGCCCTAGCGACATCAGACCCATCTCCATCACCGAAGAGATGAAGAAGTCGTACCTTGAGTACGCCATGAGCGTGATTGTATCGCGCGCGCTGCCGGATGTTCGCGACGGCTTGAAGCCAGTGCACCGACGCATCTTGTATGGCATGCATGAGATGGGTCTGGCTCCCAACAAGCCCTACAGAAAAGCCGCAAAAGTCGTCGGCGAGGTCATGGGTAACTACCACCCTCATGGTGACGGCGCCATCTATGATGCCCTGGTGCGTCTGGCTCAGGACTTCTCAATGAGCCTTACCCTTGTTGATGGACAAGGTAACTTCGGCTCGGTTGACGGCGATCCGCCAGCGGCGATGCGCTACACTGAATGCCGTTTAGAAAAAGTATCCCTGCATTTGCTCGATGATCTCGATAAAGATACGGTCGATTTCCAGGAAAATTACGATGGCTCCACAAAAGAACCGGTCGTTGTTCCAGCCAAGTACCCAAACCTTCTCGTAAATGGCGCCAACGGCATCGCCGTCGGCATGGCTACAAACATACCGCCGCATAATCTGGGCGAAGTCATTGACGCCTCATTAGCCCATCTGCAAAATCCAGATATCTCCATCGACGAGCTGATGGAATTCGTACCGGGGCCCGATTTCCCCACAGGTGGCTTGATCCTGGGCCGAAGTGGCATTCGCGCAGCCTACCACAAGGCGCGCGGTTCCATATTGATGCGCGCGCGCGTTGACATAGAGGAAGTGCGCAAGGACCGTCAAGCTCTGGTCGTCAAATCGATCCCATATCAGGTCAACAAGCGTGTCTTGATTGAGAAAATTGCCGATCTCGTGCGTGATAAAAAGATCGCCGGTATATCTGATATCTGGGATGAAACAAACCGCGAAGGTATGCGCATTGTCATTCAGCTGAAACGCGATGCAATGCCCGATGTTGTCTTAAACCAGTTGTGGCGTTTCTCCGATCTGCAAACCCCCTTCAGCGCCAATATGCTCGCCATCAACGGCGGCCGTCCCGAGCAGTTGAATTTGAAGGACATGATCGCTGCCTTCAACGCGTTCCGCGAGGAAGTTGTTACCCGTCGCACCAAGTTCTTGTTGAACAAGGCTCGCGACCGTGCCCATGTTCTGGTCGGTCTGGCCATTGCCGTCGCCAACATCGACGAAGTCATCCTTCTCATTCGTCGTGCACAATCACCAGCCATTGCCAAAGATCAGTTATTGGAACGCAACTGGCCTGCCAAGGAAATCGCGCCACTTGTCGAGCTGATCGCTGACCCGCGCCACAAGGTCTTGGAGGACGGCACCTACAAGTTGTCCGAAGAGCAGGCAAAAGCAATCTTGGAACTGCGTCTTGCCCGTCTGACCGCACTTGGTCGTGATGAAATTGGCGATGAACTGAAAAAGATCGGCGAGGAAATAAAGGAATTTCTCGCCATTCTCTCTTCTCGCGAGCGCATCATCGATATCATTGTCAACGAGTTGACCACAGTTAAAGAAAACTTTGCCATTCCGCGCCGTACTGAAATTCTTGACATTGAAGGTGAGGTTGACGACGAGGATCTCATTCAACGCGAAGATGTCGTTGTAACCGTTACGCATAAGGGCTACATCAAGCGCGTTCCCCTTGCCACATATCGCGCCCAAAGGCGTGGTGGCAAAGGCCGTTCGGGCGCCTCCACGCGCGATGATGATTTCATTCGTCAGGTTTTCAGCGCCTCCACCCATACGCCCATGTTGTTCTTCTCCTCGCGCGGCATGTGTTACCGCATGAAGGTCTGGCGTTTGCCGGTGGGTTCACCAACATCAATCGGCAAGGCGCTGATAAATTTATTGCCACTCGCGCAAGATGAATGGATCAGTTCAATCCTTCTTCTGCCTGAAGATTCCTCCACATGGGGTGATCTGCAACTCATGTTCACCACCCGCTCAGGCTATGTCCGGCGCAACGAACTCTCCGACTTCGAGAACATCAATCGTAACGGCAAGATAGCGATGAAACTCGAAGAAGGCGACCAGATCGTCAATGTCGCCATATGCACAAGCAGCGATAACGTTCTTCTGACAACAAGCAAGGGTCAGTGTATTCGCTTTCCAGTCGAAGATGTTCGCGTGTTCAAGGGCCGAGGTTCCGTCGGCGTTCGTGGCATCCGTCTTGCTGAAGATGATACCGTAATATCCATGGCAATTCTCTCGCATGTGGAAGCAACACCAGCTGAGAGGACAGCCTATCTGAAGCAAGCCGCTGCAATACGTAGACAGCAAGCCCAGGAAGATGGTGACACATCACTTGAGCCAACAGAGGCAACAGAAGCAGAAGAAAACTCTGAATCAGAAACGGCTGTTGAGCTGACCCCTGAGCGCTTTGCCGAGCTTGCGCAGGCTGAGCAATTCGTCCTTACCCTATCTGACCAAGGGTATGGAAAACGCTCGTCGGCCTATGAATACCGCACGTCGGGGCGTGGCGGAAAAGGTATTGCCGCGATGGTCGTTAACGATCGCAATGGTAAACTGGCGGCCTCATTTCCAGTGGAAAATAACGATCAGATTATCCTGGTCACCGATGCCGGCAAGTTGATTCGCTGTCCCATTCACGATGTCCGCATTGCCGGTCGCAACACCCAAGGGGTACGCGTCTTCCGCACGGGTAAAGATGAACACGTGGTCTCCGTTGAGCGAATTGCAGATGATGGCGAAGCTACGGATGAGGACGTTGCGCTTGAAGGGGAAGCCGCTGAGTCCAATGAAACGGGTACAGCAAGTGAACCCACGAACTCGGATGCCGCTTCAACATCAAGATCACCACCTCATGACGAAGAAACGTCGTAACCTGCTACGAACTGGAAATGTGGTTTGCCTACGCCGTGGGTCAAAGACAAGGAAAAGAAAATACCGGCGTTGCCAAGAGAGACTTTGCCCGCCAGGCAATTCACATGCCCTAGCGTCCCACCTCACTCAATGATCACCCGCATCACAGGAAAAGTGGCGCACAGGGTGAGCCCATATGCATTTCAACCAGCTCATTGCCAAGTGGTGTGCGTTCCATAAGCCCTTTCGGCCGTAAAATGACAACATGATGTCGTCCAACAGAGGCGACGAGGCCTTTATTTTTGAAAAGAGACATTGTCCGGCTGACAGTGTCCACATTCAAAGCTAAGTAGTCTGCAATATCGCGGCGCGTTAAAGGCACTTCTACCGATATACCTTTATTGGCGGTTCTTCCTATGTTGAGTGACAGCTCAATAAGCAGCGTCGCAAGTTTCTGCTCACATGTCAGCACAATGAGCGAGGATGTATGAAGAGCCTGGCGCGCAAGTAGTCGTGAACAGGTCTTTGTGTAAAGAGGAATAAAATCGGGGTTATCCGATAACATCTCTTCAAATTTTCCGAGCGGAAGCACAATATACCGAGAAGAGAGCTGTGCTGTTAGCTTTGTGTGCTTCAAGGGGCCGGTGAACAATCCGCACGAAATATCTCCTTCATATAGGAGCGAAAGAACTGTTCGACAATCATCGTCACGGCGTGCTGACAGCATCAACATTCCCGTATCCAAGATGCAGATTTGAGGTGCTGACCCTTGCTTAAGTATAATTCGTTGTCCAGGAGGTACAGATCTTGGTTCGATTTGATCCTTCAGCGCACCAAACAACGCTTTGCCAATAGGCATGTCCGTCTGGGACATGTTGGCAACGGGCGGGGTGATGCCGGGATCAATCCGGCTTTTTTGCTCAATCATGGTGATAGGGTTCACGAAGCGCCGCGGCCTTAAGATTCGCCGCTTCTTAGCGATGCACGTCGAGGTGGGGAGGGCACATTGATGTCGGTCAACTTATCATCAATCTGCGACAACGTTTCACGCTCTATCCCTTCAAGGAACGCCGTTTAAGCGAAAAGATAGAAGACGACAGATGTCTGTTGATCTGTGTCAATTGTGTTGTAGCGAACGGGACACAGGCCGTTTCTGACCCATCTGTTTCTGATTTCAGTCAGCATCCAGGCCCGCTTTGTGCTCGCCCTAAGAGGTTAAGAAAGTCTAAATGTTCTCACGCGATCGGGACCCCCAAAAGGCTTTTCTTGCAAAGCAAATAAGTGGCTCGCTCAAAACAGCAGAGATTCGAGGGAACATTAGATATGACGACGTTTAGAAGACTTCCAGCAGTTCTTTTGGTACTGGCTGGTACAGTTTTGTGGAGTGCACAATCTGTTCACGCTGGTGACAGAAATGGTGACTTCATGGTCCGCATACTGGGCTCGGTCGTCGCACCTGATGCCGATGCCGATGTGCGAAATGCAGCGGGCTTGATCGCAGGGGCTGATGCAGACATAAACACCAGGGTTATTCCCGCTGCCACCCTCACCTATTTTTTCACCAACAACATCGCCGCCGAGCTGTTTTGCTGCTTTACAAAGCACACCGTAGAAGCGCAGGGCAGCATTGCAGCACTGGGCGATCTTGGCGATAGCTGGATTTTTCCACCGGTCGTCACCTTGCAGTATCACTTTGATCCCATGAACGGGTTTAAGCCATATGTTGGTGCCGGCGTTCAGTACATGCTTTTCTTTAATGAAAGTGGCAACGCCGCTCTCGGTGATATGTCGATCGACAATGCCTGGGGCTTTGCGCTTCAAGCCGGTGTTGATATCGAAGTCGGTGATGGCTGGTATTTGAATGCTGACGTCAAGAAAGTTTGGCTGGAGACAGACGCCTCATGGGCAGGCGGCGTCAATGCAGATGTCAATATTGATCCTTGGATCATATCTGCAGGTGTTGGTTATCGCTTCAATCTATCCGATATCTTTGGTTCCCGCGGTGGCGTGGACCCCCTGAAATAAGATTAACCTGATCGCGACGAAGCTCCCGATCTTATTCAAAAATAGAAAAAGACCCAGGCAAAACGAGCCTGGGTCTTTTTAGTTTGAAGCGAGCAAAGCTGAAGAAAATAAATCTGAGAGTAACCAATAATACCTGAACAAAGCATGCGCGGGCTTTACGAAACCCCACCCACTCCGCTATGACGGCTGACATGTCTCGAATTGGTTTTTATTCAGGTTCTTTCGATCCCGTCACGCTCGGCCACATTGATGTGATTGCGCGCGCGGCTGAACTTGTCGATCGCCTGGTGGTCGGCGTTGGCGTTCATCCCAGCAAAAACCCCATGTTCACTGGTTCAGAGCGTGTCCAGATGCTCATGTCCCAAACTGCTCTGATTGCCGATAAGACAGGTTGCGAGATTGACGTGGAGACTTTTGACAATCTGGTGGTGGAAGCTGCCCGTGAGCAGGGTGCAACAATTATTTTTCGTGGCCTGCGAGATGGCACCGACTTTGACTATGAAATGCAAATGGCAGGCATGAACGGTGACATGGCCCCAGACATTCAGACCGTTTTTATTGCCGCTTCACCCGCTGTACGCCATATCGCAGCCAATCTGGTTCGCCAAATCGCAACCATGGACGGTGATGTCTCAAGCTTCGTGTCGCCCAGTGTGAACGACCTGATCAGCCAAAAGGTTTCTCCAAAATCATAAAATGACAAAAGCCCAATGCGGTTCTATTGGCCGCAGTCTTGAAGCGTTCCAAACCGTGGCTGGTTGCCCAATGGCCACTTTATCGCCATAACACCAAGGTTTGCCTTGGCACTCCGCCACTTAGGCCACACAGGATCACAAAGATAAAAGCCCAATTCAGCGCATGTTCTCACCAAGGAGATACGAATTCCCATGCAAAGACTAAACCACCTCATAATCGCTTTGACAGCAATGTGCATTGCTTTCGTCTCACCAGTCCTGGCCGAGCAGGACCCTGAAAATACCATTGTCATGGAGCTGAAAACCGGAAAAGTTATCATTGCTCTGCGCCCGGATCTTGCCCCAAAGCATGTTGAACGCATGAAAACACTCGCCCGCCAGGGCTTCTATGATGGCATCGTATTTCATCGTGTTATTGCAGGTTTCATGGCTCAAACCGGAGACCCGACAGGAACGGGCACCGGTGGCTCGAAACTACCGGATTTGCAAGCCGAGTTCACGCCAGCGCCCTTTGAGCGCGGAACACTGGGCGCCGCCCGCTCAAGCGACCCCAATTCAGCAAACAGTCAGTTCTTCATTTGCTTCACACGCACCCCGCACCTCAACGGCCAATATACGGTGTTCGGCAGGGTCGTAGAAGGAATGACGCACATTGATGCCGTTAAAAAGGGTGAAGGTTCGGGCGGAATTGTAGAAAATCCCGACAAGATCATAAAAATGTACGTCCTCGCGGATGAGAAGAAATAAAAACCCAGGTGGCTTTGAAGCCCACATTGAAACATCACGAGGAATGTCACATGGCCGAGATTAAAGACCCGGAAAACACGCTCATCATTGAAACAACTCAGGGCAACGTCGTCATAGCCCTGCGCCCTGACCTGGCGCCAAAACACGTCGAGAGAATAAAGACCTTGGCGCGAGAAGGCTTTTACGATGGCATCGTGTTTCATCGTGTGATCGAAGGCTTCATGGCTCAAACGGGTTGTCCCAGAGGCACCGGCACGGGTGGTTCGGATTACCCCGACCTGGAAGCGGAATTCAACGCGGAGCCTCACGTTCGCGGAACCTGTTCCATGGCGCGCTCGCAATCGCCCAATTCCGCCAATAGCCAGTTTTTCATCTGCTTTGGAGATGCAGGGTTCCTGGATAATCAATACACAGCCTGGGGCAACGTCATCGAGGGCATGGAAAACGTCGATAAAATCAAGCGCGGCGAACCTGTTCAAAACCCCGATAAGATGCTCTCCGTGAAAGTCGCGGCAGATATCTCCTGATCTTGTCCAATTTCGACAAGCAAGGTTTCGGATATAACTCAGCCAACAGGGTCGCAAGCGACTCTGTTGGCTTTGCTTGATGCGCTTTCCCTATCATTAAAGCTGAAATGGAGACTGAGTTGAAATCGTATAATCTCATCGCTTTGCTAATTGCTGGGGGTTTTCTAGTCGCTTTAGCCAGCCCCCATTTGCATGCAGAGGCAAACAAAGATACCCGCGAAGTATTGAAGCTGACATCGCAGCAGAACGCATCCGTGCGATATGAAATGCGCCGTCTACTCGCCTCTGTCGCGGATATCGTCACAGCCCTCGACAACAATGATTTTAAGGCCATTGAACAGGCTGCACGCAAGAGCGGCATGGCCATGGCTGCCCAGGTGGAAGTGACCTTGAAGGAACGTCTGCCAATGCAATTCAAGAAATTTGGCAAAGCTGTCCATGTGGGCTTTGATGAAATTGCCGATGCGGCCCTTGCTGAGGGAGCCAATAAGGATAAAATGATCTCGCTTCTAGGAAAGCAGTTGCAGCGGTGCATTGCATGCCATGCTACCTACAGACTGGAATGAAAACTCAATCATTTGATTTTGACTTGCCGGAAAAGTGCATCGCATTACGGCCTTGTGAACCGCGCGATGCCGCTCGCCTGTTGGTCGTTGAGCCAAAGCAAAACGCATGCAACGAGGGCTCACTTCTAAAAGATCATTTCATCAAAAATCTCCCTGATCTGCTGCAACCTGGTGATGTGCTGATCATAAACGATACGCGGGTAATACCTGCCGCGTTAAAAGGCGTAAGGATACGTGAAGATCTTCGCGCCAATATGTCGTGCAATCTCATCAAACGCCACGATGCATTTCGCTGGCAGGTCTTGGCGAGACCGGCAAAAAAGCTGCAGGTGGGTGATCTGATAAGATTCGGCAATATCAATTTGACCGGCTCCACCGAACAACTCACTGCAACGGTTTCAATGAAAGGCGAACAGGGCTGTCTGGATCTGACGTTCAACATTGGTGGCGATGGTCTCGATAAGGCCATCGCACATTTAGGGCAAATGCCGATCCCGCCCTATATTGCTGGCAAGCGGGAGGCCGACGAAAATGACCGCCAGAACTATCAAACAATTTTTGCAGCAAACGACGGCGCCGTGGCAGCTCCAACAGCTGGCCTTCACTTTACGCAGAAACTTTTTGAAGCCCTTAAACAACAGGGCATACAACAGCAGACCTTGACACTGCACGTTGGCGCGGGAACCTTTTTACCCGTTAAGGCAGA
>JAJRZC010000063.1 GCA_024275435.1 Alphaproteobacteria bacterium
AAAAATCCCAAAATACAGATTAGAAATAAATCTAAAATCTTATTGGAAAGTATTATCGGGACTCATATCCTTGCCGGTTCAATAGTGTTTGCATAGCCATTTTTCTCCTAGCTCACGTCATTCTGCAAGAATCCATGCACATAAACGAATTTTGACCGAAAAATATGATCAATTCTACAAGGTCCCGCCAATACTGGCTTAGCTCTTGTCGTCTTCGTCTTTGGTGGACGAATGGAGGGGAACGGGTTCTCAAGAGGGAGGCGATTTGTAATGGCTGAATATAGCCGCTTAAGCGCCTCACAAGGAGGCGGGACTACAAGAATTTGCAGGCGCGGTCTCGCTTGTTGCGCGTCTTGCAGCATAAGAAAATCAGGAAGAGCTTTCGGTAGGAAATGGACGATGTCTCTTAGCGTTGATGAACTGAGCACTAACTATAACAACAGATCATCCAAAAACTCAGAAGCTGGTTTCACACCCGTTACCAGCAGATGATCCCGGGCGCGGGTGCAGGCCACATAAAGCAGATAGCGTTCGGTGTTGTAAACTTCTTCGAGGTCGGATTCGTCGGCCACGGTTTCGATGCGTTCCTGCAGCGGAATCACTTCATCGTCGCAAGCCATAACGGCGACCGCTTTGAACTCCAACCCTTTGGCCAGGTGCATAGTGCTGACCGCCACGTGTCCGCTGGTGGGCGCAACGCGCTCGTCGAGCAACACATGGGCAAGGCCGGCCTGCTTCACTGCTGCAATGGCGCGGTCCAGCTCAGCAGCCGAGCGCACGAAAATGCCGATTTCATGTGGCACGATCCCTTCGGTACCTCGCGCTGCCAGCCATTCGGCGATGGCGTCAATTTCATGCTCTGGACTATTCAATACCTGAATAACTGGTTTCGGCCCATTGAACACCGAAATCGTTCCGCGGCGGTCCTCAATGTTGCCGTCGACGTCGGCGACTTCGGGACCCAAAAGTTTGTCAGCCTGCGTACGAATTTGGTGCGAGGTGCGATAATTGATGCGCAGGATGTGAGAGTGGCCACGGATTTCAACGCCGAGCGCCTTCCAAGAAAAGGGCGTCTGGAAAATGCGCTGCCCAAGATCACCGGTAAAGAAAAGTCCGTTCGCCGAGTCGGCGCCGAGCGCTGCTAAAAACCGCAACTGGGCGACAGAAACATCCTGTGCTTCGTCCACAATAGTGAAATCAAAAGGCGAGCGCTTGGTCTCGGCAAAGCGAGCGGCCAGACGCCCAAACAGATCCGCCCACGTTATTAATCCTCGTTCTTCGAGTTTGGTTCTAACCTTCGCAAAAATTGACCACAGCACCTGGCGCTGGCCTTCTGATAGTCGTGTCTTGCGTCCCAGGCGTAGCACGTCGCGGTAGGCTTTCCAGTTTTTCAACTGCCACGCATCGACGACCTGCTCCCATTCCGTCTGCAGCAGGTGCAATGAAAAGTTGTGCCCCTTGACTTGCGCAGCCGCCTCCTGCAAAAATTGCTGCAGTTGCGGCGCTGATACAATGTTCGGAGACCCGAATCGTGAGGTGTACAGTCGCAGGCCGATGGCATTCAGAGCGTGCACTTCCAGTCGCTCGGCCAAACGCGGCTCGCTGCTGATGAGGCAGCGGAGCTTGTTGTGCAGCGCATTGGCCAGGGTATCGGAAAATGTGGCCAACAGCACGCGGGCATCGGGATGCCGACGCGCCAGGAATACGGCACGATGGAGGGCCACCACAGTTTTGCCGGTACCGGCCGATCCGGCCACCCGCACCGGGCCGCTGTAATCGCCTTGCGCCAACTGCCGCTGCGCCGGATGCAGGAAAATGCTCCATTTCTCCCACGGAAACTCCAGCGCGCGCTGCAGCTCTTCAATGTTTTCCATAACCCGGAACCGACGTTGCGCATCGGGATGGGCAAAGGGATCAGCGCCTGCTGGCAAGGGCGGAGCAACCTGCGGTTTTTCGCCAATCGCCAGGCTCAGCACCGCCTCCGCGGCCTCGGCCGGCAGGTGCTCGGCCACTTCAAGAATCGAATCTTCGTCCGCCTGCCGCACATCATCCAGCCATTCAGCCGGTACACCATAGCTCAACAATTCCTCATCGGCCACGTTGCTGAGCAACAAAGGCTTCGGCTGTTCCGCCTCGACATATTTTGGTACAAGGATTTCCTGCACCGTCTCGCGAATTTCAACCAGTTGTGCCGCGCCCGTTTTGGGGTGGACTTCGAGCTTGCGCCGCTCAGCCCAGCGATAGGCGTCGTCGTGGTGGCCGGCATAGCACAGCAACAGGCTATCCGCCGTGCGATGCACGATCAGGCGGATGTCCCGGCTCACCCGTACCGACCAGAAATTGGCATCCCGCGCCCGATTCAGCTTATGAAATTTCATGCCCGGACTGACCGGATTCATCTGCAAGTCGAACGCCGTGGTCTTGACGGCTTTCTGTTCCTCGTTGCTCAGCCGCGCCAGGCTGGCAGTGAAGGTGTCGGCGATACGGAAGTGCATGGATTCTGACCCTCCAGGTTCATTTCCGGCAAGATTATTTTTGGCAAGATAATTTCTGGCAAAATAATTTCCGGCAAAATGATTTTTCGAATTATTTTGCCACCAAATCATCTTGCCAATTTCTACGGAAGAACCGTCTTGAACGCGATGCTGTTATGATGAAAACTGATCCACTACAAGGCTTTCAAACTTGATTCTGATCTTCCAGGTTCATTCCTGGCAAGATAATTTTTGGCAAGATAATTTCCGACAAAATAATCTTTCGAATTATCTTGCCACCAAATCATCTTGCCAATTTCTATGGAAGAACCGTCTTGAACGCGATGCTGTTATGATGAAAATTGATCCATTGCAGCCCTTTTAAAGACGCGAAACGGATAAATTTGCGGAGATGCTGTTCGTATGAACTCTTGCCTTTGGTGATAGAGGAGATTTTAAAAGCAATATCTGAATTGAGCATGTGAATTTTTTGAATGCCAAGGACATTCGCTCCGCGCCGTATCTCGATTTTTCGAATCACGTTTTCCGCGCCCCCGCGAAAATGACAGATCGCATCGTAGAATAAACTGTTGCCGAGAAAAGCACCCCATTCCCGGATCAAATTCTTCATCAATTCCTTGAGCCACACGCTGTCTTCATCACGGTTTTGCCAGGCTGAGTCGTTAATTGTCGTGGCGAACCGCCTCTCTGGTGTTATTTTGGTTGAAACAAAATAATGTTCCACAGAAGCCGGTTGCATATTGATGAGTTTTCCACGCTGGAGGCCCAGAAGGAAAAGATAGTTGAGAGTCTGTTGCCGATGCTCCCCGGTCAACGCTTGCGCGGTCTTCATTTCATAAACGACCCCATTGTTGATCAAAATATCGACATAGTACGTTTTTCGGAAATCCCGGTAGGATAAATGAATCGGAACCTCCGTCTTGACGTGCTCAAAACCAGCTTCCCGGCAACGCGCTGCCAGCTCATTCTGGTAAATTTTTTCATTCCAGAGACGCCCCATCTCGCGATGAATCGCAAAGGCCAGGCCCATGACTTTGTAATCGATTTCATAGAATTCGTCCTTTGAAATTGATTTGACTGCAATATCATAAGCAATTGGCATTTTCTTTCCCTGTATTATTTTGCCATAAATAATTTTGCCAACGCCCTCGGCAAAATGATTTGTGGCAAAATAATTATCTTGCCACAAATCATCTTGCCATAAATAGTCTTGCTCTCTACACCCGAAACACCTTCATCACCTCATCCCCCAGATGATTGATGATTTTTACCGCAATGCGCCCGGACTCTGGCTTCTCGAAGGGCCGGGA
>JAJRZC010000064.1 GCA_024275435.1 Alphaproteobacteria bacterium
AACCGCGCACGTTAAGTGTATAGCCCAGTTCCACGCTGAACGATAAATCGGTCCCAATAATACTATATAAAGACGTGCCGGGGCTGCCGTTGGCCAGTATTGCCGCTCTGTCTCCGCTCGAGACTGCTGTCCAAATCGCTGACAATGTCCCGAGCAAAGAATCTGTTGTTGGTATGCTGATGCCCGCTCCTTCAATGCCGGCGCCTTCAATTTGTACCGCCCAGCCTGCGAACTGCTGTGGTTCGCCTCTCATAATGTGATATTCCACCTCAGCTGATACGGGCACCGGAACAGGTCCGGCCTCAACAATTGCGCTTAATGTTGAGTTGTAAGTATATGCGCCGTCGTGGCCAAAAAACATACCAATCGAAGACTCCGCTCCCGGCCCAATAGGTATAGATCCCTCACTTGAAAACACTACGCCAATCGAATAACCTCGCGGCAGTTGCTGGGCCAGTTGTTGCAGAAACTCACGAGAATAAGGACCTCGTGTCCGATACATTTCTGATATTCCGGTTTCAAATATTTCGATTGCACGCCGCGCGTCAGTAATAGTCATTACCATCCCCTTCTAAAGTCATCTTTTATTCTGCGTTTTACCGTTTAACAGAGCAGCCTGGGCAGCACATCGAGTACCAAAAACCACGACATAAAGAACCAAAACAAACTGAATCCGATTTCCATAATAGCCAATTTTAAGTGTAGTTTTCGGAGTGTTCGACTTTGGACATCTCTATGAGCTCGTCTAGTCAACACATTGTATTTCCATAACTCAGGCGGTCCGTCGGGATACATTTTCATGGCGGCGCGCTCGAAAGTTTCCGAAAACCTATATTGAACCCAGAGCGTTATTCCCAAGAACAGAGATAGAAGAAATAGAAGTTTGACGCCATCGCTGCACAAAAGTGACACTGCCTTTCTCCGGTAGCGGGGTAATCCCCCCTGAAAAGAGTGGTGTTGAAAAGTAGAATTTTCCTACGCATATTGCATGAGGAGAATTTGGATGAAGAAATCACGGTTTAGCGACGCACAGATCATGAGCATTTTGCGCCAGGGGGAGGACGGCGTTGCGGTCGCGGATCTTTGCCGCGAGCATGGTATGAGTGCTGCGTCCTATTATAAATGGCGCGCAAAATATGGCGGCATGGACGCATCCATGATTGGCGAGATGAAGGAGCTGGCGGAGGAAAACCGCCGCCTGAAGAAGATGTATGCCGAAAAGAGCATGCAAAATGAGCTGCTGAAGGAGGCTCTTAAAAAAAAGCGATGAGGCCGTCTCAGCGCCGTGAGATGGCCGTAAATGCAGTGGCGGCGCATGGCGTGTCGATTGCGCTTTCCTGCCGGACATTTGGCATCAGCCAGACCTGCTATCGCTACAAACCGAAACTTGCGGGTGAAAATAAAAAGATCGCCGACTGGCTGATCCACCTGACAGATGAACGGCGAACATGGGGCTTTGGTTTGTGCTTTTTGTATCTGCGAAATGTGAAAGGCTATGGCTGGAATCACAAGCGCGTCTACAGGATTTACTGCGAGTTGGAGCTGAATTTGCGGATCAAACCGAAGCGGCGTTTAAAGCGGGAAAAGCCGGACGCACTGGCTGTGCCAAACATGCCCAATCAAACCTGGTCGATGGATTTCATGGCTGACCAGCTGGGTGACGGGCGCGCCATTCGTACCTTGAATGTGCTTGATGATTTTAATCGCGAAGGGCTTGGCATTGAAGTTGATTTTTCCCTGCCGGCACTGCGTGTCGTGCGCACATTGAACCGGATCATCGAATGGCGCGGCAAGCCACTTAACATCCGGGTCGATAATGGGCCGGAATATATCAGTGAGACGCTTGTGGCCTGGGCTTCGAGGCAAGGTATCAAACTTGACTATATCCAACCGGGCAAACCGCAGCAGAATGCTTACATTGAGCGCTACAATCGCACGGTTCGCGGCGAATGGCTCGGGCAGAATATCTTTGTGAACATAAAGGAGGCGCAGGAGCAGGCCACCAGATGGCTCTGGACTTACAACAATGATCGTCCCAACATGGGCATCGGCGGCATCACACCCGCCA
>JAJRZC010000065.1 GCA_024275435.1 Alphaproteobacteria bacterium
CATGAAGCAGCCGTTCCTGGGAACGCTTGACGTCCGAAATGTCACGCAAAAGCCCAACGCAACGGATATTTCGCCGGTCAGCCGTTTCGACACTCGCCGCTTCAAGCTCAAACCACCGGTAACTATTATCACTGGCGCGAAGCCGGAAATCGATGCGAATCTGGCCCCCACCACGCTCCTGGACGGACCACAGCATCAGTTTGAATCGATCACGATCATTTGGATTAATATGAGAAATAAAGTCGTCGATCTTAGTCGACAATTCACCCCCATTCAGGCCAAGACTAGCTTCAACAAGTGGAGAAACGCGAACTTCATTACGCCTGTCGTTCCACTCCCAAGTGGCAGCTCCCGCCCCATCAACCGCCAACGATTGCAATTGCTGCTCGCCAACCGATGACCCGTACTGAGGTTGCAAAGAACCAAACGCAAATTGCGTAACCGTAAAACCAATCAGCAGAACAACCAAAACAAGTCCTGCAATTAACGCAGCCACAGCAACCTCTCCGGACAATCGGCCGGTCAAGGTAACCGCGGCGCCAAAAATCCAGACCAGGAAAAAAATCCAGGTCGGTATCAGTGAGATTGCTCGGTCCTGACCTCGAAAGGCCAGGTACAAAACCGAAATTGTGCCAACCGCCCCAATCAAGATGAAGGACAAACGCGCAAACGTCGCTGCCAATCGCGGGTCGATAACCGCAACCGCCACCAACCCGAGCTGCGCCAAAATCCACACCCCAAACAACATGCGAACAATGCTGCTGCCAAAGCCAAGCCGCAAAAAGGTGTAAAGAAATATCACCAGAGAGGCGGCAATAGAAGCCTCACCAGCCGCCCTGTAAACAGCATTGTCCTCAGGACGAAGATTGAACAGTTTATGGAAAAAACCAAATTCAATGCACAGATAACCCAACACGCACCAGGCAACGAGCGCAGCTGAAGGAAAAATCGCCTTGTGATTGGCAGCAAACACCGCCGTTAGGAAAATAGCCAACAATCCCGTAAGGCCGAGCAACACACCATTAAATAGCTGCCGCTCACGTACCTTCAACTCGTAACTAAGTGGCTTCCATAAATAGATCCGCGCGTAACGTTCTGAAGATAACTCAGCCACGAAAGTAATGGTCTGACCCGGCTCTAAAGTGATACGAAAAACATCGGCTCGATCACTCTTAACAAGCTCCGGTAAAAAACCGATAGACGGTGTCACAGCCTCCACACGACGTGCATCAAGGTCGGGCCACACAATACCGGACCCCACGATCGCATAACGATCTGCTGTAAGCCATCGCTCAATCCGCCGAGCTGTCGGATTCGTCAAAGCAAAAACCAGCCAACTGGGATTAGAATCCGGCACCTGCGCAGAAACACTCATCCGTCCCGCAACACCATCGCGTCCCGCCACCGTTTCCACTTGGAAACGATCTCCGCGATTGTCATAAAGTTCGCCGCTGGCGGTAATTTCAATCACGTCCTGATCGTCATTGACAACGATCGCCTCAAGCGCCATCGCCGGACGAACCGCAAAGCCGAGAAAACACACCAGAATAAGGCTAACAGCTGACAGGTAAGAGCCTGCTTGCCATCCACGCCCCCAAAGTAGACGCCCAGGAACCTCAATATATTGGCTCGAATGCTTCCACCATCTCGCATACTGGCTAACAGACTGCGATGTCCCGGACTGAGGTGTCATTACGTCTTCGTCTCCGATAGTTCTACATCGTCCGCAATCAAACCAAACAACAGATGATCTTCCCAAACCCCGTTGATCTTCAGCAATCGGCGCGCGAACCCTTCACGAACGAATCCATTCTTTTCCAGGACCTTGATTGACGCTGAGTTTGATGGCATTGAGGCGGCTTCAAGCCGATGCAGGCAAAGCTCCTTGAAAACATACGGCAACAAGATCGAAACCGCCCGACTCATCACACCCTTACGCACGTGCGGTGAACCAGTCCAATAACCCAAAGATGCAGATTGAGAGACACCACGACGTAGATTGGACAGCGTAACACCGCCCAGCATTTCATGGCTCAAAGCCTCAACAATGGTAAATGCATACCCAAGATCCTCCCGGGCTTCCCGCTTATAGTGGCGAACTCTGCGGCGAAAAGAGGCCAACGTCAGCTCATTTTTCGCCCACGCTGGCTCCCATGGAACCAGATGTTCACGGCTAACCGTACGCAACTTGACCCATTCAGAATAATCGCTCACCGAAAACGGCCGTAGAATCAAGCCCTTCCCCTGAATATGTGGACCGGTTTCAGCGGCAAACCCCGTTCCAAGGAAAGACATGGAAAATAGCCTCTTAAACTATTAAGTAGCGGAATTACCTACAAATTGTCTGTGTGCCGTCAAAGCATAGGACATGGATTGCTCCCCCCCACCCACAACGGCCACAGATGGCGCACCAGAAAGCATCTTCAAAGCAAGAGATCTGATCTGCTCACCATTGACAGCCTCGACGCGCTCAATCAATTCTTCTTTCTCAATAACACGGCCATGGGCTATCGTATGACGAGCCATTTGCTCAGCTCGTGCGTAAGAGCTTTCCAACCCCATCAATAACCCGACCTTGAGCTGAGCCTTCGATTTCAAAACTTCCGGCTCGCTGACGCCCTTCTCAGCAACTGATTTCAGCTCCCCGGAAATGACCTCGATAAGCTCGTTCATGAGTTCAGCCCCCGTCGCCGCATGAATATTCAGCATACCCGTGTCCCTGACACCCCAAGCCTGCGAATAGATCGAATAGCAAAGGCCACGTTTCTCTCGAACTTCCTGAAACAAACGCGATGACATTCCGCCACCGAACAACCCCGAAAACACCTGGGCCGCAAAAAAATCATCAGCCCCATAAGCTGGACCGGGAAATCCCAACACAAGATGGGCTTGCTCAAACGGGCGTGTCGATGCGTTAACGCCTCCAACGTAGGCTGCCGGCGCAGGCAACTTGTTGCGCTCACGATCCTCTAAAGTGTCGGTCCCTCTAGGCAGACCACCAAAAAGAGCTTCCGTCTGAGCACAAATAGCTTCGTGATCAACCGCTCCTGCAGCACTCACAACAAGTGCATCCGCATGATAATGCTTTGAAAGATGCGCCCTCAAATCCTGTTGCGATATCCGTCCAACACTCTCAACAGTGCCAAGTATCGTGCGCCCGAGCGGTTGATCGGGATAGGCGCAAGACTGCAACAGATCATAAACAAGCTCATCGGGGCTATCATTTGCCCCAGCTATTTCTTGAATTATGACGTCACGTTCCCGCTCCATCTCCTCATCGGCAAAAACAGAATCTGTCAAAATATCACACAGAATATCAAGCACATTGCCAGCATCTTCTTTCAAAACACGCGCGTGATATCCCGTCGTCTCAAGGCTCGTCGCCGCATTCAGATCACCGCCTCGCGCTTCAACTTCCTCGGCAATCTGCTTAGCTGTGCGCCGTCGCGTGCCTTTAAAAGCCATATGTTCTAGAAAATGAGAAACCCCATTGAGCTTTTCTGTTTCATGGCGCGCCCCAACACCAGCCCACACCCCCAAAGATACAGTCTCCAGATGCGGCATTTGATGTGTAACCACACGCAAACCATTCGAAAATGTCGTCGTCCTAACGCTCATCATACCCCCAGCCCAACAGCACGCGAGCGCTCCTCGATGTAAGCCTCAATGGCCTTCTGATCATTGTCTAGAACTTCAAAACGTTCCTCATCTTCCATCAACGAAGAAAGACCTTTAGGTAAAGCCGGGCGTGTTCCAACAACCTGCTCCATTGCATCAGGAAATTTTGCCGGATGTGCTGTCGACAACACAACCTGAGGCGTAACATTAGAAGACCCGAGCATTTTTTCTGACGCAAACACACCGCAAGCCGTATGAGGATCAAGCATGTAACCGCTCTTCTCCCAAACCCGTCGCGTGATGGCCTCCACATCGTCTTCACTGGCAGAAGCCGCGCAAAAGTCCTTACGCAAAGCCTCCCATGACTGGCCGAGTTCAAAGCGCCCAGATTGCGCCAGTGCACCCATCTGCGCACTGACCCGAGCTCCATCACGCTCACAGGCTTCAAAAAGGTAGCGCTCAAAGTTCGATGAAATCTGGATATCCATGGAAGGTGAAGACGTGGGAACAACGCCGGTCATTTCATACACACCCGTTTCCATGGTGCGCGGAAGAATATCATTTGTATTGGAGGCAATAACCAGCTTTTCAATTGGTAATCCCATCTTACGCGCCACGAAGCCTGCAAAAATATCGCCAAAATTTCCAGTGGGCACCACAAAGGAAATCTTGCGATGCGGTGCCCCCAATGAAACAGCCGCAACAAAATAGTAAGTCACCTGCGCAACAATACGAGCCCAGTTAATCGAATTCACGCCCGACAATTGCAACCGATCGCGAAAGGAATGATGGTTGAACATACCCTTAACCAGAGCCTGGCAATCATCGAAGTTGCCTCGAACGGCCACCGCATGAACGTTGTCTTCGCGCGGAGTCGTCATCATCCGCCGCTGCACATCCGACACACGCCCATCAGGAAAAAGAATAAAAACATCAGCCCGAGAGGACCCTCGAAACGCCTCAATAGCTGCCCCACCAGTGTCACCTGACGTAGCCCCAACAATCGTCGCGCATCTATCTCGTTTTAATAAAGCATGATCCATGAGCCGCGCGAGCAGCTGCATCGCGACATCCTTGAATGCCAATGTCGGCCCATGAAACAATTCCAGTATGAAACGGTTTTGATCAATCTGCACAAGCGGACTCACCGCCGGATGTCGAAAGCCACCATAGGCGTCTCGCGTCATCTCCAAAAGCTCGTCCTGGCTCACGTCCCCGCCAGTAAACCGCCCAATAACTTGTGCCGCCACCTCGCAAAAAGACTTCCCGGCAAACGATGCGATTTCCTGATGCGTCAGCTGTGGCCATTCTTCCGGCAGATAAAGTCCGCCATCGCGCGCCAAACCCGCGAGCAGGACATCCTCAAACCCAAGCTTGGGTGCCTGCCCTCTGGTCGAAATATAGTCCAAAATCCGTTTCCTTGATGTGTCCAAGCAACATCGCCAGCTGGCAACGCCATCTGTCTTACCAGACAACCCTAATTCAAATGATTTTTAAAAAATTATTGAACCCAATACTAGCCCGAACACTGTGCAGTGAACAGTTCAAGGTCCTTGAGGCGCCATCACTGATATTCTGGCACCATTTTCAAGACCTATCAGAACCTTGCTGCTGCTCTACTTTTTGGCGACTTCGAGCCCTCAGTCGATCCCAGACAAACGCCACATATACGCCCAAAAGCGTCAATGCGAGACCAAACCAGGTCAGCGCATACCCGAAATGACGATTGGGAATCTCAACCCGCGTGACACCACCTCTCGGCCACCCAACTGGATTTTCCTCGTCTGCCAATGCCTCGACAAAAATAGGGTATGTTTGCATCTTTGTGCCACCAAACGCACTTTCATGCATACCCTTCAAGTCTCGCCAATACCAGTTATTCCCAGACACATCATTTTTAGCAGAAAATAGTCCCTTCACGCCCGGCAGACGCACAAGACCGACAACTTCACGCCCCCCGGTAATTTGCCCCTGAAACCTTAGCTTCGGCTCCCTCAACTGCTGTGGCACAAACCCTCGATTGATCCACACAACACGCTCATCCGAGATTCGAAGCGGAGTATAAATATGAAAACCCGGCCCAAGTTTCTGATCTGGCGCAAAATAAAAGCGCTCTTTGTCGTGATCAAAAACTCCCGACAATCTCACCGGGGTATATTCACCATCGGTTCCACCCTCGGTTTCCAAAAGCCAGCGCTCAAGCTCTCCAGTCTTCGTTAAATCAGCCGGCTCAAGCGAAACCCGCGCTTTGATATCAGCAACAATCGCATCCTTCTCAGACTTACGTTGCAACTGCCAAGAACCGAGAGAGACAAGCCCACTGCCAACCACCACGAGAAACACGCTCGGCCACAACAAGCCCAGGTTAAGAAATTTCCTAATCATCGAAGCTCACACAACCTTAAAGGTTCATGCATCCTCTTCTAACCGACCCTCTGCCGCCTTGTTGCGATACTGAAGAAAAATCAGCAAACCCTTCAAGACACGTAAAATAACTAGAGCCAGAAGAGGTGTCATAACGCCCCACAAAACCACATGAACCCAGTAGGCAGGTTCCAGATTAAATTCCACCCACAATGCAGCACCAAGCACGAAGAAACCCAACAGGAATATCGCGAATATCGCTGGCCCATCACCCGTATCAATAAACTTGAAGCTTAAGGCACAAGAAGAACAACTCTCTTTCAAATTCAAAAACGATGAAAACAGCGCCCCGTTTCCACAACGCGGACAGCGCCCCAGAAGACTCGCCCGCAACATCGATGTCTGTTGATTGTTTGCAGCAGAATTCATGACAAATGACCAACCAATAAGGTTAAAAACATAACCCAGTCCGCAAAAAATAAAAAAAGGGCGGCACGAGGACCGCCCTTTTAAACTTTAAGAGTACACCCGCGACCTAGTGTCCGCCAGCAGCAGCACCAGCACCCCAAACATAGATCGAGGCAAACAGGAACAGCCACACCACATCAACGAAGTGCCAATACCAGGCAGCAGCCTCAAATCCAAAGTGCTTTTCAGGTGTAAACCCGCCGCGCATCGCACGCACCAGACACACAAACAGGAAGATCGTACCAATGATCACATGTGCACCATGAAAGCCCGTGGCCATGAAGAACGTAGATCCATAAATGTGCCCAGGGAACGAGAAAGCAGCATGGCCATACTCATAAGCCTGCAGCCCTGTGAAAAGCAAACCAAGTAAAACGGTGACCGCCAAACCAAGAATAAGTTGGCTTCGTTTATTGTGCAACAGCGCGTGATGAGCCCAAGTGACCGTAACGCCAGACAATAACAGCACCAGGGTATTGACCAGCGGCAGACCCCAAGGATCAAACGTGTGCTTGAAATTCTCGGAAGCCTGAGGCGGCCATTCCCCCCCCGTCAACTCATTGCGCGCGACCAATCCCACAACCTCTTGAGTGCCAGGAATGTTGGAAACTCCCGCTGGGAATAACGCGACATCAAAATAGGCCCAAAACCAAGCGACAAAGAACATCACCTCGGAAGCAATGAACAAGATCATACCATAACGCAGATGAAGCTGCACAACGGGGGTATGATCACCTGCCTTGCTCTCTCTGATAATGTCGCCCCACCAGAAAAATGAGCTTGCCGCGACACCGGCAAATCCAGCTGCAAACAACCAGGGTCCATTCATGCCAAACAATCCGGCACCGCCTCCCATGGACCTCATCCAAACGATCGCACCCACAGCCATGGCAAAAGCAGAAAGTGAGGCAACGATCGGCCATGGACTGGGATCAACTAAATGATAATCGTGATTTTTTGCATGGGCCATATCGTTCTCCGTCGCTCCCAATAATTTATTGTTCAAGTCTTGTTTTCATTCTCCAAGGTCGCCCCTGGATAGTTACTCTTATTCCTTCAAAAGCCGCTCAACTGGCTAAGGCATAAGCCCCCAAGTCATACAAATTCGTCAGCCCATATCAAAAACATCATCAACCACCGAGAGGTTGATCATCTTTCGAAGTTGCTGCCTGCTTATCTTTCTTCTTCCATGCACCTTCCTCCGTTGGAAAGAAAGTGTATGACAACGTGATCTCACTCAGATGTTGAGTATTCTTATCGTCCATAATCTCCGGATCGATAAAAAACGTAACTGGTAAATCTGCCTTTTCACCCGGCTCAAGGACCTGCTCGGTAAAGCAGAAACATTCAATCTTATTGAAGTAAACTCCGACCGATTCTGGTGTGACATTAAAAGCCGCAGTACCCACAAGCCGAACGTCCGAATTATTGACCGCCGTATAATTCGCAATTTTTGTCTCGCCTATGCGCAACTTCATTGTTCGCACGGTTGGCTTGAAAGTCCAATCAAGTCCATTGGAAACATTGGAATCAAAGCGGATTGAAATTGTCTGTTTAAGCACATGATCTGGCGCCGACTCTGCGACCCTGGTAGTCCCGCCATACCCAGTAACTTGACAAAACATCTGATAGAGAGGAACCGCAGCATAGGCCATGCC
>JAJRZC010000066.1 GCA_024275435.1 Alphaproteobacteria bacterium
CCATCAGCGACCACATGCGGTCAGTTATTACAAAGCGCGACTTATCCATCAAAACCTCCCTTAAAAGGAAGCTTGAATCACATTTTAACTGATTTGTGAATCCTGATACTCAACAACCCCTAGGCCACGGACCCATTAAATATCTGTGCAAATCGGCTGATATTTGATCCAAGCTTCTTGAAGGGAGTTTTTATCATGTCAGATGGATTGTTTTGGCTCAGTGAAGAGCGGTTTGCGCGAATTACACCCCATTTACCCAGCGATACCAGAGGTAAGGCTCGTGTTGATGACCATCGGGTCATCTCTGGGATCATTCATGTCATTAAATCCGGGGGACGCTGGGTGGTTGCAGGAGAGTCATCACCGAAAAGGTATCAGGTGTTTCGACCAAGCGACCCACATTAGAAAAACTCTTGAAAAAGATCGATACAGGCAATGTGTTGGTGGTTTGGCAACTGGAAAACCGCCCTGGTCGGTCTTTACCACACCTACTCGCAGCTGTGTGCGATATAGAGGCAAATGGTGCGCACTTTCAGAGCCTGACCGAGGGCATTGACACGACTACAGCTCAAGGCCGATTGATGTTTCATTTGATGGGGGCATTGGCTAAGTTTGAACGCTCTCTGATAGTTGAACGCACGCAAGCTGGTCTAAAGCCGCCCGTAAGCGGGGAGTGCGTATAGGAAGGCCTCTTTCGCTAACAGCAGCTCAGATAAAACATGCCAAAAAGCTAATTGATTCAGGCGAGCGACCGACGGCAGTTGCTCGCTCGCTTAAAGTTAACCGTTTGACCCTGCATAGAGCTATGAAAGTGTTCGTCCGGGGAACCCCACCCAACGCGATTGCTTTCGACGCATTAGTGTCCCCTTGCTGATGCTGGACACTTAATGGGGTTGTGATTTTGGCAAAGAAGGATGACGTCCGTCGGGCACGAATTCGGTGAACTGATGATCGTTCTCCTACCGGGTGCCGTCGGGACGGATCATCTCGAACTTCCAGTGACCGCCGAGGCGAATGTCGGCGCTGATAGGATCGATGGAGAAGCCAATCTTGCCAACTTCTTGGTTAGCAAACTGTGCACCGTCGTGTTATCAAGCCGGATATTCCGAAGTGGAATTCCTATAAGTAAGGGCCTCACAGCAAATGATTAAAGCAGCATCCCTGATAGCGTTCGCCATTTCAATGGTGGCGATAAGTGTGCAGGCGAGCTACGCCAACGGCTGTACTCGGCACGTGGTCAACGAGACTAATGGTTTCTTTCTCGTCAGATTGACGGATACCCGAGACGGTCGCGACAAAGATTATCAGGTACCACCATTTTCCACTATTGAGATTTCCTATACTGGGCTTCCAGGATTCACTACGAAGGGCCATGAAAAGTGGTATCAGACTGTCACAATTCAATATGACATTGGGGCAACTGCTCGCAATGGAAGACAACAAATTATAGAGTACCAGGACAGAGGCCTGAAGGTCTATGATGTACGTGCGCCTGACTTTGGATGTGATAGTTACATTCAGCATCAAGGAAATACAGGTTGGGTGACGGTCAATGAGCCCGCCAATGGCGATATTATCATTCTCGAGTAATTCGGATCGACTCGATCACAGTAATGCGCTCGGCGCTGCGCCTCAAAGGTCGACCCCCTTGAGGAGGCGACGCTGTCCCAGCCTGTGCCCGGCGCCTGCGTTCGGTGAGCAAAAGCAGCCAAGCCGGGCCCGGGGCCAGGTAGAATGAATGAACCGAACGATTAAAGACGCCAGCGTCAAACGCTACCATTGTGACAACCACGATCAGTCGTGCACCTATCTCACAGACTTCATTAACGCATATAACTACGGCTCGGCGCCTGAAAACGCTCAGCGGCCTCACGTCGTATGAATACATCTGTAAAATCTGGACAAAAGAGCCAGAAAGATTCACGATAAATCCAGTTCATCAAATGCCGGGACAAAACACCCTGGGGTCAAAGACCCCAGCTCAGCCCGAATTGGAGGCGCTGAGCATAAACCTGCCCTCTACGGGAACGTGATCGGAGGGTTTGTCCCATCCTCTGAGGTCTTTGTGCACCACAACCTCTTCCA
>JAJRZC010000067.1 GCA_024275435.1 Alphaproteobacteria bacterium
ATCGAGGCGCAGGCTTGGGCCTATATGGCCATACGGTCGTGCTATAATCTACCGATTACCTTTCCAGGCACAACTGGCGTATCAAAGCCCATGACGGGTGGTGTTTTCGTTAAAGCCTGATTATTTCGTTCTCGTTTGACGTTCGTTTGATCACACAAGAGTGTGCGGGTAGCTCTTTGACCGGCGGCCAGATAACTCCTGGCTGCCGGTTATATTCTTCTTCAGATGTTTTATTCGGCCTGCTCTTTCATGGCGATGCGTGTATCAAGATATTTACAGATCACCTCGTTCAACTCGTCAATCTTGTTTTCGAAGAAGTGATTGGCGTCGGGGACGACTTGATGCTCGATTGATGTGCCGCGTTGCGTTTTCAGCTTTGCCGCGAGGTCTGCAACCGAAGCTGTGGGAACGACTCGGTCGGCACTGCCGTTCACCATGAGGCCCGAAGAGGGGCAGGGTGCAAGAAAAGAGAAGTCGTAAAGATTGGAGGGGGGCGCAACGCATAAAAAGCCCTCGATTTCCGGGCGGCGCATCAAAAGCTGCATGGCGATCCAGGTGCCGAATGAGACACCGGCGATCCAGCATGAGCGCGCATCGGGTTTAAGGGTCTGTAGCCAGTCCAAGGCGGAAGCGGCGTCAGCCAGTTCTCCAGGACCGCCATCCCAGAAACCCTGAGAACGACCAACACCACGGAAATTGAATCTCAGAACCGAAAACCCACGCTCGGCAAAGGCATGATATAGGCTGTATACAACCTGATTGTTCATTGTGCCGCCGAATTGGGGGTGCGGGTGCAAAATGAGGGCTATGGGGCCATCGGACTTTGGCACATGGTTATAGCGGGCCTCAAGGCGGCCAGCAGGTCCGTTTAGGATCAGCTCAGGCATTTGTTTCCTGTTATTTGCTCAATACTTCTTAGTTACTCAGCGATTCCGGCACATAGAGGCCCAGATTGGGCGTTGGCGCCTTAGGGTGCTGAGTGGATAATTGAGGCGTGCGCATTTGCTTCGCGCCCACATCGCGATGATTGCACCCCAGACTTGACATCCGTGCGCCGTATTTTCATATTTGGGTCTAGTTTAGAACGGTTCAAAATTAATCCGCGCTTCCGCTTTGCGGCTTCTCATAGATATGAAGGGTCGTTCTTAGCACAAGAGGGGTGTTCCCTTGCAAGTGCCGCGTTCTGTGTGTGGCACTTTATCTGGTTGTTGGCTCGGATGTGGTTGTGGGCTTTGCAAAAAATTCTGGACCCTTGGCTTGGTTCTGCTCTTGGAAGAGCGGTCTTATCAGGTCTGGTGGTTTGTTTCCAGGGAGCTGGGTGGCTTCCATTGAGATTTCGTTCAGCGATGCTCAAATGAACTTTTATGGAACAATAGAGAAACCTGAGGCACGTATTGGCTGTTGCGCGAACATATCTTGATTTTAACGCGACTGCTCCGTTGCGTGATGAGGCACGTGTTGCTGTTATTGATGCCTTAGATGCTGTGGGCAACCCATCATCAGTTCATGGTGAAGGGCGCGCGGCGCTTCGGTTGGTTGAGGAGGCACGGGCGAAAGTTGCGTCTTATATTGGGGCTAGCTCGAAAGAGATTGTATTTACGAGCAGCGCTACGGAATCGAACAACTGGGTGATTGGTGCTTCTTGGGCGGCGGTTATAACCAGCTCGGTTGAACATGATTCTGTGCTTGAGCCGGCCTCTTGCTGCGACTGCCCTAGGCATCAGGTGGGGGTTGATGAAAAGGGTATTGTTGATCTGGTTGCGCTTGAACTTCTGCTTGGGTCACTTTTGGAACGGGTTGAGAGGGAAGATGATTGCACTGCCTCGCTTCCGTTGGTGCAGGAGCAACATAATAAACCTCTTGATAAACCGGTCTTGGTGAGCATTCAGGCGGTGAATGGTGAAACGGGAATTGTTCAGCCGCTTGGTGAAGTTCGCCGCATTGTGGATTTGTACCCCGGCGCGATTTTGCATGTTGATGCCGTTCAGATCCGAGCCTGCCATCGGGATCTGCTTGAGATTGCGAAACCGGATTTCGTGTCTCTTTCCGCTCACAAAATTGGTGGTCCTAAGGGTGTTGGAGCCTTGTTTGTACGTGCGGGATTGTCCATTTCACCAATGATGCGTGGCGGTGGGCAGGAATTGCGCCGGCGCTCGGGTACGCAAAATGTTGCGGCCATTGCGGGTTTTGGGGTGGCGGCGCAACTGGCGGCATCTGAACAAGAAGTGGCGCATTCGAGTTTGCTGCGAGCGTTACGTGATGAAGTTGAGCAGGGCGTTTGTGAGATTACACCAAGTGCTTTCGTTGTGGGTGGTTCTGGGGAAAGGGTCTGCAACACAGCATGTATTGGGGTGCCGGGCGTCAAAGGTGAAACGCTGGTTATGGCGCTTGATCTTGCCGGTGTGGCGGTGAGTGCCGGGTCGGCGTGTTCATCGGGGAAAGTGGCAAGTTCTCACGTTTTGAAGGCGATGGGTTATAGCGACTCTGAGGCGGGTTGTGCAATGCGCATCTCTTTGGGGTGGTCTAGCACGAAAGAAGATGTTGCACGTTTTCTAGAAGCCTGGCGCTCTGTTACGGGGCATATATTTTCCAGGCGAACGAATGAAAAGCAGATGAGAAAGCAGATTGCTTGAGAAAATTTTGTGATGCATCCGGCCGGTCCGTAAGTTTGTGAATGCTAATTATTTTGGTCTGCAAACATTGTGATTGCAGGTCACAGACTCAAGTTTGAAACTTTGGTTCATAGGGAACCACTAAAGAGAGAGTTAAAGTTATGGCAGCGGTCCAAGAGACTATCGATGAAGTCAAGAAAATCGATGTCGACCAGTATAAGTATGGGTTTGAGACTGATATTGAGACGGTTAAGGCCCCAAAGGGACTTAACGAGGATATCGTCCGGTTTATTTCCGAGAAGAAGGGCGAGCCTTCTTGGATGCTGGATTGGCGTCTTGATGCCTATGAACGTTGGCAGACGATGACTGAGCCCACGTGGGCGAAAGTGGACTATCCCAGAATCGATTTTCAGGAGTTGTATTACTACGCTGCGCCTAAAAACTCAGAAGGCCCGAAGAGCCTTGATGAAGTTGATCCTGAGCTGTTGGCAACCTATGAAAAGCTCGGCATTCCATTGAGTGAGCAGGCTGTTCTAGCTGGCGTTAAGGGTGCCAGGGTTGCGGTTGACGCTGTGTTTGACAGCGTTTCAGTGGTGACAACGTTCAAAGAAGAGTTGGGCAAAGCCGGTGTTATTTTCTGCTCAATGTCTGAAGCGGTACGAGAGTATCCGGAGCTTGTGAAAAAGTACCTTGGATCGGTTGTTCCCAAGTCCGACAACTACTATGCCGCGCTTAACTCTGCGGTGTTCTCCGATGGGTCGTTTGTTTACATTCCAGAGGGTGTTCGTTGCCCCATGGAGCTGTCGACGTATTTTCGGATCAATGAGAAAAATACGGGGCAGTTTGAGCGCACACTTATTATTGCGGAGAAAGGTTCTTATGTTTCGTATCTGGAAGGCTGTACGGCACCGATGCGTGACGAAAACCAGTTACATGCCGCTGTGGTGGAGTTAGTTGCTCTTGATGACGCGGAAATAAAATATTCCACGGTGCAGAACTGGTATCCGGGTGACAAGGATGGGCTTGGCGGTGTCTATAACTTTGTCACCAAGCGTGGAGATTGTCGCGGAAACAATTCGAAAATATCCTGGACGCAGGTTGAGACAGGCTCGGCCATTACATGGAAGTATCCTAGCTGTATTTTGCGGGGCGATAATTCCCGAGGAGAGTTTTATTCAATCGCGGTGTCGAACGGCCGCCAGCAAATCGACAGCGGAACCAAGATGATCCATCTGGGAAAGAATACGTCTTCGCGGATTATTTCAAAGGGTATTGCTGCGGGGCGTTCCGATAACACCTATCGCGGGCTGGTTTCGGCGCATCGCAAGGCTACCAATGCGCGTAACTTTACACAGTGCGATTCGCTCTTGATTGGCAGCAAGTGCGGTGCGCATACGGTACCGTATATTGAGGCGAAAAATTCCACAGCTCATTTTGAACATGAGGCAACAACGTCGAAGATCTCCGATGACAAGTTGTTTTACTGCCGACAACGCGGTTTGTCCGAGGAGGAGGCGGTTGCGCTCATTGTCAACGGCTTTGTGCGTGAAGTGATGCAAAAACTACCCATGGAATTCATGGCTGAGACGCAACGCCTGATTGGAATTTCACTTGAGGGCTCGGTTGGTTAAACCGTGCGTTTTTTGGAGAAGATTTTTTCTGCTGCGGAAGATGTTCGCTGGTATGAGATTTTGGAGAATAATTGAGAATGCTTGAAATCAAGAACCTGCATGTGAAGATCGCGAGTGAGGACAAGATGATCCTCAAGGGTATCGATCTTGTGGTTCCCAAAGGTGAAGTGCATGCCATCATGGGACCCAATGGATCTGGCAAGTCGACGCTTGCCTATGTACTTGCAGGGCGCGACGACTACGAGGTGGTGGAAGGTGATGTGTTGTGGAATGGGAAATCGCTGCTTGATCAAGAGCCTGATGAACGCGCAGCTAACGGTGTGTTCCTGGCTTTCCAGTATCCGATGGAAATTCCCGGTGTTGCAGGGCTGACGTTTTTACGCACGGCTTTAAATGC
>JAJRZC010000006.1 GCA_024275435.1 Alphaproteobacteria bacterium
CTCATTTGGCAAGTGACCTCTAATTCATTGAATAATATTGACAATATCGATTATGTTCTTGTTTTATCCACACCTGAATTAAACCGCATATATCCCCCTTGAACATGGTTTACGATTCGCGTGGCGGCTGAAAGCACACAACTTTTCTACTGATGGGCCTATCTAACACCAGCTTGCTTCTTGGTTTGAGGGGCTACGTAACAACTCTTGAACGTTGGCTTCGAGCAGACGGTAGCCGACATTGCCAAATAGTTTTTGGCGGCCATCGTTCATGATAAATGTTGGGCTTCCCTCAACGGCATGTTCACGGCTCAAGATGTAGTCGTTAGCAAGTTGTGCGACGGCTTGCGAGTTATAAATTTTTTCTTCCACGTGGGCGTATTCAACCCCGAAACGGCTCGCAATTTCGCTCAGTACGCGCCAGTTGGAAATATCCCTGCCATTGGCGAAAAATTCGTGTCGAATTTCCCATGCGGCCTGTGTTGTAACGCGCTCAAGATAGGGTTTTTCTTGCTGGTCAGGTGTTGTTTCCTGCTCAATGATCTCGATGGCCTTTAAGAACAGATGCGCGCTTTCTGATGTGCGCGGTTTTGTTTCCAACCACAGGCGATCATGAACTTGGACGTGAGTGAAGGTTTTTGCAGCTTCGGAAATATGGGAATTGAAGCCCTCAAAGCCGCCTTTATCTTTCCAATTCTTTTCTATCTTTCCCCAGGCATCGGGAAAAATCGAGCAAAAGTGCGCATGGATTGAAATATCTGAGCCAAATTTTTTCGCCAACTCGTTGAGGCGCCGCTGCGAGGCATAGGCCCAAATACACAGCACGTCAGAATAATAGGAGATTTTAATCTTGGACATGTTGGCGATCCTTTATCAACAAAAAAGGCAGGCACCTTGGCCCGCCTTTTTGAAAATTTGATGTAGCGACGCGCATCTTATCGAGAATAGAACTCAACCACGAGGTTTGGTTCCATTTGCACTGGGTAGGGTACGTCGGACAATGCGGGGATGCGCAGGAATTTCACTGTCATCTTAGAATGATCGGCGTCGATGTAATCGGGCACGTCGCGCTCGGGGCTTTGAATGGCTTCGAGAACCAGGCTCATCTGTTTGCCTTTTTCACGAACTTCGATCAGATCGCCTACCTTGCAGCGATAGCTTGGGATGGTGACCTTGCGTCCGTTGACGGTGACATGGCCATGGCTGACGAACTGACGTGCAGCAAAAACAGTTGGAACGAGTTTTGAACGATACACCACAGCATCGAGGCGTCGCTCGAGAAGGCCGATGATGTGTTCGGACGTCGAACCCTTCAGGCGCACAGCTTCCTTGTAAATACGTAAGAACTGTCGCTCGTTGATGTTACCGTAGTAGCCCTTTAGCTTCTGCTTTGCGCGAAGTTGCTGGCCGAAGTCGGAAGTCTTGCCGACGCGCCGCTCGCCATGCTGGCCAGGGCGCGATTGGCGTCTGTTGAGCGGGCTTTTGGCGCGCCCCCAGATGTTTTCACCGTAGCGGCGGTCAATTTTATGCTTGGCGCTGTTGCGCTTGCTCATAGTATAAACACTCCATGGATCGTCTTAAAATTGCGTCTTTACCGCAGCATATCTCCATCGCCCAACAGAAGATCATGTCCCGTCCATGAGCTATTTTGATAGTGTGCGTTTGGAGCGCCCCTCCTCTGCCTTGATGGGTGGCCAATCAATTGATCATCACAAGGCCGACAGGCTGAATTTGGTTCAGATTAGCCTAAAACTGGCTTAAGGGTCCCATTTTCAACCGCAGGTGCGCAAAAAAGCGGGGCCCCAAAAAGGGGCCCTCGCTCAAGTTTTTGACTTTTAGTTGCATCGGGCGGTCTCGTCAACTTAGAAAGACAAAAAAGACCGCTGATATTCGTGGGCGGGCGAACTTATCGTTATTTTTTGGCTGTAGGCTGAGTTTTTACCGCACTTTTTGAATTTGAGGCAAGGTCGGGTCCAGCTTTAACATAGGCTGCGATTACCTCTTTTACCTTGACGCGTTGCTCATCTGAGCAAGTCTGCGCTTTAGCCTTGCTGCCATCATCAACCACAACTTCCTTGTCACCGTCCTTAACCGTTACCTTTATCTTACCGGTGAGGAGCATCACGGTAGTTAGATGGAGCTGGCTAATATAGACCATCTGCTGGGGTGTCCATTTATCCTTCAGACTCTCCCGCTTCATCAAAGAACGGTAGTTATCTCTTTGGACTTCTGCCATATCACAAATCTGGGCGTGGGCAGATAGACGACCGACCCGGATGACTTCGCGTGCAACGTCAAGCGGCACCATCACTTCATCGGGCTTGGTTTTGTCAATAATTATGGGCTTACCGTTTGGCGGCGTGAACCTTTGGGGTACGAGCGACCACGCATAGCTCATGAATGTGCGCACCGACTTTTCACTGAGTTGTTCAGCGGCCGCGGGTGAAGCCATTAACAAGGCTGCCACCATTCCCCCGATTATTATCGTCCCCGCCTTCTTCATTCTCCGCATCTCCCGTCAACACCTATGTCTGTTTAAATATTGAGTGTTATATTTTTAGGCACCGATCTTTTTGGCACCGTGAATTGGTCGTGCCATCTTACCGAATACATGGTTAGGCATTGCCGGATTTCTCCGATTGTGCCTGATATCGCGACCAAAGGACCAAAAATATGGCTTGGCGCGGATTCCCGGTCGGGCTCGCGTTCATAGCAGATCCGCGCGCCTCCGTTGTTGCGCATCGCTCTGCTTAAAAGGTGTCTTGAATATGGCGACCTATTCCTTCGTCTTGTTGGTACCTCCTTTGGCGCGTGTTAGCGTTGCAACAATACCACGTAAGCCACGGACCTCCCGGGCTGTGGGTTGAGCACGTGTGAACAGTGTACGTAGGTTTTGCACCACGGTACGGCGACGATGTGCCGGGTTAAAGAACCCTCGCGCGTCCAGTTCTGCTTCTAAATGCTCGAAAAACCCGATCAATTCAGCTTTTGTCGCCGGCGTGCTGTCTTTATGGTCAAGCCCAGATTGGATGGGTTTTTCATTTCTGGTGACCCTGCCAAGGCTTTTTTCACCATGGTTGAGCATCCAGGTGTAACCCATTATCAATACGGCCTGAGCAAGATTCAATGAGGCGAACTCGTTGTTTACAGGAATCATGACAAGTGCGTCGGCGGTTTCCAGATCACTGGTGGACATTCCACTGGCTTCTGGTCCAAACAAAATGCCGCATTTTTGACCCTGCCCGATACGCCGCCTCATTTCGGCTATGGCCTGTGTGGGGGTCATTACGGGTTTATGGAGGTCTCGTTGACGTGCTGTGGTGGCGCAAAGCCAGTTCAGGTCACACACCGCATCTTCGACACTCTCATGGGCCGTAGCGCCATCGATAATGTAGTTGGCTCCTGAAGCAGCAACGCGGGAACGCTCGTTGGGCCAACCATCGCGGGGCTTTACCATTCTTAGTGAATCGAGGCCGAAGTTGCCCATAGCGCGCGCGCACATACCGATATTATCAGCCAACTGCGGTTGAATAAGAATAACCGCAGGGTTTTGCCCATCTTCTGCAAAGGGGCGCCCTTTAATATGAGCGCGGCGGACGCCATGGCGCAATTTACGCAACACACGACGGGCCCAATACCAGTATTCCTCTCCCTCCCAAGTCTTTACCAATGTTTCAAATGATTTGACGTGTGTATTTCGTTCTCCCGGCCCGAGAATTACCATATGGGCCGCACCGCCATCACCGATGCTAATTTTGCCATGGGAGGCAACATACTGATCAATAGATGTGATTGATTGTGCTTTAAGATGCAAACGACAGCCCGGACAGGTGGCGTTTTGCTGCTCACAGGATCTTGTGGCGCAGTAAATGAGGATATCATCGAGGGTCTCATGATCGATGTTTTCCATCCCGAGTTTGCCTAAGGCTTCGTCGATAGGTAAGCCGTGGCAGGTTTCGACCAGGCGGGACAAGACAATGTCGAGCCCCTCGATCACGGGAACGGAATAATTGTCCCTGTTTTCAATAGTTACCTTCACCTCAGCACTTGTCTCCTGGTGTCATTTGAGGGCCTACTTGTTGCTTTGCATCTGCGCCGTTATGGTGCCCGCCGGATTTTACTGAAAACAGCATAGTTACTTCGACCTGGAAAGACATTGGGATTACAAGACATGAAGAAGATTAAGGTGACCGGAACAGTTGTTGAACTGGACGGCGATGAGATGACGCGCATTATCTGGTCTTTCATCAAGGATAAACTCATCCATCCCTATGTCGACGTCAACTTAGCCTACTATGATTTAGGAATCGAAAGTCGCGATGCCACTGACGACCAGATCACAATTGATGCCGCTCATGCCATCAAGGAGCACGGCGTTGGGGTGAAATGTGCGACAATCACTCCGGACGAGGGACGTGTTGAAGAATTTGGCTTGAAAAAGATGTGGCGATCGCCCAACGGTACGATTCGCAACATCCTTGGTGGGGTTATTTTCCGAGAACCCATCATCGCCAAGAACGTGCCACGACTGGTGCCCGGCTGGACCCGGCCTATTGTCGTTGGTCGTCATGCGTTCGGTGATCAATACCGCGCAACTGATTTTAGATTCCCAGGAGCGGGGACTTTAACTATCAAGTTCGTTGGTGAGGATGGGCAAACCATAGAACGGGAAGTGTTTCAGGCACCGGGCTCGGGCATTGCGATGGCAATGTATAATCTGGATGATTCCATTCGTGATTTTGCTCGTGCGTCTATGAACTATGGTCTTGATCGCGGTTTTCCTGTCTATCTTTCAACTAAGAATACCATCTTGAAGGCCTATGATGGACGCTTCAAAGATCTGTTCCAAGAAATCTATGACGACGAGTTC
>JAJRZC010000068.1 GCA_024275435.1 Alphaproteobacteria bacterium
AATGTAGCGAACATTGTTCCCGCCTGGGCCTTCTCGCTTGGTGGCGAAAAGCAGCGTGGATTTGAAGCTCAGCCGCTTCTGCACAATGGTGTCTTGTATATCACCGGCTCCTACAGCCGCATGTGGGCGATTGATGCAAAAACAGGTGAGGAGATTTGGCAGTATGATGCACGCTTGCCAGAAGGCATTCTGCCTTGCTGCGATGTTGTCAACCGAGGCGCTGCAATATATGGCGACAAAGTCTTTTTTGGTACACTTGATGCCAAACTCGTAGCACTCAACGCCAAAACGGGCAAAGTCGTATGGCGCAAAAAGATCGGCGACTTCAAAGCCGGTTACTCTTATACTGCTGCCCCGTCGATCGTTCCCTCCAAGCATGGCCCGCTGATTTTAACCGGAAATTCCGGTGGTGAATTCGGCATTGTCGGTGGTGTACAGGCGCGAAACGTCGAAACCGGTGAGCTTGTCTGGGAGCGCCCACTTGTCGAAGGTCATATGGGAAGCTTGAAGGGTGGAAAGTCCACCATGACTGGCAAGAAAAACGCCACATGGCCGGGCGATATGTGGAAATGGGGCGGTGCCGCCACATGGATGGGTGGAACTTACGACCCAGACACCAAGTTGTTTTTCGTTGGAACGGGCAATCCGGCACCGTGGAATTCTCATCTGCGTCCCGGTGACAACCTCTACTCGTGCTCCCGTGTGGCGCTCGACGTCAATACAGGTGAGATCAAGTGGCACTACCAGACCACACCTCATGACGGTTGGGACTATGACGGCGTAAACGAGCTGGTTTCATTCGATGCCGGTGGTAAAAAACTGGCGGCAACTGCTGATCGTAACGGCTTCTTTTATGTTCTTGATCGCACCAATGGTAAATTCATCCGTGCAGCCCCCTTTGTCAAAAATATTTCCTGGGCAAAAGGCATCAAGGCTAATGGCCGTCCTGACTATATCATGGCAAACTATCCTGGAGATCCGACCAAATCGTCTGGTAAAAAGGGCAAGGCTATCTTTGCTGTCCCATCATTCCTTGGTGGCAAAAACCAGATGCCAATCGCCTATAGTCAGAAGACTAAATTGTTCTACATCCCATCGAACGAATGGGGCATGGACATACATAACGAGCCCGTCACCTACAAGAAGGGTGCGGCCTATCTGGGCGCCGGCTTCACGATCAAGCCTTTGTTCAAGGATCATATCGGCTCACTCAAAGCGATGGATCCAATGACCGGCAAGATTAAATGGCAGGTCAACAACAAGGCTCCACTTTGGAGTGGCGTGCTGACCACTGCTGGCGGCCTGGTGATTTACGGTACACCTGAAGGCTTCATCAAGGTTCTCGACGATTCGACCGGCAAGGAATTGTGGAAATTCCAGACCGGCTCAGGAATTGTCGCACCTCCCGTTACCTGGGTAGCCGATGGCGAGCAGTATATCGGTGTAGCTTCGGGTTGGGGCGGCGCTGTTCCTCTTTGGGGTGGTGAAGTGGCCAAGACGGTCAAATACCTAAACCAGGGCGGCACATTCTGGGTCTTCAAACTTCCCAAGAAAATGGCTGCTAACTAGCCGAGTTATTCACGACCAAGAAATTGGGCCCCGGATCTTTGAATCTTGCCGGGGCCCAATATCGCATGTAATTGATGCAAACTACTGACGTTCTTAAAAATGCTGATGAGCTATTGACGTTTTTTAGAACATTGATGAAATATTGACATGCTGTGTGTTAACTGGGCCGATAATGCGAATATTGATTGTTGACGATCACCCACTCTTCCGAGAGTCGCTACAAAGCATAATCAACCGCATGTTGCCGAAAACTCAGGTCTTTGAGGCTTCCAATATCGAGGAAGCGGTAAAAATCATGCGGGCGGTTGGCCCCTTCAACCTTG
>JAJRZC010000069.1 GCA_024275435.1 Alphaproteobacteria bacterium
ATGTCATAAAAACACTGCGCGGCGAGGCCGAAGCGGAAACCGACGGCCGCGAGGGACTGCGCTCATTGGAGCTGCTCATATCCCTCTACATGTCCGCCCGAGACGGAAAACGCATCGGCCTGCCACTGGAATACTAGAAGCGAAACTGCCCGTATCAAAACACACAGGTCTCAATGACCTCATAAGGCAGGCTTTCTTGCTCAAGAACACAACACAATGTATGACCGGATAAAAATCGCGCAATGCACAACCGTTCATCCCCGAACGGATACTCGCATACTGGTCAAGCAGTGCCGCTCCCTGGCGACCCGATACCCGCAAACTGCATTGTTCGTCGGTGATGGACTTGGCGACAAGAAAGACAAAAGCACCAGCTTGGAAATCATCGACATCGGTGCTTACCACGGGCGCAACCGTCTCATGCGCATGATCCGCCAACCACTCAAAATGTTTTCGCACGTTCGGAAAAAAAAACCTCGGATCGTCCATATCCACGATCCTGAGTTGATCCCAATGGCCCTTCTTTTAAAAATACTCGGTCATAAGATCGTCTACGACGTCCATGAAAACCTGCCCCAGCAAATTCTCTCCAAACACTGGATCGCCAGCCCACTTCGCAAACCCATCGCGAGTATGGTCAATATTTTCGAGCAGCTAACCGCCCGCGCATTCAACGCCATCGTCGCCGCAACCCCGACAATCGCAAAAAACTTCCCCGCAAAAAAAACAATTGTCGTACAAAATTTTCCACTTCAATCGGAATTTAACACTCAAACTGGTCCACCCTACAAACAACGTCCCCTTTCAATCGCCTACATAGGTGGAATAACCAAGGTGCGCGGTGCCATAGAGATGATCAAAAGCCTTGATCACTTAAGCGACATCCAAAACTTGAAGCTTCATCTGGCTGGCAAAATAGACCCAATGCCCCTGCGCCAGCAACTCAGCAACATGCCCGGCTGGACCAATGTCATCGATCACGGATTTGTCGGTAGAAACGAAGTCACGAACATCTTAGGCCAGGTCCGAGCCGGCCTCGTACTCCTTCATCCCACACCGGCCTATCTCGACTCTCTTCCAGTAAAAATGTTCGAATACATGGCTTCCGGATTGCCCGTTATCGCTTCCGACTTTCCATTGTGGAGAAAAATAATTGAAGAAACCAGATGCGGTCTTCTTGTCGACCCATCCAAGCCGGACGAGATCGCCCAGGCCATACGCTGGATAATAAAAAACCCGGATGAAGCAATGATGATGGGCGAACGAGGCCGCGAAAGCATTGCCACAACCTACAATTGGCGAATCGAGGCCGAGAAACTTTTCACCCTCTATGAAAAACTTCTGGATAAAAAATAATCAGCCTGAATTACGCCAACGCCTGCAACTTTTCAAAAAGCTCGGTCTCATCATGAAACAGACAAACCTCGCCAGTGCTTGCAGTTTTCCCGACGGCCCCAAACAATAAAGCTAGGGTTGAGGTAGTCCTTCTCGCGTTTGCCGTAATGCAAAGGCGTGGAACAATCCTCAAGCGTCACAACACCTCCCGCCGCCGAAACAATGGCATGCCCAGCCGCCGTATCCCATTCCATCGTCGGCCCAAAGCGTGGATATATGTCAGCGTCCCCTTGCGCAATCAGACAAAACTTCAAGGAAGAGCCGATACTCAACCGCTGCGCGACATTCACACTTTGAAGCCACGCTTCAAGCGCATCAGATCCGTGAGAACGGCTGGCCACGACACTCACCCCACCGGCAGAGGGCATTGATCTGGTTTTCAAGGGTAAGGCACCACTGACAAGGTCCGAAAGAGACAAACCTTTCTGATCCTGTGGAACTTGCACAAATATCGCCCACTGTTCCGACAGCGTCAGATACATTTGGCCAAGTGCAGGTGCATAAATAATTCCGAACTCAGGAACGCCATCTGACACAAGCCCCACATTGACCGTAAATTCGTTCCGCCCTCCAATGAATTCCTTGGTTCCATCAAGCGGATCCACCAGAAAGAACCGGTCTCCTGTTTCAGGAAAATGCCCGCTTGAAGCGGCTTCCTCTGCAACCACGGGAATGTTTGGCGCGACCCGGCGCAAAGCATCTATCAAGATCCGTTCCGCCTCGCGGTCCGCAACGCTAACCGGGGAGCCATCGCTTTTCGTCTCGACACCACGCGGGCTTCCAAAATAGTGCATCACCCGTGCACCCGCTGCCAAAACACTTGGCAACAACCCTTCAGCCAAACTTTTATAATCTTCACTCATGAAATCATACCCTTCACACCCAAGTTTAGCCCGGCACACTCCACAAACAAAACCACCCCACCTAGTGGGGCAGCGGAAAAACTGCGCAACGCCGCATGTTGAGCGATTTGACCCGCCCGAAAGCTTCGAAAATGTTGGAGTCAGCCCACCAGGAGAAGGAAAGTGGGAATAGTATAGTTTTACTCTACTCAAGCCGCTCGACGTCGCCCATGGCCCGGCTTTTTCGATGACGAATAGCGCGGTGGTAAATCGAACAGGCTAGCGGAGCAGACGGTCAATCATCACGACCTGCAACGGAAATGAAATTCAATGACCCATCTAGAAAGGGTTTAGTTTCTCAGATCATTTAGCTGGGCTGTGGCAACCTGTGAATCCCATCCGCTCGTAGTCCCATGTATCCCATCTTGAGTTGTCGGTTTCAGCCCGCCCGCAATTTGCGTCGCCTGAGTTTTTGGAATTGACTGAGGATCCAATTTCACCATTTTGCGAATGGCCTGCGTATCGGAAACAGCCTGGGAGCTGGCAACATCCCGCGACGAAACTTGCGTCGCTTCATCATATTTTCCCTGCAAACCAAGAACCAACGCAAGGTTTTGACGAACTTTCTTCGTAGCCGAGCCCGAAGCTACAGCTTGACGCAAAATAGTCTCTGCCGTCTGCGGATCACCATTCATAGCATGGGCTAGAGCAAGGTTGTTGAGCAAAGAAGGATGTCCCTGCGCCAATTTAAGAGCCCGTTCATAGTACGGGATCGACTTGGCGTACTGCCCCTGTTTGGCCAGAACCGTCCCTTGAGCAGATATGACACGCCAATCAGGATCAGAAGGATCATCAGCCATGGCAAGTACTTTTTTAGCAACTTTTAATTGGCCTAGATCGAGCGCGAGCCTTCCATATTCAGAAGCCAATCGCCGACTGTCCCCATGAAAATTACTGACACGCTGCAAAACAGCTAAAGCCTGCCTTTTCCGGCCCATGGCTTTAAGGTTCATCGCGTAATTGATCGCATTATCAAGATTGCGAGGATGCTCGTTGAATTTCTTGCCCCAGTATCTCGTCGCCTTTTGCAGCTCGCTTTCCTCCCGCTGGCCGCCAGCTTGCGCCATCATCGCGCCACCACCAGCTCCCGAAGCAAGTGAGCCCGTTATTTCCGGCACCCCCATCTGTGCACAACCGCCAGAAAATAATCCAAGCGACAGCGTTGCCATTAGTCCAACCGGTCGGGAAAATCCCTTGACCCAGCTTCGCGCAAATTCAAGCGCCATTGTTAACTCCCTTATCGTCGCGCAGGATG